>CAMBZT010000024.1 GCA_945872405.1 Chitinophaga pinensis | reverse complement strand
ATTTTGTTTTTAAGTGGCATGGTAGGTGCTGTATTGATCGGCAAAAAAGAAAGTACAGATATTAATTAATCGAAAATTCTAACAATGAGAAAACAATCAAACAAATATATTGCGGTTATTATTATTTTATTGCTGAATGTATGCATGATATCAAAGGCACAAACAAGTGCGGAATTTAAGAAATTGATTTGTAAAGATTGGAAGGTAAATTTTTACGAACTCAATGGTGAAAAGTTAACAGTGAGTGAAGAGCAACAAAATGCCGTGATAAAATATAATGAAAATTATACGATGACTATGTCGCAAGTAACGGTAGTAAGACATGGAAATTGGGTATATGATGAAAAAGAAAAAATAGTAACCGTAGATTATACAAATCCAACCGCTCAAGATGTATTCAATGTGATAAAAATTAATGATAAAGAATTAGTGATGGAAATCAATGATATGAACAGGGGTAAAATCAGGTTTAATTTTTTAACAGCAACTAAGTAAAACGTCAAATGACAGAAGTATTAAAACATGTAAGTATCGATTATTACATCTATCTAAGCAGTATATTGTTTTCGATTGGCGTGATGGGTGTGTTGATCAGAAGAAATGCCATTATTGTGTTGATGTGTGTGGAGTTGATGTTAAATTCTGTAAATCTTTTATTTGCCGCGTTCTCTGCCTACAGAGGCGATCCGAATGGTCAACTATTCGTATTCTTTGTTATGGTGGTGGCGGCAGCTGAAGTTGCCGTAGGCTTGGCTATTTTAGTGATGATGTATCGGAATACAAAATCAGTAGACGTAAGTTTGTTAGACAAATTAAAACATTAAAAAAGAAATGAAATGATGGATGAAACACTGAAAAATAGTAAAACATCCTTTATTTTTTAACTCAACATATATGGAACAAATCATTTTTTTAATACCTCTTCTTCCCTTTATTGGCTTTCTCATCAATGGCATGTTAGGAAAAAAACTGCCGAAGACAATCGTCGGTATCATAGCCACAACAATGGTTTTCGTACCTTTTGTTTTATCACTCATTTTATTCAATAATCTTTCACATGATAAGACAGTATTCTTTCAACATCTTTTTACTTGGATAAAATTTGGTGGCACTGAAATCAATTTTTCATTTCAAGTAGATGCATTGTCTGCAATGATGATGCTTATTATCACAGGAATTGGAACCTTAATCCATATTTATTCCATCGGCTATATGCATGATGATGAAGGATTTTATAAGTTTTTCGCCTATTTAAATTTATTCATTTTCTCTATGCTATTGTTGGTGATGGGCTCTAATTTTATCGTACTATTCTTTGGTTGGGAAGGCGTCGGATTATGCTCTTACTTGTTAATTGGCTTTTGGTATAAAAATGTTGAATATGGTAAAGCTGCTCGAAAAGCCTTTATCATGAATAGAATTGGAGATCTTGGATTACTTTTAGGCGTGTTTTTAATCTGGAATCAGTTTGGCTCTCTAGAATACCAAAAAGTGTTTGAATTGGCTGCTACCACTGGCGGCTCGACTACCTTAACTATTGCAACACTTTGTTTATTCATAGGCGCTATGGGTAAATCTGCTCAAATTCCTTTATATACTTGGTTACCGGATGCCATGGCCGGTCCAACACCCGTGTCTGCATTAATACATGCCGCGACCATGGTTACGGCAGGTATTTATATGATTGTAAGATGTAACGTTTTGTTTGATGCTTGTCCAGATACACAACATTTTATTGCCATCATCGGTATTGCTACTTCACTATTTGCTGCAATTATTGGCCTTAGACAAAATGATATCAAAAAAGTACTTGCTTATTCTACGGTTTCTCAACTTGGCTTATTGTTTTTGTCCTTAGGCGTTGGAGCATATACTAGCGCGATGTTTCACCTAATGACACATGCCTTCTTTAAAGCATTATTATTCTTAGCTGCTGGAAGTGTTCTCCATGGATTACATCACGAACAAGACATCAGAAAAATGGGTGGACTTAAAAAGTTAATGCCAATTACTTATTGGACATTTTTGATTGGAACACTTGCAATCTGTGGCTTTCCATTATTCTCTGGTTTCTTCTCTAAGGATGAAATTCTTGCAGATGTCTTTAAAGAAAGTCCTATACTTTGGGCATTGGCCTTGATTAGCGCAACGATGACTTGCTTCTACATGTTACGTTTATTCTTACTTACTTTTCATGGTACCTATAGAGGCACTGAGGAACAGAAACATCATATTCATGAGTCGCCAGCTCTAATCACTATTCCATTGATTATATTAGCCATATTATCAGTCGTTGGTGGTGTATTCAATCTTCCACCTTTTATGGGAGAGTCGATTAGTCATGGATTAAAACATATGCTAATCCCAATTCTTGGCGAACATACTGAAAAAACGCTACCGTACGCTCTTCAAGCTATCCTAGCAGGTAGTACCGCTCTTGCATTAATTATTGCGTATCTCTATTCAAAGAATAAATATATTGCCAAGGCTGAGGTTCCAGTGATAGATCAACAACAAACAGGAGCGCTTAAATTGATTGCTAATAAGTTTTACGTGGATGAAATTTATGATAGAGTTTTTGTAAAACCTATTGAATGGTGTGGCGAAATATTTCATAAAACTGTAGAAACAAAATGGATTGATGGTATTGTGAATGGAACCGGAACTTTAATCAATAAGGGAAGTAATATTTTCCGATGGTTACAAAATGGGAATATCGAATATTATCTATTGGGTATGACAGTAGGAATGGTACTAATCTTTTTATTTAAATTATTATTTTAATATAGTGGGAATCATTTTACTTCTTCTGCCGCTTCTCTTTTCTTTGTTCCTATTCGGAATCAAAGGTAAAACAGCTAAAACAATTGCCCTGTTGGGTTCATTGATAACACTAGGTTTTAATCTTTTCTTGCTCTCTATTTGGAAGCAAGATGGGGCCTACGACTTTTATGAAAACTATACCTGGATAAACGATTTAGGCATTAACTTTTGCATAGGTGTTGATGGCCTAACGATGGTAATGTTACTACTCACCAATATACTGACTCCTATTATCATTCTCTCTTCATTCAATAACACAGAGAAGCCATACCAGCATACTTTCTATGCATTAATTCTATTGATGCAGTTTGGTTTGAATGGCGTATTTATGTCTTTAGACGGCATCTTGTTTTATATGTTTTGGGAAATCACCTTGATCCCTATTTGGTTTATTTGTGCCATATGGGGAGGAGAAAACAGAATTAAAGTAACACTTAAGTTCTTTATCTATACCTTCTTTGGTTCCTTATTTATGCTCTTAGGCTTAATCTATTTATATCTGCACACACCCGACCATAGTTTTAATTATAATTCTCTATATGCCGCTCAATTAGACGGATCCGGAATGTTGTTTGTGTATAGTTCTTTCTTCCTTGCATTCGCTATTAAAATGCCCATCTTTCCTTTTCATACATGGCAACCAGATACCTATACTACATCTCCAACACAAGGCACCATGTTGCTTTCAGGTATTATGTTGAAGATGGGAATATATGGGGTAATGCGTTGGATGATGCCTATGGCACCAGAAGCCTGGGCCCAAATTGGTAATTGGTTTGTTATTGTATCTATCATTGGAATTATTTATGCTTCATTGATTGCTATCAGACAGAATAATATCAAACGCTTATTCGCCTACTCTTCTATTGCCCACGTTGGAATGATTGGTGCAGGATTATTTACGTTACAAGCTGATGCATGGCAAGGTGCGACTATTCAAATGTTGGCGCATGGCATCAATATTGTTGGCTTATTCTATGTGGCAGATATCATTGAAAAAAGATTAAAAACAAATGATTTGACGGCCATGGGTGGTATAGCTAAAGTAGCTCCCAAACTAGCTGTCTTATTTATGATCATCATGTTGGGCTCTGTTGCTGTGCCACTAACCAATGGATTCCCTGGTGAGTTTTTATTACTAAAAGGAATATTCTCTTTTCATCCTATTGCTGGCGCTATCGCTGGGACTAGTATTATTTTATGCGCTGTTTATATGCTCAGAGTATATCAACTAAGTATGTTTGGCGAAACGAATGAAAACACCAAGAACTTTACTGATGTAAGTATCCTTGAATTTACTGTATTGAGCATTCTGGCTGTAATGGTTCTAATAATTGGTTTTTATCCGAATCTTATTTTTGATATCAGTGCCACTTCTGTCTCAAATATTCTAATGCATTCAATAACTCAATAATGATGAGAAAAGATATTTTCAAAGCCACTTTTGAAAGAGCTTTAAATAGCTTACAACAAGAATTGGCGATATTTGTAGAGGAGAAAACAATAATAGAAGCGTGTTAACAATAAAATAGAAAAATAGAACATAAAATTGGATAGATGCTTTGTAAAACCAAAGTTCTATTCAAATTTAAAAATTAATAAAATATACATGGTTGCGATAATAATTCTGGCTTTTTTTGGTGTCATCCTCCTGTTCGCAGGTATTTTCGATATGCGCAAATCAATTATGCCTATAGGTGTGTTGGCTATTGTGATGGCCTTAGTGTTTACCATACAAGATATCGATGGATTGTTTAACGACTATACAAATATGTTTCTCTTTGATACATTTGCTCGTGCATTTACCGTAGTATGCTTGTTAAGTACCTTACTTATCTTTCTGTTAGGAGCAGAGTTTTTAAAAGACGATATACACCATAAGGGTGATAAATATGCCTTGATGCTTTTTGCGCTTTGCGGAGCAATCACCATGTTGTCTGCTCAAAACTTATTGATGATATTTTTGGGAATAGAAATTTTATCCATTCCTCTTTATATTCTTGCTGGCAGTCAAAAAGATGATATGCACAGCAATGAAGCGGGGATGAAATATTTCTTGATGGGTGCCTTTGCAACAGGAATTCTATTGTTTGGTATGGCCATGATTTATGGTGCCACTGGACAAATTCAGCTCAGCGCCATTTGGACAAATATTATAGCTGATTCATATAATCATAACCTGATGAATGTAGGTATCATCCTGCTTATTGTTGCATTTTGTTTTAAGATCTCTGCTGCACCCTTTCATTTTTGGAGTCCAGATGTATATGATGGAACGCCTACCCTTTTCACTTCTTTTATGGCAACAGTAGTGAAAACTGCTGCTTTCGCGACATTTTTTAAATTGTTCTTAACTTGCTTTACTGAAATCGGCAGTCAATGGACAAATATTGTTGCGATGATTGCAGCATTAAGTATGATATTGGCGAATGTAACTGCCATTTATCAAAAGAGTTTTAAGCGTATGATGGCCTATTCAAGTATCTCGCATGCTGGCTATCTTTTGTTAGCGTTAATCAGCTTAAATTTCAAGGAAGGACAATCTGCTATTCTATTGTATTTATCTGCTTATTCTATGGCTACAGTCGCAGCATTTACAGTATTTACAATGATACAACAACAAACAGGAAGAAGTGATTTTGAAGTGTTTAATGGCTTGGGTAAAAGAAAAAGATTATTGGCTGTAACCATGACCATTGCGATGTTATCATTGGCTGGTATACCACTTACTGCAGGTTTCTTTGGTAAATATTATTTATTCTCCATTGCCATTCATCAATACATGCCATTGGTCATTATAGCCATTCTTAATTCTGCTATTAGTATCTATTACTATTTTAAAGTGATAGTGGCTATGTGGTTTAAAGACAGTGAAAATCATGCAATCACACTTGAAACAAGTCCCATCTATTCTATGGTGGCAATTGTAACTTCTATTGCCATTATTGTTATTGGAGTATTACCAAGTATTGTGATTGAGTTGTTTTGGTAGAGAACAATACAAGAGAATTTTATATCTTGCTGTTATAAATTAGATGATTACAAAATTAAGTTTAACGGCATTTCTTCAAGCATCGCACCATCAATCGATTGCTGATGTGCGAACACCTGCAGAGTTTGAACAAGGTCATATTCATAATGCTTTCAATCTTCCATTATTTACGAATGATGAAAGAGTAATTATTGGAACCTCTTACAAGCAGCAAGGTAAAGAAACTGCTATTCTGCAAGCCTTTGAGTTGATTGGTCCACGTTGGGCTGCCTTTATCAGAGAAGCAGAAAAAAAATGTCCTGATAAAAAGATTTTACTGAATTGCTGGCGTGGCGGCATGAGAAGCGCCTCTATGGCCTGGGCGTTGAATATTTATGGCTTTGAGGTAGGTCTCTTAGAAAATGGCTACAAAGCATATAGAACCTATTGTTTGGAGTTATTAGAAAAAGAATATCCCATTCTTATTTTAGGTGGTTCGACAGGTTCTGCAAAAACAGAAACCTTACAAGCCATGAAAACATTAGGTGAACAAGTCATCGATCTTGAAGGGCTTGCCAATCACCAAGGCTCTTCCTTTGGTTCTTTAGGAAAGCATGTACAACCAAGCCAGGAGCAATTTGAAAATATGTTAGCGATAGAATTAAGTCAAATGGATTTGAGCAAAAATATTTGGCTAGAAAATGAAAGTGTTTTGATTGGCAAAAGAGTGATTCCGAAAAAGCTATTCATACAAATGAATGAAGCGAAGGTTTTGAATATTAATATTGGTCGGACAGAAAGAATAGAATTTTTAAACCAAGTCTATGGCGTATTAGACAAGGAGTTTTTGAAAGAGTCTGTTTTAAAAATTTCGAAAAGATTGGGACCTAACGAAAGCAATATGAGCATTCAAGCTATTGAAGAAGGCAATATGAAAGAATTTATCAGATTAGTTTTGGTGTATTATGACAAGACGTACGCCAATGGGCTTTCTAAGCGAAAGAAAGAGTTGGTTTATGAAATCAATTTTGAGAATATAGATGCTACTAAAAATGCGAAAGCAATTATCGACTTTTGTTATCAAGTTATAAATACATAAAATGGAAGAAATTAAATTAACCCAATACTCTCATGGAGCAGGTTGCGGCTGCAAAATATCACCCGCTGTATTAGATAAAATTTTACAGAGCAATGTGATTCATCCAACGGATAGTAAACTATTGGTGGGTAACGATACACGCGATGATGCGGCTGTGTTTGATTTAGGAAATGGTACCGCTTTAATTTCAACTACCGATTTTTTTATGCCCATTGTAGATGATGCTTATGACTTTGGAAGAATCGCTTCTGCCAATGCCATTAGTGATGTGTACGCGATGGGTGGCAAACCAATTCTTGCCATTGCGATACTCGGTTGGCCAATAGATAAATTATCACCAGAAGTAGCACAAAGAGTTTTAGAAGGCTCACGTTCTATTTGTGCAGAAGCAGGCATTACCTTGGCTGGTGGTCATAGCATAGATTGTCCAGAGCCTGTATTTGGATTGGCTGTGAATGGTATTGTCGATATTAAAAATTTGAAACAAAATTCAACGGCAACAGAGGGATGCATTTTATATTTGACGAAACCTTTGGGTGTTGGAATTTTGACGACTGCACAAAAAAAAGGAATACTGGCAGAGGAGCATAAAAATATTGCACCCAACTCGATGGCAACACTAAATAAGATTGGTGAAGTCTTTGGGCAATTCGGGTATATTAAAGCAATGACAGATGTCACAGGTTTTGGTTTACTTGGCCATCTTTCTGAAATGTGTGAAGGCAGTGGCTTACAAGCCGTGATTGATTTTGATAAAGTACCTAAGATTGGAGTGGTTGATGACTACTTAGACAAAGGATGTATACCAGGGGGAACCAACAGAAATTGGGCAAGTTATGGACACAAGATTGCGTCATTATCAGAAAGACAAAAACATATTTTAGCAGATCCACAAACGAGTGGAGGATTGTTAGTAGCAATAGATCCTGCCTATAAAGAAGAATTTGAAAGATTATTAAATGATCATCAAGTACTACAAGGATGCAGAATTTCTTTTGGAAGATTGAAGAAACAAAATGATGAATACCTAATTAATCTTAGCCACTAAATTTGCAGCACTGGGTGCAACAAGTACCTTGTACTGTGGAACACAGGGTGACTTTGCGTTTTGTATTTGCGCAAAGGCAGCTGCCAAAAAAAACATCAATCACTAGAACAAAATTTATCGCAAGACTTCTATTTTATACTTTTTCCCTTTCATTTTTTCTTCTTTGATTGCACGAAGAAAGGCTGGAATCTTGGTCTTTTTCACTGCCACAAACGACATGAAATCTTTTACCTCAATGAGTTGAATATCGCTTTTGTCGAGCTTCCCTTTTTGAATAAAAAAGCCAACAATATCTGTTTTATTGAGTTTGTTTTTCTTACCTCCACTCACATAAATTGTTTGAAAAATAGGCGCTGTCGGTAGGGGAGCACTTTCTAAGGGAATAAATATTTCAATATCAGATCCAATGAATGTAGGAAGCTCCTCCTCCATAGAAAGTAATATATACGAAGTTCCTGAAGCATGCATTCGAGCAGTTCGACCATTACGATGTATAAATTCCTTTTCAAGCTTTGGTAAATGATAATGAACCACATGTTTGATGGCTGATATATCTAGTCCACGCGCAGCTATGTCTGTTGCCACCAGATAATTCACCGATCCATTTCTGAATCTTGTAATCGCTCTTTCACGGTCATCCTGATCCATACCACCATGATAAAAAGCAGTGATAATACCGGCCTCATTTAGCAATTGTGCCAATCTTTCTGTCGCATCCCGATGATTACAAAAGATTAAAGCCGGCTCTGATTCTAAAGAACAGAGGAGCTGAAAAAGGGTCTCAAATTTATCCTTCTCTTTGCTGTGAACAAGTTTCATTATCAACTGCTCATTCTGAGCAGTTGATAATGAAAAATCCAATACTCTAGGTGCTTTAACGCCGGTAAAAGTGGGTATCTCCATCTTAGCTGTTGCCGACACCAAGATTCTTTTTTCAAGCTTTGGAATTGCTGCGATAATAGCAGCTATTTCTTCATGAAAACCAACCTCTAAAGACTTATCAAACTCATCTAAAATCAAAATTCGTATGCCATCCGCTTCAAAAGATTTTCTTTGAATATGATCGAGAATTCTTCCAGGTGTACCGATGAGTAATGCTGGGGCCTGACTTAAATTTTTTGTCTCCACCTCAATGGAATGGCCACCATAACAAACATTTACCTTAAAACCAGTGCGCATACTTTTCCAAACTTGTTCAATTTGAATGGCCAACTCACGAGTGGGCAATAAGATAAGACATTGAATGTTTGTCTTCTCCTCCTCTAAAAGATAAAAAACTGCTAATAAAAATGCAAGTGTTTTCCCAGACCCAGTGGGTGACACCAACAATATATTTGACTCATCTAAAATAGATTGTAGTGCCTCTTGTTGCATCATATTTAGGTGCTCAATCTGAAGGGCTTGAAGTACTGTCGTCGTCTTATTTACCATAGGTCAAAGTTAGCCATAATATTCGGCCGAACTTCTAGATAGGCAAAAATTCCACAAATGTGTATAAGGTGAGTTCAATTTTAGAATAACTAAACATATTTTTGTAGGGTGAGTCCATACAAATACATTTGCATTGAAGGAAACATCGGTGCTGGCAAAACTACTTTTGCCAGTAGGTATTCCGAAGAAATAAATGCCCGATTAATCTTAGAGGAATTTGCGGATAATCCATTCCTTCCCAAATTTTATCAGGATAGCAAAAGATATTCTTTTCCACTAGAACTGTCATTTATGGCCGAGCGATACCGTCAATTAAAAAATGAAGTTGAAAATCAGGATTTATTTTATCCGATCACTGTATCAGATTATGTGTTTTATAAGTGCTTAATTTTTGCAAGTGTGAATTTGGAAGAAGATGAGGTAAAATTGTACAAATCATTGTTTCAAATAATTTATCAAAACTTACCGACGCCAGATATCATTTTGTACTTTAGCTGCAGCACAGAAAAGCTGTTACAGAATATAAAAAAACGTGGAAGAAGCTATGAACAAAATATCAAAGCAAGCTACCTCGACGCTGTAAATAATATGTACTTTGAATTTTTTAAACACCAAGAAAAGAGCAGAATTCTTATATTAGATACCAATGAAATCGATTTTGTGAATGACATAGAGGTATATGCAAAAATAAAGAACTTATTAAATCAGCCTTATGAATTGGGTTTACATTATGTTAGTCTTGAAAAGTCTGTTAATCACAATTCGAACTAAATGCAGCAGAAACATTCTTTTTTATTTCTTCTCATTCTGTCGGTGTTTTTATGGGCTTGCCCCACGCCAGTTAATAAAAATAAAATGAACAATACATCATACACAAACCATTTAGCAAAGGAAACAAGTCCCTATTTGTTACAACATGCTCACAATCCTGTTGATTGGTATGGTTGGAACAAAGGAGCATTAGATAAGGCAATAAAAGAAGACAAATTAATAGTGATTAGTATCGGCTATGCTGCGTGTCATTGGTGTCACGTAATGGAGCATGAGAGTTTTGAGGATACAGGTATTGCCTCTATCATGAATCAACATTATGTTTCCATAAAAGTGGATAGAGAAGAGCGACCAGATATTGATCACGTTTATATGGAGGCATGCCAAACTATCACTGGTGCAGGAGGCTGGCCCTTAAATATTATTGCCTTACCAGACGGAAGACCTGTTTATGCTGGAACTTATTTTAACAAAGAGAAGTGGGCGCAACTGTTACTTTATTTTACAGATGCCTACTCAAAAGATAAAATGAAGTTGATTGAACAAGCAAATGCTGTCGCACAACATAGTAAAAAAATGCAGTTTGTTCCCAATACGAGCAACACAGATTCTTCTGCTAAAGATATCGATTCGATGGTAACTTCATGGATGACTCGAGTAGATATGAAAAATGGTGGAAGTACTAAAGCACCTAAATTTCCAATGCCTGCAAATATTAATTTTTTGTTAGAATATTATAATCTCACTAAAAATCAAGATGTCTTTGAATATGTAAAATTGACATTAGACAAAATGTGTAATGGAGGTATTTACGATCAATTAGGTGGAGGTTTTTCGCGATACTCCGTAGATGAAAAATGGTTGCTTCCTCATTTCGAAAAAATGCTTTATGATAATAGTCAACTGGTAACCTTGTATGCCAATGCTTATAGATATACTAGCAATAAAAGATATGCCAATGTGGTGGAGCAAACTCTGGCTTGGATTAAGTCAGATCTAACCTCTAAAGAAGGCGGGTTCTATTCTTCATTGGATGCCGATAGTGATGGCGAAGAAGGCAAATATTATGTCTGGAAATACGATGAGGTCGAAAAATTGTTAGGGAATGATGCTACGCTTGTCCAAGAGTTTTATAATGTTAGCCCACCAGGTAATTGGGAAAAAGGTAACAATATTTTTCATCGTGAACAGTCTATGAAAAAATTTGCACTCTCTAATGGATTGAGAGAAGAAGAACTGAACCTAATGATACAAAATGCTGATTCTATTTTGCTCCAAGAAAGATCACAGCGAATAAGACCAGCAACAGATGATAAAATTATTAGTGCATGGAATGCGATGATGATTACTGGATATTTAAATGCCTATAAGGCTTTTCATAAAGAAACATACTTAGAATGTGCCATCAAAAATGCAGAGTTTTTAATGGTCAAATGTATGACAAGTGAGTATCGCTTGAATAGAAATTATAAGAATGGCCACTCAAACATCAATGCATTTCTTGATGATTATGCCTTTACCATCGAAGCATTTTTAGCGCTTTATGATGCAACTTTTGAAAGCAGATGGCTTATAACAGCGTATCATCTGAATGAATATACACTTCAACATTTTTACAATAAAAAACAAGGAATTTTTAACTACACTTCTTCCCTTGATAAACCATTGATCTCAAACAAGATTGAAATTGAAGATAATGTAATCCCTTCTTCGAATTCAGTGATGGCTAATAACTTACTTCATCTAGGAATGTTGTATGATAGTAAAAACTATCTTGATATTTCAAAGAAAATGACAGGAAATGTAAGGGAGAATATGTTGCGATTTCCTAGCTTCTTTGCCAATTGGAGTAGTTGTTTATTAAAACAAGTAAATCCACCCTTTGAGATTGCCATTGTGGGAGATTCTGCTATTGATATGAAACATAAACTTGATGCTTATTACTTGCCGAATGTGATTGTATGTGGCACAAAAAAAAGCAATGCAACACTGCCTCTTTTGAAGAATAAATATGTTGCTGACAAAACACTTATTTATGTCTGTCAAGGCAAATCTTGTCAATTGCCTGTTGAGACAATTGAAGAAGCCCTAAAATTGATTGGATGGAAGGAAGATGCGTACAGTCATTTCATACAGTAAGCCACTTGTAAAAAATCTTATAAAAAGTATTTGAAAAAGTATCTCTATTATTCTTTGTTATTTATTTTTCTTGTTTTACTCTTTACAAATTGTAAAAAGAAAAATGCGGTAAGAATATATGATATCAATAGATACAAATCATTGCATCAAATTGTTGAGACAAAAAAATTAGTTTTAGGAACAACTATAAATCCAGTCAGTTTTTACTACTATAAGGATGGATATGCAGGTTTCGAATATGAAATTGCAAAATATATTGCCGAAAAATTAAAGGTAGAGTTAGAGGTATTGCCCGTGAGTAATGATTCAACATTATATAGCTTATTGCAGCGTGGCGAGATAGATTTAGCAGCCAGTAATTACCTCAGTCTAAATCATAGTTATCCATACAACTTTTCTTATACCGCACCCTATTACAAATCGAATCTAATTGCTATAATTTTTAATCAAGATACCCTAAAAAGCAATTCTATCAAGCATCTAGAGTACTCTAAGATAATGATCCCTACTAGTGATTTGGAACATATTCCTTATAACAAGATGAAAGAAATATATGAAAATCACTATGATGTCTTGTTAGATGATTCGAGCTCTTCTTTTGAGTTGATGCGAAAAATGATTAGAAAAGATTCTGTTGCGCTAATTACATGGGATTATCTCTTCAAACTCTCTAATTTAGAAGATTTAAGTCGCATACAGACATTTAAAATCAATACCGATTGCAATATGAGCTTTCTAACCTCTTTTGATAATCATACCCTCATAGATACGGTAAATTCAATCATCAGTTCTCTGATGACAACCAATAAATACCAAGATATCACAAATAGATATTTTACGAGTCATAAGATTCTGACCTTGGATGAACCTATTGACAAGACAAAATCCAATAAAAAAAATAGATATAAAATGGGGTCAATCTCAAAATTTGATGATCTCTTCAAGACCTACGCAAAACAATACAAATTTGATTGGAAGTTGGTTGCGGCAATTTCTTTTAAAGAATCAAATTTCAATCCTGAAATTGAATCCCCATATGGTGCCTCAGGTCTGATGCAATTAATGCCTGAGACTGGTAAAAAATTTGGTGCCGATAGTCTATTTGATCCTGCACAGAACGTAAAGGCTGGCGTCGGATATTTGAGTTATCTAAGAAGCTATTGGCAGAAAAAAGTAGAGGACTCCACTCAAGTAATGTACTTTGTGATTGCCTCATACAATAGTGGCCAAGGACATATTATAGATGCGCAAAAATTAGCAAAAAAATATGGAGCAAATCCTAATGTTTGGTTCGATAATGTTGAATTGTATCTTTCATTGTTAATGGAACCAAAATACTATAAGGATCCTGAATGCAAACTAGGATACTGTAGAGCCACAGAAACCATCAATTTTGTTAGAAATGTAAATTCAAAACATCAGTTTTACATTGATAATAATAAGTAAGCAGCGAAGAACGAGCGACACAATCCATCATAAATGGTATTTGGCTAGGCTTAAATAAAATATAAAATATTAACAACTTTTAAATCTGCCTTTATATCATTACTCCTTAGTTTTGTTAATTATTTTTACCAACAGATTTAAGCTTTTATTTGAATGAAACTTCTCTTATTTTTTATTTCCTGCTCCTTTTCGTTGACCAACTGTGGTTTGAGTTATTCCAAAAAAGAATCGAATAATCAAAATAATAAATCTGCAGAGAAAGATTCCAATTATGCAAGATTAACTGATGAACAGTATAGAATCTGCCATGACAAAGGCACCGAAGCACCATACAGTGGAAGTTATGATAATCACTGGAAAAAAGGGACCTATAAATGCACCATATGCAAAACAGACTTGTTTTCTTCAGCAACAAAATTTCATAGTGGTAGTGGTTGGCCTAGTTTTTACAGTCAAATAGCTGACCACGTAAAAATGTGTTCCGATACAAGTCACGGGATGGTTCGCGAAGAAATTCTCTGCAAAAAATGTGGTTCACACTTAGGTCATGTTTTTAAAGACGGTCCAAAACCAACTGGACTAAGGTATTGCGTTAACTCTGTAGCGCTTTACTTTGAATCTGAAAACAATCTATAATTCTATTGTGGTATGATTATTGTGTATAATCCTTAAATTATATAACTTTGTTTTTTTTAAGCTAAACTAACTTCATGAAAAAGATTCTTTCTATATTTTGCTTACTGATACTCCTAACATCTGCTGCAATTGTTGCCCAAAAGAAAGGTTTTGAGATTAAATTTAAAATTAATGGACTTGCTTCTGAACCATTAGTGATGGCTTATCGATATGGAGATAATCAATACATCAAAGACACCATTTATCTTGATTCTAAAGGAGTGGGTACTTTTAAAGGTGACACTGCTCTTCAACGTGGTGTTTATTTAGCAGTGGTACCGAGCATGAAAAATAATTACTTTGAGTTTCTAATTAACGAACAATTTTTTTCCTTAGAAACGGACAAGGCCGATTTGAATAAATTTATGAAGGTAATAGGCTCTAAAGAGAATACTGTTTTCTTTGAAGACCTTATTTACATGGCTTCAAAAAGAGAGGTAGCCGATCAACTCTCTAGATTATTTAAAGCTTATCCAGAAAATTCAGACTCTTCAAAAATTTATAAGAATAAGCTCATTGCCCTAGAAGAAGAGGTAAAAAAATATAGACAAGATATAATGGATAAAAACCCGACCCTTCTCTATTCTAAAATTTTAGGAGGACTTAAGGAAATTGAACAGCCAGAAACACCTAGAAAAAATGATGGCTCCGCTGTCGACACTAATTTTCAATATAACTATTATCATGCTAACTATTGGAAGTATACAGACTTGACGGAAGAAGGTTTGTTGCGCTCACCTGTCTATCACCAGAAATTAGATAACTATTTCGAAAAAGTAGTGGTGCAAGCACCTGATTCAATTATACTAGAATGCGATAAAATATTGATGGCAACTAAAAAGAACAACGAACTTTTCAAATACAGCTTAGTCTTCTTATTGAATAAATATGCATCGAGTAAATTTATGGGTATGGATGCTGTTTATGTGCATCTTGTTGATAAATATTATGCGACAGGCTTAGCATATTGGATGAAAAATGATACCGTGTCCTTATACAAAATGATGGATAGATCAAGTAAAATTAAACCCACTTTAATTGGTGTAAAAGCACCAAATTTAATCTTAGCTGATACCACTCTTAAAACAACCTATGCACTACATGACGTAAAATCAAAATACACGATTTTGGTTTTTTGGGATCATGATTGCGGTCACTGTAAGAAAGAAATCCCTGTATTGGCGAAAGAATATGACAAGTTAAAAAGTTTAGGTGCGACAGTCTATGCAGTGTCCACTTGTAGTTACGAAGAAATAGACAAATGGGAAAAATTTATCACCGATAACGGATGTAATTGGATTAATGTGGGTGATCCCTATTTTCAGCAGAATCCAAATTTTAGAACACTATATGATATCAGTTCAACCCCAGTGATCTATGTTCTAGATAAAGATAAAATTATTCGTGCGAAGAGATTAAGCGCTGAACAGATAGAAGATTTCATTACAAAGTATGATTCCTTTCAAAAAGAAGTAATGTAATTCTAAATCAAAAAAAACAAACTAAAATCTTCTCTTAATAGAAGAATGAATCAATCAACAAAAAAGCCATTGCTTGTGCAATGGCTTTTAATTTAAGACCTAAAAATTATCTCGTTTATAAAATTGACGAATCTACAGCACTAACTAATTGAGACTATCATCTTCCTTATATCTCATAATCTGATCTAAAGCATCAGGAACTACATCGCTAATAATTGTGATGAAAGAATCTTTCACAGCATGTTTAATAGCATAATCAATGGCTTCACTTTCTTTTTGAATGACCGTTATCTTTTTATTGGGATCAATATTTGTGATTCCTTTCTTGATCAAATTGATGATTTCAAAATCACTTTTCCCTCTCAAGTTTTTATCTTGACGAATGATAATTTCATCAAAAACTTTTGCTACTTCCTCCCCTAGTTCAATAGTATCCTCATCTCTTCTATCGCCAACTCCAGCTACTATACCTACTTTTAAAGTTGCATCTACTTTTTGTACGAACTTACCGACAGCACGCATACCGTGAGAATTATGCGCATAATCGACCATCACCGTAAAATTTTTGAATTTAAAAATATTCATTCTGCCAGGCGTTTGTGCTGGTGAGGGAACAAAAGTTTGCAAGGCTAACTTTATATCTTCTATTTTAAAATCCCTGACATAAGCCGCAAGCACCGCGCCCATCACATTTGCAATATTAAATTCAGCCTTACCATCAAATGTAATAGGAATATTATTCACCTTTTCAACCCTAATTTTCCAAGTACCCTTTAAAATGGTGATGAAGTGATTCTCATAAACACATGCCAAACCTCCTTCCAAACAATGTTTTTTTATTCGTGGATTATTTTCATCAAGACTAAAATAGGCAATCTTACAGGACAACTCATCAGCCATTTTATAAACTAAATCATCGTCGGCATTCAGAATAGCGTATCCTTCAGGTAACACAGTATTTGGAACCACTGCTTTCACTCGTGCCAGCTTCTCTAATGTATCAATACCACCAAGACCTAAGTGATCTCCAGCAACATTCGTAACTACAGAGACATCGCAATTATGAAACCCAAGTCCCGAACGAAGAATTCCACCACGAGCAGATTCTAAAACTGCAAAATCCACTGTTGGATCTTTCAAAACAAATTCGGCCGATTTTGGACCAGTACAATCACCACGCATCATCAATTGATTTTGAATATACACACCATCAGTTGTTGTATAGGCAACCTTATAGCCCATTTGTTTCACAATATGTGCTATCAATCTTGTCGTCGTTGTTTTTCCATTTGTTCCTGATACAGCTATAATTGGAATTCTTGCACTAGTTCCTGGTGGATACAACATATCAATTACTGGCTCAGCCACATTTCGCGGTAGACCTTCCGTAGGATCCAAGTGCATTCTAAATCCTGGCGCAGCATTTACTTCTAATATTGAACCACCAGTCTCAGAAATTGGCTCGGTGAGATTTTCAGCCATAATATCAATACCACAAATGTCTAATCCAATAATTCGCGCAATACGCTCACACATAAAAACATTAGAGGGATGTACTAAATCGGTAACATCGGTTGCTGTTCCTCCAGTACTCAAATTGGCGGTGGGCTTTAACCACAGCTCTTCGTCTTTTTTTATGACAGAGTCTAAAGTATAATTTTTATCAGTCAGCATGTTCATCGTAAAGTCATCTATCTTAATAGCTGTCAGTACCTTTTCGTGTCCATATCCTCGTCGTGGATCACTATTCACTTGATCAATCAATTGGTTGATGGTACTCACTCCGTCACCAATAACAGCAGCTGGGGTTCTGATAGCAGCAGCAACAAATTTATAGTTGATAACCAAAATTCGATGATCACGACCTGTAATAAATTTCTCACAGATAATTGCACGCCCATACTTCTTAGCTGCTGCCAAGGCTTCAACCGCCTCAGACCAAGTCCTGATGTTCGTTGTAGCTCCTTTGCCATGATTACCATTCACAGGCTTCAAAACTATAGGATAGTTTATTCGCTTGATAGCTACTTCCAAATCGTCCTCGTCATATACGATGTTGCCCTTAGGTACAGGAATTTCTGCTGCCTCTAACAAATTCTTTGTCTCTTCTTTATCACAGGCGATCTCAACTGCAATACTGGAAGTACTGCTTGCTATAGTGGCCTGTATTCGCTTTTGATTAATTCCATAGCCCAATTGAACTAAAGAACGTTTGTTTAGTCTGATATATGGAATTTTTCTCTTTATTGCTTCCTCAACTATAGAGCCCGTTGATGGTCCAAGTCGATCATCTTCACGAATTTCACGTAGTTGTTGAATATCATCTGCTAAATCATAAGGTATGCCATCCACCAAGGCTTGTGCTATTCGTACAGAGGCTTTTGCTGCATAGATTCCCGCCTTTTCTTCCCAATAAGAAAACACCACATGATATACACCAGGTGTTTCGCTCTCTCGAGTTCTTCCAAACCCACATTCCATTCCTGCCAATGTTTGTATCTCTAAGGCAATATGCTCAATAACATGACCCATCCATGTACCCTCTTCTACGCGTTGAAAAAATCCTCCCGGAACACCCTCGCTGCATCTGTGCTCATACATTGTTGGAAAAAGGGTAGTTATTCGTTCCAAAAAACCAGGAATCTTACTAGTTGGCTTTTCCTCTAAATCCTCTATGTCTAATAACATAACGATTAGCTCTTTTCTTCTGACTGACCAAAAGTTCGGTCCCTTCATTGCTTTAATGTCAAGAATTTTCATAAATGATTCAAAAGTTTTTTTTAGAAATAATTATTAATTAAGTTTAAATATATAGAGTTTACCACAAGAACAAAAATTAAGTGAATAAATATTATTTTTTACCAAATTAATATTAATAAGTTTGCAGCAATCATAAAAAAACTAAAATAGTATGACACCAAAGGGTATATTAGTATCGGTGGGGGGAGCAGAAGACAAAGGAACTGACTTAGAGTTAGGCATCATTTCGAGGAATAACTTGAATTTCATGGAAATGGGAATTCTTAAAAATATTGTCAATCTTTTAAAAAATAATGAAGCTAGAATTGAGGTAATCACAACGGCAAGCAGCATTCCTGAAGAAGTGGGTGAAAATTATTTTGATGCTTTTTCAAAACTAGGTTGCAACAATGTTGGACACCTAAAAATCAGAAATCGCGATGATGCTATCATGCCTGAGTATTTAGAAAGACTTCGAAATTGCGATGCAATAATGTTCTCAGGTGGTAATCAATTGAGACTTTCTTCCATATTTGGCGGCACAGAGTTTTTGGATATTCTTCATCAACGATTCAACGATGAAAGAATCATTATTGCAGGTACAAGTGCAGGTGCAATGGCAATGAGCAACACTATGATTTATGAAGGGAATGCAACAAATGCACATCTTAAAGGTGAAGTAAGAATTACAACTGGATTGGCTTTTATGAAAGGGGTGATTATTGACTCACACTTCAACAAAAGAGGACGTTTCCCTAGATTAGCCCAGGCTGTAGCTTCAAATCCAGGTACTATCGGTATTGGTTTAGGTGAAGATACTGGTGTTATTGTTAGAAATGGGGAGGAGTTAGAAGCTATCGGAAGCGGAGCAGTAATTATAATTGATGGTCGAAAAATTGGAACAAACAACATCGCAGATATTGACTTTGGTGCACCAATTAGTGTTGAAAACATCGTTGTTCATATACTAAGCAAAGGAAATATTTACCATGTTGCAACACATACTTTCCAAGAAAGTAGGGTACTTACCGAAACCCAAGAATAATCCAATTCGATTGCTGTAAGCCAAATAGCTTTTCATATAAATCTTTAGTTTTGGGCGTGCCATCAGTGTAAAAAACCACTGATGTCGTGCCTTCTGTCGTACACGGTACTCCTACCAATCACTCACGCAATATTCTGTTCAATACTTGAAGATATGTACTCCTATTTATAAATCATTATTGTTCGCTCACCATTGGTATTTATGGCCCCTCGAAACATACCTTCACTATTAAATGGCATTTCAATATTCCCTCCTTGGTCAATAGCAATCAAGCCTCCTTCACCTCCTATTTTTACAAGTTTGTCATACACTACAATATTACACGCCTCATGAAGTGTAAGTCCTTTGTATTCCATTAAGCAAGAAATGTCATAAGCTACAACACTTCTAATAAATAACTCTCCATGTCCCGTGCATGATACCGCACAAGTGTTATTATTGGCGTATGTACCAATACCTATGATAGGACTATCTCCCACTCTTCCAAATTTTTTATTTGTCATTCCTCCAGTTGAAGTTGCCGCAGCAAGATTCCCATCTTCAGATAAAGCAACTGCTCCTACCGTACCAAATTTTTTCTCAGAATGATCTAGCTTAAATGCGTCACTATCTTTAATTTCCAGCCATTGCTGATGTCGGAATTCATTATAAAAATAAGCATCACTTTCTATCGATATGCCAACTTGCTTGGCAAATTGAAAAGCACCTTCGCCACTCAAAAGAACATGTTCGGTCTTTTCCATAACTGCTCTTGCTAATAAAACAGGATTTTTGATATTAGACACTCCACTTACTGCTCCTGCTTTTAAGTCCTTACCTTCCATAATTGAAGCATCCATTTCGTGCTTTCCTTCACTATTAAATACACTTCCTTTTCCTGCATTAAACAAAGGATAGTTCTCTAATTCAAAAACGGCACTCTCAACAGCATCTATACTCCGCCCCCCTTTTTTCAAAATATTAAAGCCTACCTCTAGTGCACGTTCTAAGCCCAATTTATACTCTATTTCAAGTGCATCGGTCATATCACTTTTCCTAAGTGTACCGGCACCTCCATGTATAGCAATTGCAATCATAATATCTATTTAAGTCTGTTTTTTTTAATAAATAACTAGAGTCAAAATTACAACGAAAAGTTGACAAGCTTTCTTTGAAAAAAATTGCCCTCTAGATACAAAGAACGCTTTGAAGATACATCGTTGTTTTTTTTGCAAGACGATGTAAGAATATCATTGCATTGCAATGATATTTGTTTTAAGGATGCACTAAACAAAAAAACAATAAGATTGGCATAACAATAGAGCACTCACTAAAACAAAAAAGCCACCTCAGATTTGAGGTGGCTTTATAAAATTTTATCTAGCTAATTATCTTCTAGAGATATTCAATTTTTTCACTGCTGTACCTTTTTCAGTTTCGATACGAACCATGTAAATACCAACTTCTAAATTAGAAACATCAATTTTTTCAGTTGTATTTCCGTTTACAGTTCCTAAAAATTTACCATAAACTTTTGATCCTAGCATGTTAATAATACTAATGTTTACATTTTTTGAAGCATTCAAATCTAAAGCAATCGTTACATTTTCTGATGCCGGATTAGGGTATACCTCAATATTATTATTCAAGTTAACATCATTGATACTTGTAAACTCATCTGTTACGATACTTGCACAAGTTACATTACCAGAATTATCGGCGTTGATAACAATGGTACAACTTCCATTACATGATCCAGCAGAATTTCGTGCTGTAAAATTGACGTTATAAGTACCAGCAATAGCGTAAGTATGATTTAATAATCCACTCGTGCTATTTGTAATTCCTGTTAAATCACCGTAGTTCCAATCCCAAGAAGTTGCCAATGCTGAAGGATTCGTATAGATATAAGAGAACTTACGAACTACTGAATTACTTGGGTTGATATCAAATGTACAAATTGGCGTAGTAATAATTCTAACCACTCTAACTGCTGTTGCAGTATTACCTGCAGCGTCAGTTACTGAGTAGTAAATAGTGTCATAGCCTAATGTTGCTGTATTGATTGAACCAGTAACAATAATAGAACTAGTCAAATCACCACCTGAACAATCAAAAGCAGTTGCACCTAAATCAGTATAAACAGAACCTTGAAGCACTGGAGCAATTGAATCTGATCCATCAACTGCAGTACCACCGATAACAGTAAGAACTGGAGGTGTATTGTCAAGGTTTGTAACAAATTCTGCATCTGTTACATCGATATTTTGAACATAATGAAAATAACATGTATCCAACTCTGGTGTTACTAATTGTGTATTCATTCTAGCAAATACTGTTGGAATATTAGTTGTTGATCCTGATGTTTTAGCAATTGGAGAAGTTGTTGGCCAAATTACGTTACCACCCCAAATTAAATCTGATGCAGTATAATTTTTAACTGCCGTTCTTTTGCTATTCTCAATATCTAAACCAATCAATTTAAAATCAGGAAAATCATTATCTGAATTGGCAGCACCAGAAACTGTAGAGTCGGTATCAACCCAAGTTACAAAAATCTTTTTACCATCTGCAGTACGAGATGTTCTAATGTAATTGTCACAAGATAATGCTCCAGTAACTACTTCCTTTCTTAAAGAGTTTACATAATCTAGGTTAATAGCTCTCCATTGACAATCTGCACTCGATGTTGCATCATATGTGATATCATAAATATATTTATCAGGAGCAGCACCTAGGATAGAATATGGTGTAGTATTAGAACCCGGCAAAACAACTGTTACAAAGTGTGGATTGCCATTATAATCTACTGTCAAAGAAATATCAAATGAAGTTGATGCTGGGCCATTGATTGGATCGTAAACTATACCACTCAAACTATCTAAATCGATAATGATGGGACCTGTCCAAGTGGCACCGCCATCAATACTTTTGTAAAAGAAAGGATCAGTTGTATACTCCGCATCATCAAGTAAGTCAGCAGTTCCAGCAATCCATCCATTCGAACCACTTGGATCAAATGCGATTGTATAGCTATTAATATGCTTTACACCATCTGCACCCAAATCAAACACAGGAGGATAAAGCACAGTTGGGGCTGTCCAAACAACCATCATTGAATCTGCATCCCAAACTCCTTTGTAAACTGAAATACCTTGAGGATTTGTTCCATCTGTGGTAGCGATATACGCATCTACACCCCAAAAAGTACCAGGTCTTGATTCACAAACACCAGTAATGATATTGGTATTACTTGAATTCGGAGTATAACGTCTTTCGCTAAATGTAGAAGACGAATTATCTAACCTTGCACCACCATAGCAATATCCTTTCCAATCAGCAGTACCTCCACCGTCGTGAAAACTTCCGATATAGTTAAGATAAGAACTATCTGGATCGGTATTACCCATTGGATTATAATTAACGGCATTAGGAAAACGACATGCAAAACCAGATTGAGAACCACTTGGATTTAACAGACCACGATCAAGTGTCCATGATGCACCTCCATCTCTAGAGACATCATATCTATACTGACCGTTATTAGCATCATCTGACAAATAAATCTGATGAGTTGTTCTATGTATAAAGAAAACTTGATTCGTTGCTGCGATATAACTTACTTGATTCACATTATTATTAATAACGCCATAAGGATTACCAGAAGTTCCAATTGCAATAGTTGCTACTGATCTGCTTGTACCTCTTGCACCTACTCTTGCAGGTGATAAAGATCTTCCAATACCACTACCCGCGGTAATTTCATTTGTTGAATATTTTGCAGGTCCTAGAATTTTTGAATCTCCGGATGCTGATGATTGAGACATCATAACCATAGATACAAATAAAGCAGAAGCTGAAAGTAATAATTTTTTCATTTTGCTGGTTTGATTTATTTAATAGTGAAGTAATAATTATTTAATGGACAAATTTAAGTATATTTTTTGACAATACAATAAACAACAGACCTAAAATAGACACGAATCTACAATTAAAAGCTATATGAAACTGTCATAAAAATGTAAAAAGTGAGTCCGTTATTCAAAACTGCGACTGAACTTACTTTTTTTTCTTTGAGTTTTGCGATGCTGCCTGACTTTGTTGCTGCTTTTGCATATCTTCAATTTTTTGCATCCAGCCACCCTTTTTGGGCTCTTTGGTCTTTTTATCAGCAATTTCCGCCTTTAACTTATCTTCATCAAAGTAAAATCTCTTGATAAGAAAAGTTTGTAAGATGGAAAATAAGTTAAACAAAAGGTAATAGTAGGTTAGTGCTGCTGGAAAACTATTGAACATAAACAACAGCATGATTGGGAAGAAATAAGGCATATACTTCATGGCTGGGTTATCCTGCTGAGCTGGTTGTGGAGTGATAAAAGCACTTGCCAATGATGTAATTGTCATTAGGACTGTAAATAAGCTAACGTGATCTATGCCAAAGAAAATAGGCTTAAAAACCCATATTGCATCATAGGTAGATAAGTCATTTGCCCATAAAAAATGTGCTTGCCTTAAATCTATCGAAGCAGGAAAGAAATTATACATGGCTATTAAAATAGGCATTTGAAGGAGCATTGGAAGGCAACCGCTCAGTGGACTTGCCCCCACCTTCGACATCAATTTCATCTGCTCGGAGCTAAATTTTGTTGGGTCATCTTTGTACTTCTCTTTCAACTTGTCCAAGTCTGGCTTCATAATAGTCATTACCATACTTTGTCGAGTCTGCTGAATTGTAAATGGCGTAAGTATTAGTTTAATGATTAGCGCAATAATAAAAATTACAACTCCATAATTTTTAGTGAAATTCTTTAGAAAATTAAACAATGGGATGATTCCGTACTCATTTACAAAACCCATCCAACTAAATATCTTCCAAGTGGAGGCTAAAGGCATTAAATCTTCCATTCCATTATCCATTTTCTTAAGCCCATTATAGTCATTTGGACCAAAATAATATTGAAAATTTAGATTACTATTCGCACTAGGTAAGGCCAACTTCAACTCTGCGGCAAATTTCTTATTATAAGTTTTATCTTTTGAATCAACAATAGTAGAGATTTTTTTTGGTGACATTCCATCCTTATAAAGCAGAGTCATATTAAAAAATTGCTGCTTAAAAGAAATCCATTTAATGGTTGTTAAATTAGAAACTTCCTCATTTTTTTCGCCAGTTAAACCTTCCACATCATCATTTTGATACTGATAATAAATACCAGAGTATCTACGCTCATAGTCCAGACTTTTCTCAATTTCCCTAGTGGTTTGCGCCCATTTCAACGTTAAGTCTGTTGCTCCAGCTGGAATAACATTGTTTAAGTTCACAAAGTTGATATTATAGTTCACTAAAAAACTATTCCCTTTAAGTGTATAAACTTGCTCGAAGTATTCTGTTGGCGATGCTTTCAGTTTAAACGAGATACTTTTACTTTGGTTACCATTAACCACAATAGGCGTATTATTCTCGTTTTCATAAATTACTTCATCTGATAAAATATATGCATTTTTTATATTGAAGCCCAATGACATTTTATTGTCCGATTTCATGGTTAAAATCAATGGTTTTTGATCCCATGTTTTAAAGTTCTTCAGTTGAATAGACTTAATCTCGGCACCCTTTGTAGAAATCGTGACTTTCAACAACTCGTTCTCTATCACTACATCCTTTATTGGATTCGAAGTATTTGATGAAAATGCACCAAATTTTTCAAGTGTTGTTTCATCAAGTATGGAGTCATTAGTGCTGTCAGAAGGCAATATAGTAGCCGAAACAACCGTTGGTGCTGGTTTTTGAACAACTTTTTCCTTATAGTTTTTGGTAGAATCTGTCACAAATGCTGTTCTTTCCAACAGTCTATCTTTTTCAGCTTTTTTGCTACTATAAGTCACAAACACAATGAAAATGGCAATGGATAAAGTAATTCCTAGTATTGTATTACGGTCAAACATGTAATGTATAATTATCTTAATTAAAATGCGGGGCGAAAATACGATAAATTACAACGTAGAGATAAAAAACTATTGGAACAATAGTTAATTGAGAATATAACTGTCATCTAACACAAACTTCACTTTGGTACCTCCATTGGGATTATCCTCAATTTGAATCTGCCCACCAAGAGAATTTACAATTTTTTTGCTAACAGATAGACCTACACCCCACCCCTCAAACTCATTGGTTTTATTGATTTTTCGAAACAAATCAAATACTTTCTCCTTATCCTCATCGGCAATACCGATTCCATTGTCGGAAACAGAAAACTCGTGTTGATTATTCTTTTTACTATAATCTATCCTTATCATTGGGGTATTATAGTTGAATTTAATTGCATTTTCTACCAAGTTATAAAACAAAACATTAAACACTTCTTTACATGCCTTTATTTTAGGGAGATTAGAAGCTACAACTAAGGCCTTTTTATGGGCAATATCGAATGATAAGTCATTTTTTACCTCATCGATTAAATCATTCAAATTCAATTCAGATATCTCACAGGTTTCAGTATCCATCTGAATATATTTCAGAAGATTATCTATATGAGATGACATTTTTGTCGCACTATTAAGAATAAACTGGATGTATTCTCTATCCTTTTCTGATTGCTTTTGTTCTGTATTTTTAGCCAATAAACTCGCAAAAGAACTAATCACTCTTACTGGTTCTTTAAAATCATGAGATAATAACTCGACCAATCTATCATTTTCCCCTTTAGAGATAGTTAACTTACTCTTCAATTCATTGATTTCAAAATTGCTTTTTTCTTGAATCAATAACTCTAGCTCGTACTTCTCGTAAATATTGATGCAACAATTTTTTTCTTGATAACTGTCTTTTTCAATCTGTGCTAAATTAGATTTCAATTCAATACCCATTTTGTAATATTGCAACACTTCTGTTGCCTGATTCAATCTAGAATAGCAGTCTTCTAATAATGCAAATTGCTTGATATAACAAGAAATATTCTCCTTTGAAAAGATAAATCTCTCCACACCACACAAGCAATTAATTGCATCTTCTATCTTATTTTGTTTATAAAGTCCTTTTGCTCTGGTGAAGGCAATTTCAGCATTCATGTGTATTGAATCTGATGTATATAATTTATCGCTTGCCAAGTTAAGATACCACTCCCATTCCTTATAGTTAGAGATTTCTACATTTGCTTCGGCAATTTTAAGATAATATTTTACAATCAAATTTGGTTGACCAACTGACTGAAAGCATAAAATAGATTGCAAATAATTTTCAATTGCACTGATAAAATTTCTTTGCTGAAAAAAAAAGTCAGCTTTTAAACTATAGCATTCTCCCAGTCCTTTCTGATCAGAAAGTCTAGTAAATAATTCTATCGCATTTTTTAAATGATTACTTTTATCGATAGAAGAAGTATTGAAAATAAATGCTTTCGCGAGTTCAAAATGAATATAGGCATTCAGAAAAATAATTTCATTAGAACTTTCATTATCTACTTTATAATTTTCGAGAACAAGATAAAAATATTCATGAGCCTTTTCAATATTATCACAGTATGAATTAATGACTCCCGAAATCAAAATATGAATCGGATTATTTTCTAAAAGAAAAGCATACTCTGATAATTTTCTTGCTTCGATGTAGGCAGGCACTCCATTAATAAAGTCTTTTTCAACAAGAATTAAACTCACAGCTGAAGAAAACAATTCTTGCTGAGTAAGCTGCTGTTCTCTGCTAAATTTATTATAAGAATTGAATAAATGTTTAATCGACACTTTAAAATTTCGAATTTGAATGTAAATATAACATATTAAATCTTTAAATAAAACTAGATTATTTCACCTTAAATGACCAAGTAAAATTAAAAACAGCAATAATTTCATTCTGAGCAGAATAGCCAGTACTTTTCAATTCCAATGTCACCCCTTCTCTTGTCTTTTTTGCCATCTCAATAGCATTAAAAATCTTCACACCGTCATCGCAGACAAATCTATTAACACCAACCGCTTTTTTAAAAAAAGAAGCTTGAACACCCACCACCAACATACTAATTTTTAGATTTTCATCTTGAGTATACATCATACATAAAAGACCTGTACTAAGCTCAGCAGCCATTGCCAATACAGCAAAATATATCGACTGAAAAGGATTTTGATTGAGCCATTTATACTTTACTGAAACAATTGCTTTCTGGACATCTAACAAAATGACGTTTAGGCCTGCTAACCAGGCCGCTGGTAATTTTACAAATAAAAAGAATTGAAAGAAAAATCTCTTACTTACAGAACGGAGAAATTTATTCTGAATTCTATTTAACTGAATTTCTGTCTGCATTCTTATGAAATTTTAATTATCAAATCAATCACCTTCTCAGTGAGGGATGTAATTGCTTTCTCATTTTCTCTTTGATTTGCAGGTATCACAAAACAAACAGTTCTTAACTGATAGAAGGGTTGCTTTTGATATAGACATGCATATGCGCATCCAAGCCCGTTAGAAGTTTCAACATGAATATTAAAGTCCTTTTTCCTGCTCGTTAAACTATCTGAACATACATTTTGGGCGTTGACTGTAATTGATGCCACTTTTTTAACTTCCAAGAAGACATTAAAATAAGCAGTAGTTAGGTTAATGAATCCACTTCTATTATGCGGATAATCCTCTATTTTATAAATATTAGATTCGTAGGCGTTTGAAAAGTAATTCTCTTTGAATATGCCAACATCGCCCGGCTTATCATTAATAACACTCACTAAATCTCCTACTTGAAGTGATTCATCGTATGTTGAACATAAACCGAGCTGTAAAACAAGATGATACTTTTTAACCGTCAATATTCGACCTAATTGAAAAGCAACATCCATCATCGTATTTCCAGTGATAACTAAGTCAATATCAATATCAGCTTGACGAAAACTGTAGTGTAACTCAGAGGTTTGTTGAAACAAATATTTTATTTCAGAATCGAAAGCTTCCCCTTTTTTTAACCAATCCAAAAGTAATTTAGCTTCATGTAAATTAGAAAACAGAATCAACAACTTCATTCGACTTTATTATTTATTTTTGCACTAAAATATATCTTCTGTATTTATTAATTAGAATTGAATTTTAAAAATGATTTATTTAACTAGAAAAGAACATTTTAATGCTGCGCATCAGTTGTCTAATCCAGAATGGGATCTTGCCAAAAATGAGTTAGTGTTTGGTAAATGTGCCAACAAACATTTTCATGGACATAATTACGACTTATATGTGACCGTAAAAGGGATGCCCGATAAGGACACGGGCTTCATCATGAATGTAAAAGATTTGAGTAGAGTAATAAAAACTGAAGTTTGCCTATTACTTGATCATAAAAATCTTAATATTGATGTTGTAGAATTGAAGGGTTTGATGGTTTCTACGGAAAATCTGGCTTTATTCATTTGGAAAAAACTTATACCACATATAAAAGGTTGTCAGCTACATTGTATAAAGCTCTATGAAACAGAAAACATTTATGTCGAGTATTTTGGAGAATAAATCCTAAAACTTTTCGAACTTTTTTTGGTTAGAAGAGATTGTATCAACAAATAATAATAAGATGAATTTAAATGAAAATAAAGAGAATATAGAAGACAAAGGTTTTAACTATAAGAGGGAAGATAGTTATAATTGGGAGAAAGTGAATAAAATCGCAGCTAACTATAAAGATATATTGAGCACTTTGGGTGAAGACGTTACTAGAGAAGGTTTGGACAAAACACCAATGCGGGTTTCTAAATCAATGCATTTTTTGACTCAAGGATATGCCATTAATCCCCATGCTATTATACAATCTGCTCTTTTTACTCAAGATACACACGAAATGATTATTGTAAAGGACATTGAGTTGTATTCTTTGTGTGAACATCATATGTTGCCTTTTTTTGGTAGAGCGCACATAGCATATATTCCAAATGGTAAAATTACTGGTCTCAGTAAGTTTGCCAGAGTGGTTGATGCCTATTCTCGAAGATTACAAGTGCAAGAGAGATTAACTAGACAAATTTTGGACTGTGTTCAGGAAAGCTTACAACCTCTTGGGGTTGCGGTTGTCATCGAAGCAAAACATCTCTGTATGATGATGCGAGGAGTTGAAAAACAAAATAGTGTTACAACTACTTCTGCCTTTGTTGGAGAGTTTGAAAAACATAGTACAAGAAGCGAATTTATTAATTTATTGACAGGCAAACTAAGCTAATTACATTCTAACAAAACTTATTAAGCTCCAATATGAAAGCATACATTTTCCCCGGTCAAGGCGCTCAATTTCCAGGAATGGCAAAAGACCTATATGATAACAATACTGCCTCTAGGCAGATTATTGAAAAGGCAAATGAGTTGCTTGGATTTCGAATTTCTGATATAATGTTCAGTGGTTCTGAGGAAGATCTTAAAAGAACAAACGTTACCCAACCCGCTGTTTTTATTCATTCTATAGCCTTATATCTTGGTCAAGAGGGATTAAAGCCAGATATGACCGCTGGACATTCGCTTGGTGAGTTTTCAGCATTGGTGGCGGGAGGTGTATTATCCTTTGAAAACGCCTTAATGCTCGTAAAATTAAGAGCTGATGCCATGAGAAGGGCTTGCGACTTGCAAGCAAGTACTATGGCAGCTGTCATTGGAATGGAAGATAAAATTGTGGAAGAGATTTGTGACTCAATAAACGATGAAATTATAGTTGCGGCAAACTATAATTCGCCAGGACAACTAGTTATTTCTGGGACAATAAAGGGAATAGATTTAGCAATAGAAAAATTAACTGCTGCGGGTTGTAGAAGAGCCTTAAAATTACCAGTTGGTGGCGCATTTCATTCGCCTTGTATGGAGCCAGCAAGAAAAGAGTTAGCTGATGCAATTCATCTACTACATTTCAATGATGCCATCTGTCCGATTTATCAAAACGTTTCAGCATCTCCTGTGCAAGATGCTACACTAATTAAAGAAAACTTAATTTCACAACTCACGGCTCCAGTAAGGTGGACTCAAATAGTTGAACGGATGTTGCAAGATGGGGTTACTGAGTTTATTGAAGTCGGTCCAGGAAAAGTTTTACAAGGACTTGTGAAGAAAATAAATAAAGAGGCTGTGGCCTCCTCACTCTAAATAATTTGTGTCTCTTAGCGTCTATATCATTTTGTTTTAAGGTGAAGAGTAGTTTTATTCACTCAATAAACAAAATTTGTATAAGTATATCATACTAAAAGCAACTACAAATCGGACCAATTTGCTGACTCTTTTTCTCCTATACTTCGTTAAAAACTGATTCCGTAGCCACTTCTATTCAATGTTTTTTTTGCACCGTATTGAATAAAATTAGTCACGATTCTTTGGTCTGCTTTATAAGTTCGTTTGATATATCTATATATTGAAATTATACTCCTCCTATTTTTACAAAAAAAAATCCCCTCCAAAATGGAGGGGATTTTTTTTATTTAGAAGTGATAATCTTAGTTAATTACTAATTTCTTAGTAGTTATACTAACACCACTTTGAACTTTTACAAAGTAAACACCTTTTGATGCTTTGCTCATATCTAAAGTTTTAACTAAAGAGTTTGTCTTAACTTCAGAAGAAGTATAAACTGTCTGACCTTTAGAATCGAAAATAGTGATAACGATAGATTCGTTAGCGCCTTCAACGTTTAACTCAAAAGTACCATTATTTGGATTTGGATAGATGCTCACATTATTCGAAAAAATTTGATCATCGATGCTGAAAGTTCTACATAAAGGATCTGTAGCTGCTTTCACAACAACATTTTTTTGAGTGGAATAAATACAACCATCTTTTTCAGCAGATAATTTGATAGTTACAGGACCAGCTGTAGAGAAAATTAAGTTACCATCTTCTGTAAAACTTGTAGCGGAAGTAGTTAAATTAGTCCAAGTAAAGTTCCAACCAGTTTTCACTGATGAAGTATTAGGGAAGAAGTTAGAATAACTTGGAGAAGCACAAATTGGGGAAGGAACTGCAAAACCAACAATAGTTGATTCACCTGGGTGCATTACTGAAACAACATCAGTTGCTGAACAACCTTTATTGTTTGTTACGGTAACAGTATAAGAACCACCATCAACACCAGAGTTAGCAGAAGTTGTTCTACCATTGCTCCAAGAATAAGTGATACCTGTAGTAATACCAGAAGCTACAGCAGATAAGTTAGCCGTTGCACCACAAGCTACAGTTTGATCAGCACCAGCATTAACGGTTACGCCATTTGATTTCAATACAAAAGTTGCTGTAGTAACATTCACACCATTGGTGATTGTAGCAGTATAAGTAACTGTACCAGATGCAGGAATTGTGATATTTACATCTTCAGCTGCAGGATTATCAACACCAGTTGTTGGCGTCCAAGCAACTGTAGAAGAACCAGTAGCACCGTAGATAGATAAATCAACAGCTGCAACTTCACCTGGACAACCTTCTGTTCTGTCTGCGACGATGTTACCACTAAATGCAACTACAGCAGTTACTTTAGGATAGATTTGATAATTTTGAATGTAGAAGTTCTCGCAGTTAGCATCCTCAATTGTACTATTTGAATTACAGTCTATGCTCACATCGTGCGTAAATGCTTGGAAACCTGTTCCTGTAGCTGGTTTGTAAACAAACTCACCCCAGCTATTCATACCATCTCCAAATCTAGAACCAACTTGAGACATGTTAGCAGCACAAGCTGCAGCACATGCGTCTCTGTAACCAGCTAAAACATAGAACTCATCAGAAACTGGACCATAAAAATCTACTTGAATTGAGAAGGTAGAACCTGTAGGTAAAGCAATACCTGGAGCAAATACCAAAGTACCTGTGTTAACTGTACCTGGACCTGTACCAGGACCTGTCATAGAAGTATCAACGATGATAGTCTGAGACCAAACCTGCTCTGCCGAAATACCAGTTGCTTGAAACAAGGTATTTAATGTATCATTTTTAAATAATCTAACTACGATTGTATCAGGTCTTGTACCTGCACCTACAGCAACTGTTTTGATGTGACCATATCTAACTAAAATTGT
>CAMBZT010000023.1 GCA_945872405.1 Chitinophaga pinensis | reverse complement strand
TAATCTTCGCTCTCTTTTTTTTCAATGTATTTTCTGTAGTGATAATTCTTATTACTTTGGCGATTTACTTCTTGGCAATGCTACTGTCGTATTATAAACTTAACGATATTTCCAGATTGCTTAACATACACTTTTCTATTTTCGCTGTGCTCATGAGTTCTATATTGGTCGGTGAGGAGTCAGGTATGATCAATTTTTTTTTCCCTTTAATAATCCTGATTTTTTTGCTTCATAAACCCACAGAGCGAACGTTAGTATTGTTCTATTCTTTACTGTTAATTACTAGCTACTTCTTTTACAGTTTTCACAATATTGATCTGGCTAAATATGCATACATTAGTCAGTTTGGTTCGACCATTAAGTACCTCACAGCACCTATTCAGCTTTTTGAGTGTGTTTTTCTCGTCTTTCTCGGCTTCAAAAAATATGAAAAATCTCAACATGAACTAGTCTTTCAAAAAGATACCCTACAAAATATCATTGATTCTATTCCGCTTGACGTTGTGGTGATAGATAGTGAGTTAAAGTATCGGTTTGTTAATAGAATAGCCATACAAGATCCTATCATAAAATATTGGATTATAGGTAAGAGCGATTTTGATTATGTGAAATACATGAATAAAGATATTAAAATCGCTGAAGATAGACATCAATATCTTATGAATGCTTTGACATCAAAGTCTACTCAGGAATTTGAAGAAGTACTCATGAAAGATGGGCAATTCAAAACAACGTTGAAGGTAATCACTCCCATCATTGATGATACCAATAGCCTAAACACCTATCTCATTTGCTATTCAATAGATATTACTCGAAGAAAGCATAATGAACAGACCATCAAAAATTATTCCAATGAACTAGAAGTAAAGAACGAAGAGTTGAAACAATTCGCCTACATCACCTCACATGATTTAAAATCGCCACTTCGAAACATCATCACCTTATTACAGCTTGTTAGAAAAAAGAACAATAATACCTTAGACAAAAACAGCTCAGAGCTTATGACCATTGCCACGGATTCGGCTGAGCATCTATATCGTTTAGTTAATGATATTTTATTGTACAGCACCACAGATAATAACAATCAAGAAACAGAAGAAATATCCATAGAAGACATCGTAAGATCAATTAAGCAAAATCTCACTCATTATCTTACGCAAAAGGATGCTTCCATTATCATCAGTAAATCATTGCCTACTGTAGAAGCGCATACCACCTTAATCAATAACCTGTTTCATAACCTTATTGAAAATGCAATCAAATACAACGATTCTGAGAAACCTACGGTAACCATTGATTATGAAATACTAGAACAACATTATTTGTTCAAAATATCAGACAATGGCATTGGCATCAAACCAGAGTACAAAGAATTGATTTTTGTTGTCTTTAAAAGACTGCATACCCAAAAACACTACGAAGGAACAGGAATTGGCCTCAGTATCTGTAAAAAAATTGTAGAAAAGTACAATGGTAACATCTGGCTAGAATCTGAAGAGGGTAAAGGATCCACCTTCTTCTTCACACTTCCTAAATAATTCTTCATTTATTCTGCTAATTTTGCACCCTAATTTTTAATAAAAATAATGGGTTTACACGAAGAAATTGCACGCCGACGAACATTTGCCATCATCAGTCACCCAGATGCAGGAAAGACCACGCTTACAGAAAAGTTCTTGCTCTTTGGAGGTGCCATTCAAACTGCTGGTGCCGTTAAATCCAACAAGATAAAGAAGAGTGCCACATCAGACTTCATGGATATAGAAAGACAAAGAGGTATTTCTGTAGCCACTTCAGTGATGTCTTTCGAGTATCAAGATCATATTATTAACCTCTTAGATACCCCTGGACATAAAGATTTCGCTGAAGATACTTATCGTACTTTAACGGCTGTTGATAGTGTCATTCTGGTGGTAGATTGCGTAAAGGGTGTAGAAGAGCAAACAGAAAAGTTAATGAAGGTTTGTCGTATGAGAAATACTCCTGTAATCGTTTTTATCAATAAAATGGATAGAGATGGCAAAGACCCTTTTGATTTGTTAGACGAAATAGAAGAGAAATTAAGCATAAAAGTACATCCGTTGAGTTGGCCGATCGGAATGGGTTCGCTCTTCAAAGGTGTGTACAATATCCATAAAAAATATTTGAATTTATTTCGCGCAAGTACGCAAAGAGTGGAAGAGGAAGTATTATCTATTAAAGATCTCACAGATGCTGAACTCGATAAGCAAATCGGCGAATATGATGCTAATAACCTCAGAGAAAATGTAGAATTAATCGAAGGTGTTTACCACGATTTAGAGAAATCCAAATACTTATCAGGCGAAATTGCCCCTGTATTTTTCGGCTCTGCTATCAATAATTTTGGTATCAAAGAATTGCTAGAATCTTTCTTAGAAATTTCTCCAATACCTAAAGGCAGACCCACCGACAAAGGATTTATAGAACCAGATGCCAAAGATTTCAGTGGCTTTATTTTTAAAATTCATGCCAATCTAGATCCTAAACATAGAGATAGAATCGCTTTTCTAAGAGTTTGCAGTGGTAAATTCGAGCGTAACAAATTTTTCTATCAAGTGCGTACCGATAAAAATGCACGCTTCTCCTCTCCTTTCTCGTTCCTTGCATCGAGCAAAAATATTATCGACGAAGCATATCCCGGCGATGTTGTGGGTTTATACGATACAGGAAATTTTAAGATTGGCGATACCATAACAGAAGGTAAGAAATACAACTTCCAAGGCATTCCTAGCTTCTCTCCCGAACTTTTTAGAGAACTGATCAACACCGATCCAATGAAGACAAAACAATTAGAAAAAGGCATAGAACAGCTTACAGACGAAGGTGTGGCGCAACTATTCACGCATCAATTGGGTAATAAAAAAGTGGTAGGTGTGGTTGGCGATCTTCAGTTTGAAGTGATACAGTATCGCCTATTACACGAATATAAAGCATCTGCCCAATTTCAACCTGTACCCTTTCACAAAGCTTGTTGGATAACATCCGACAACAAAGAGAAGATGAATGAATTTTGTAGGGTCAAGTATCAATATATTTATACCGATAAGGACAAGAATACCGTCTTTCTTGCAGAAAGTGCTTGGATTTTAAAAGTGGCTAAAGAGAATTTTCCGGAAATCATCTTTCATACCACTTCAGAATTTAAGACACAAAATAACGATGCATAAAAGCTAGGGACAGTTTAACACTTTTAGCTATTTTTGAAATTAACTTAATAAAATGCTGTAAAGTCAAAAAATGCTCCCATGTGTGTTTAAAAATCTAACTGGAATAGATTGACCTGGCTGTGGTATTCAGCGTTCTTTAGTATACCTAATTCAAGGGTATTTTCATGCCAACTTCTCCGTCTATCCCGCGTTACTGCCACTCATTTTGTTGGCTTTTTATTTTTTATACCAATATGTTTATGGGGCATCATCATTGAATTGATGGCAGCAGTTATAATTTTAAGAGGGGGATGTTCATAGACACGAGTGGAAAACACTCGCGCCATTTTTTTTGACAAATTGGGCTTTCAGTCATCAACCTAATACTTCATCAACCTAAAAGTACTCACTTTTTTACCATCAGAAACTTTCATAAGATACATGCCAGCTTGATAATCAGCTAAATCACTAAAATATACCTTTTGAACTTCATTTTTAGGGAGAAATAGTTTTTGATTACTCAATCTTGCTCCTTTCTCATCATAGAGATTGAATGTGACAGTGGCGTCTGTGGCATCCTTCCATAGTACTGAAAAGGAATTATTAAAAACGGTTGGTACTACTTTTGGGAAAACTTCTAAAGGATTATTATGGGTTTCCGCTTCATACTTTTTAAAAGCCACAAAAAAATTAGGAATACCAAATCCGTAATCATAATCTGGAGAGATAAATCTATCCGAACATGCTTCAATAGCATGAAATATCTCCATACTTCTTTTGGCAGGGAATGCTTGCCATAAACAAGCAGCAGAGGCTGCGACTAAGGGGCAAGAGAAAGAAGTACCATTGCTGGTCGAAACTTCATTCTCAACCGTGGCTACAAAAATTTGAGCCCCACTCGCACATACATTCGGTTTCAAGTGTCCGCTAGAATTTGGTCCACGAGAACTAAAATTTGCCAAAACTCTATTGGGATAAACTGCTCCAATGCATAAGACACTATCACCATCAGATGGGGCTGAAATATAACGCCATGAACTATTACCTTCATTTCCTGCACTATTCACAACCAAAATTCCTTTGCTCGCTGCAATATTCGCTGCTTTAGTAATGACAGTACTATCGCCATTCATCTCCAAATAAGTATGATTAGTAGAAATGGAGTCGAACTCTGTATACCCAAGAGAAGTGCTAAAAATCATGACACCCATACTATCCGCCTTTTCTGCTGCTGAAGCCCAATTATCTTCCTCCACTCTCGATTCGTTGTAGGTATCTTCCGTAATGAACAAATAGTAGTTTGCATCTGGTGCTGCTCCTATCATTGTGTTGGGCAAATTAGCGCACATGACCGACATAACAGCTGTGCCATGAAAAGAACGAGAATATACATTTGTATCACCATCTACGTAATTCCAAACTGCATGTATTCTTTGTTCTTTTTGTGCCACTTGAAAAAAGTTAATCAAATTCACATTAATAAATCCACCATCAAAAACAGCAATATCTATACCCTTACCAGTATAACCGAGCGCATGCAGCGTATCTATGCCTATCATTTTAATCTGATTCAATGTCGCACCATATCTCGTTGTAGTAAATGCTGGGAAGTCAACACTAATAATGGGTTCAAACTTTTCTTTTGTAATGCCTCGTGAAGGATCAATCATACTTATCACTGGTTTTACTGCGAGCACAAATGGCAAACTTTTAATTGTTTCAATCACTGTTTGATCATCTGTGCTAACACTCACAGCATTGATCCATTTAGAAACATTATAAATATCAACTCCCTTGTCTTTTAAAGCTTGAATATAGATAGGATTAACAGGTAAATCACTTTCGTCAATTGAAATTCCTTGTAACATTCGCCTTTCAATCGCTTTAAAAGAAAGGAATTCCATTGGCTTGCTAACTGTATATGGACTATTATTTTTATCTTTTAGATATACCCAATACTTCTGGTAAGTTTGAGAAAATGATGCGAAATAAAAAATTAGAAAAAGAAATAAAGAGATTTGTCTTTTCATTTAAAAGTCACAGGTTTTTTAAGTTTATTTATCTGATTCATTTTACTCTTGTCCGCTACCAGTGTATTCATAACGAACCCAAACACCTGTTTCTGGATATCCCCAACCATTCGTAAGATCTCTTTGTTTGCCAAGGAATTTAATTTCTTTTGATATCATTCCTATTCCCTTGGCATATCTTTCGTAGGCAAATTTCTTTTCAATCAAGTTTTCAACATTCACCTGCATAACAAGCAAAGTGCTATCAAAAACTTCCATGCCGATGGCATAAGATTGATCTATATCTTGATATTGATAAATCCAATCCTTCAAATACATATGCTCATCTATGGCAGCTATTTGTCTATTCCCCTTCCATGTCTTGCCCTCAACAATTGGAAATACTAATTTTATAAAGTGTAAATCATCTTCATTTTTATCAAGCACAATATTGTTATTATTGACACTCCAGATTCGATCAATAGACCAATTAGAATAAGCATCAGGGCGTCTATAGCGCTCAATTCGGTAGCTAGTTCTTCCTGCATTATCCAAAAAGGATGTATCAATCAATTCTTTTATTTCATAGTGAATAGTATCAATTCTTATCTGCGGATAATTGGTTGAAGAATAGTAAAATGAATCAACAGAATAAGTGATATAATGTCCAGCTACTATAGGATAATACTCAAAACCAGCATTAAAAGTTGTATTGTCAGACTTATTGCAGCCTACACTTAAGATCAAAGAAAGAAAAAGTATAAGGAGGAGTTTAAAATATTTTCTCAACTTATTTTTCATACTTAGTACTTGAGAGATAAATGCTATCATAAGAAAACAAGATAATTCTTTTATTTAATATTTGGCAAAAATAAAATGCTTCGTAGTTAGTCTGTTAAGTATCATTTACTGAAGATTAAAGCTTGATACAATATGGCCTCCACCAATCACATCATCTCCTTCGTAAAAGACAGCACTTTGTCCAGGGGCAATACCAGATACCATTCCATTAAACTCAACTTTCAATCGCTGATCAACCACCTGAATTGAACTCTGTAAGCCATCATGCTTGTATCTCACCTTGGTCACTGCATTCATTTTTTCTTCAATAAATGCATATTTATGCATATTGATATTTCGGACCCACATGCCATTTCTGTCTAGTTCTTCCTCTCTACCGAGGGTTACGACATTGGTGTCTGGATTAATTTCAGTAACGAACATTGGTTCACCAAATGCTTTACCCAATCCTTTTCTTTGTCCGACTGTATAAAAAGGATAGCCCTCATGCTTTCCAATAATTTCTCCATTTTTATTCACAAAATTACCACCGCGCACTGCATCTTCCAATTCAGGCTTTCTTCTTTTTAGAAATCCTCGATAATCATTATCTGGAATAAAACAAATCTCGTAGCTCTCTGGCTTATTGGCCAACTCTACCAAGCCCATATCACGTGCCATTTGTTTGATGGCAGGTTTGTGAAAGCCACCGACAGGAAACATAGTTCTACTGAGGCAAGCTTGGCTAACACCCCATAAAACATAACTTTGATCTTTATTGTGATCAAGTCCTTTTGATACATAATAACGATCGTTTAATTGATTTACTTTGGCATAGTGACCCGTAGCAATAAACTCACAATCCATGGCATCGGCTCTTCTTAACAAAGATTCCCATTTTATATGCGTATTGCATAATACACAAGGATTTGGCGTACGACCAGCGATATATTCATCCACGAAATTATTGATTACATAATCGCCAAATTCTTCTCGTATATCAACAATAAAATGATGAAATCCCCTGTTTACAGCTATTTCACGGGCATCATTGATAGAATCTAAACTACAACAACCTGTCTCCTTTTTACTTGCTCCAGAACTTGCATAATCCCATGTTTTCATGGTAATACCCACCACTTCATATCCTTGCTCATGTAGCATAATAGCAGTAACAGTACTATCAATACCCCCACTCATTGCCACCAACACTTTTCCTTTTTTACTCATTATTACTCCTTTCTAACCATTCAATTTCTAAGCACAAAAATACACAATTCTCCGGTAGATTCGACAACTCTTAAGATTTGCCAAATCTGCCTCCCTCACAGAATTAGAACAAATGAAGGAGAATAAAAAACTAAAAAAATATCTTAATGAGGAGAAATCTGACGAGTAAAAATAGAGAGTCTATTTTTTGTTCTTCATAATTTCATGTCCCATTTTATCTCTCTTGGTTTGAAGATAAAACTCATTGAACTCATTAGGAATGATTTCAATACTGATGTTTTCAACAATCTCTAAGCCATATCCAACAAGTCCGACGCGTTTCTTTGGATTATTACTGATAAGCTTCATTTTGGTAACACCCAGGTCACGCAAAATCTGAGCTCCAATACCATAATCGCGTTGGTCCATCTGAAAACCTAAGGCAATATTTGCTTCAACAGTATCTTTGCCGTCTTCTTGCAATTTGTAGGCCTTTAGTTTATTTAAGAGCCCAATGCCTCTACCCTCTTGCTTCATGTAGACTAACACCCCTTTCCCTTCTTTTTCTATCATTTTCATAGCATTTGCCAACTGATCACCACAATCGCAACGTAGTGATCCAAGAATATCGCCTGTTTCGCAAGAACTATGTACTCTTACCAAAACTGGTTCATCTTTTTCCCATTTACCTTTCACTAATGCCAGGTGTGTTTTTTCTGATATAGCTTGATTATACGCAATTAACTTGAAATGACCGTATTTAGTGGGCATATCAACCTCAACTTCATTGGTAACCAATCGCTCGTTCTTCAATCTGTACTCAATCAAATCTTTGATTGAAATGATCTTTAAGTTATGCTTTTGTGCTACAATTTTTAAGTCGGGCAAACGAGCCATTGTTCCATCCTCATTTAAGATTTCTACTAAAACACCTGCAGGTTCAAATCCTGCAAGTCTAGCTAAATCGACCGTTGCTTCTGTATGACCTGCACGTCTCAACACCCCTTCCTTCTTTGCCTTCAATGGAAAAACATGTCCTGGTTTACCAAAATCTGCACTGGTCATCTGAGGATTAATTAGGGCTTGAATGGTTGCAGATCGATCCTGAGCTGAGATTCCGGTGCTACATCCATGACCAATCAAATCTACTGACACAGTGAAATTGGTTTGGTGTAAAACGGTATTCTTTCCTACCATCAGTTCCAAACCTAACTCGTCACATCTATCCTCAATTAATGGAGCACAGATTAATCCACGACCATGTGTTGACATAAAATTAATGATGTCTGGGGTAACATTTCTAGCGGCAGTGATAAAATCACCTTCATTTTCGCGATCTTCATCATCTACCACAATAACTAATTTCCCCGCTTTGATATCTTCAATGGCCGACTCTATAGAGTCTAGCTTAGTTGACGGCTTTGTCGTCTCGTTTGGTGCTTGTCCAGGCATTTGTTTTTACTCCTTTTAAATAAATAAAAAATCCATTCAGTAGTGCCAGATTCATGTGTAAGAAATATCTGATAAAACGCAAAATTAAAAAATGTATGCCTGCTTTTTCCATAATAATATCTACAATGAGCAGAAATAAGAGGCTTACTAACATCAGCACCGAAAGTTGAGCGACAAACATATTATTTATTGAAAGTACCAATAAACATGTCATCATCATTAAAATTAGAAATGGTGTCAACCAACGAAGCACTTTATGCGATAGATAACAAAAACCCACATTACTAAAAGGATGAAACAAAAGAGTAGCATAATAGTTCATGTTTTGATAATTCCCCGCAGAAATCCTACTTTTTCTTTTAAACTCATCTTGTATCAAACCCGGCAAATCTTCCTTACAAATAGCCTCCTTGGCTAGTATAGCTTTGTTTCCACCGACAAGCACAGACATACTTAAATAGAAGTCTTCCATCAAAATATTTGGAGGAAATGGTACAACAAGATTTCTTCGTATCGCATAGCACGCCCCAAAAGCACCTATCATACAACCATTCAGCTTACCTTCCATGTATTTAATCTTATTTTCCCTCTGAATATAATAAGCTTCCTGCTTTGCGACACCACGGTTTTCAATTCCATAGTTAATAACATTGGCACCTACTTGACCAATATCTTCTTCCTTGAAGTATTTAAGTAAATGTGATATAGTTTCTCTTTCGAATAGGACATTTGCATCCGTGAAAACAACTATATCAGTAGGTTTTGCTATGGGTAAAGCATCCATTAGTTGATTCAAAACCCCTGCTTTTCCACTTCGTTTCTGATTCAAAAAAAGCTGTAAGGAAGGGTAACTATTTTTTGACATTAACAATATGGAATTGGTCTGATCTGAGCAGGCATCTGCACCAATAAAGACATGTAATTTCTCTTTTGGATAAATCGTACTAAAGATTGATATAATTTTTTTCCCTATGACCTTTTCCTCATTATAAGCTGACATAAGTACAAATACATCTGGCCATTCATCAACTGCTTCATACATTTTGTAAATAGGTTGTTTACCCTTCGTAATCCATTTCAACAAAATTGGATAACATAGATAGGAATAACCGATCAGCAAGACGCAAACAAAAATAATCACAAGCAAAATAATCATACTAATTGCGATTTATAAAAACTTATTAAATGAGTGGTGACTGCCGTTGAACTATAATTTTCTTCTGCAACAGAATGTGCTGCTTTGCCAATTAAGTTTTGTAATTCTGAATTTTTTAAAAGTTGAATTACCGCTTGCGCAAATGAAGTGCCATCATCAGCCAAAATGATACTTTTCCCATCAATGCATTTTATACCTTCAGCACCGATAGTTGTTGACACAATTGCCTTCTGCATCATCATGGCTTCTATAATCTTTATCCTCATTCCTCCACCAGATAATAAGGGCACAATCATAACCCCTTTTTCTTTTATAAAGTCTTTGGCATCAACAACTTCACCATATACCTTTATGTTTTTACTTTTAGAATCTAGTAAGAAAGTCGGCATATTTCTACCAGCAATATGCAACAGTACACTTGGTTTTTCATTCAATATTATAGGCAAACATTGCTCTATAAACCATTTCAGACCTTCTTGATTGGGCAACCAGTCTAATGCTCCTAGAAAAAAAATATCATTATCATTTACCTTAACTTCTTCATTCAAAATTTTAATTTCATCGATACAAGCTGGAACGACCTTCATGGCCTGCTTGCATCCTATCGACTCAAAAAAAAGTTGATCTCGAGCTGAGATGGGCAACAGTAAATCCACCTTTTTTGAGAAAATCATCTCAAACTTTTTAACCTGAGCAGCCAATAATCCATAATAACTTCTTTTTAAAAAAGAGCTTTCATGTTGGAGCAAACGAATCCAAATTTCATGCTCCACATTATGCGCTCTGTAGGCAATTTTTGCATTGCTATATTTTCGGATTGTATCTACATAGAGTAAAGTAGGCAATCCTTCTAGCTGAATAACATCATATGTTTTAATGCTAAGAAGCAATACTAATTGTTGCTCAAATTTTTCGCTATAAAAGCGCCAAACATTGTAGGGTTGGTTCATAAGCAAGTGCACAACTGCTTTAGTCCAAACTATATCTGTATTAATGTCTGTATGGTAAAAATGAATCACCTCTGTGAGCGACTTTGGTAAAGAAGCCACATCTGTATGGTGTTTATTAGTGTTGAGTGCCAATACATCCAATTCGTGACCCAAAGCGACAAAAGCTTTCGAGAGATTTAGAATTGCAATCGCTTCTCCATCATGTGGTGGATAGGGAAATTTCTTACAAATTTGCAATATTCTCATAGTTGTTATCGTATTTACAAAGGTAACAAATCAAACACTCAATCTCACCATTGTAGGATAACACATTGATTTCATTATTTAATCACAAATTGATAATACTATACAACGCATTGAAGACTAAAACATTCTATATTTTTACAGTACAATTACTGAGCCGACATGAAAACAAAAATGCTCCTTTCTATTGGTTTTGCAATGCTTTTATGTTGCTTCGCTGCTTTTGGGCAACATGCTATTTTTAAAGAAATGGAGTCGGCTCCAATATCATACGCTGAAGATAACCAAAACTCATCACTGCCTGTTACTCAGAGTAAAAAGAATTTAAAAATATTATCTTGGAATATCTATATGCTTCCACCTGCTATTCTCCAAACAGCAAAAAGACAAAGAGCTAAAGCCATCGCAACAGAACTAAACCATACCGATTATGACATTCTTGTATTTCAAGAAGCTTTTCATTTTGCTGTACGAAATATCATAAGAGCCAAGCTAAATAATCTGTTTCCACATAGTTATGGGCCTGCTAATCATAGAGGCATAAAGTTTAATTCTGGTATATGGATACTTAGTAAAATTCCATTACAACCCATAAAGGAGATCAAATACAAAAAATGTACTGGCTACGATTGTTACTCCCAAAAAGGTGCCATTCTTATGGAAGGCAATAAAGGTGGAGCGTTGTTTCAATTGATTGGAACACATCTGCAATCTGAAGGTCCGCAAGAAATTCGACAAAGTCAGTATGAGGCAATTTATAATGAACTAATAATACCTTTTCAGAAAAAAAATATTCCGCAAATCATTTGTGGCGACTTCAATACAAGTTCCGTAGATAAATCAAGTTATGATAATATGATCTCTACCTTAGACTGTGAAAATGGCAAATTGGAAGGCAAAGTTACAAACAGCTACCACGAAGGAAACGACCAAATAGATTATATCCTGATTCGTAAAAATGGGAGCGAAATCAATCAGAAACACAAAGAAATTAAGGTGTTTTTAAACGATTGGAGTGGAAAGAAAAATAAGTATATAAAAAGTCCAAATCTCTCAGATCATAATGCTTTAGAAATCGACATCGAATTCTAAATTGCCTAAAATTTCGTAGTTTTACAAAGTGACGAAAGTTAATTCATATATCCGCTATCTTTATTATATGCGTGCCATATTGTGGCGACACCACAAAAACACAATTATCGCTTCAAGTATCGCTACTGCTTTGTTTGGACTGCTGATTTTTATTACCAATAAGCTCTTTTATAATATAGGTTTCTGGAACCATTTTCTTTTTAAGCAAGGCATAGAAGTTTGGTTTTGTGAAACGACTGATTTAAAAAATCTTATTCGTCAACCAATAAATACCTTTACTAATATCACTTATTTAGTCAATGCTGTATTCTTTACTGTTAAAGGCGTTGAAGATTACCGTAGACGTGAACCTTACAATCTCATTACCGCTAATTGCTTTTATTCTTTTACCCTAGGAGCTGTGTCCCTCTACACTTTTTTAGGAAGCACTTTTTTCCATTCTTCTTTAATTATGTTTGCGTCAAAGATCGATTTCTCTGCCGTCTATTCAGTTTCTTTGTATCCTTTGATGTATTTCACGCACAGAATTTGGTTACTGTTGACTAAGCGCGAATCAAAGGTGCAACATCTAAAAGGAATGCTCTTTTTAATTACTGTTTTTACAATTATTTACATTACACTCACAAGCTTTGTTTCCTTGCATTATGTGCACGAATTTGTGCTTTCATTTATCATTTTGACAGGCATCTTTGGTGTTGTATTGGAAAAGGCAGATGAAGGAAAAAGCAATAAGCTGTATCTTTGGCTCACTATCATTTTTATTAGCATTGCCATCATTTTCTTTAAGCTAGATATCGAAAAAATTCTTTGTAATCCCGAGTCGTTTTTTCAGCCACATAGCATTTGGCATATCTGTAATGGCTGTGCTGTTTTCTACTTTTATTTGTACATCCGTAGCGAACATTATAATTATGCTCATGACAAAAAAGTTAGAGATCTAAAGAAACATTTTCTGGAAGTCAGAAATCGCTAGTTAGCTGTAATTGCTTTCAAAATTCATTTCAATTTATTGACTCTCGTAGTGCTTCTGGCAACATTAACAAAAATAATAAACATCTTTCCCAATAAAGTGCATAATAATTATATCCCAAAGCAATATTTTCATAATATTTAGGACGATTATCCCAATAATATTTTTCTGAATTGATAGACCAAGCTGACAAACCAAGTTTTGACGCTAAAAACCATTTTTCAAGCAAACGTGCCGACCTACCATTACCGTCCATAAATGGATGGATTTTTGCAGTCCATAAATGAATCATTGAAGCATAATAAAAAACCTCCTTGTAGGACAAATCTCTTTTCAGTAATTCTGAAATATCAACGAACAATTTGCTTAATTCTTGATTTACAAATTGTGGCTCGACTGCTAAATATAAAGGTTTAAGTGTTTTTGAATCTCTCACTCCTACTTGCTGTTTTCGGACTTTACCACGCAGGTTGGCAGTTAAAAGTGTCGTGGAGAGTATTTCATGAATTCTAAGAAAATTGGTTTTATTAAGATTGTTCTCAGAAGCAAATTTATAGGCCTTTACTAAATCTTCGATTTCTTGAACTTCCTTTTTCTTCGGGAAACTCTTGTTACCTCTATTTCGAAAAAAACTATTTGCATCAAGCGTATTTCCTTCAATCTTTGACGAATAAAGTGAGGATGCTATAAGATAATATTCAAAATCTTCACTTGTAAAATTTGACTTTGACCGTAATTTGTGGAATACTTCTAACCAGTCAATTTTACACTTTGACGAGTATTTATCAAGGAATTCGGAAGATATAAATTTTAAGTGTTTACCCATAGGTCAAATTTACAAATTTTAAATAGATGACGACCGCTATCATGGTGCAAACGCGCTATTTCTCTGTTTTGATTACATTTGCTTCCGCTAGCGCTCCAGCGAATTAACAAAGAAGGCGAAACAGGGCAAGCCTAGAAACCGATTAAACTTTGCTCAAAACAATATCAATCACCTCTTTCTCAAGAATACTAGTGGCTTGCATAATTTCTTCGGCAGCTTCTATTACCTCCATAGTATAAACCTTATCTTTTAATCCAGAGGCATTAATCTTTACATTTAAATAAGCGCCCATCACCGCAGTTCTTACACATAAAGCGCCAACACCTGCATCACTCACAGAATTAGGATTGCCATTGGCTGCCATTTCTTTAATCATTTCCATAGAAGCAAAAGCAGTCTTCATTACCTCAAAAGGTATTTCTATCGCATATTTGGTGGCGGCTTGTATCGCTACTGAACGGGTTACTTTTTCCGCATCAGTGGACTTAGGCAAAGAAAAACTATCCATTATTTTATTGAAAGCGTTGGTGTCTTCATCCACCAATTTTAGTAATTTATCTTTAAGCAGTTGACCTTTCTCGGCCCATGCTGAAAATTCCTCCCAACGGTTATCCCAACCTGCTTTATGCGACGACAAATTGGCAACCATCACTCCTAATGAAACACCCAAAGCACCACAATAGGCAGAGATAGATCCTCCACCTGGCGCAGGACTTTCACTTGCTGTTTCATTCGCAAAAGAAACTAAATCCATCTTCACCAACCTTCCTTCATTTTGGTCGGCCATTACATATTCGATGATTTTTTTCTGAGGATCGAATGGAGTCAATTCGTCTAGACCCATTGATTTTATAGCTATCTTAATCAACTCTGCTTCACTAATTCCAACAGATCTTTTTTGTTTACGCAAAAAATATTTGGCTGCATCTAACATGGCTGACAATGGCACCAAGCCTACTAATTCAGAACCAGTAACGCGCATCCCTCTATGAAAGGCAGAAGCATTACACTCATCAAATGCTTTGTGTAAAGGCGTTTCATTAATGTTCGTTAAGTTCATCGATACTTGTGCAACACCATATTCTTCAATAAACCAACCGATGCCTTTTACAGATTTACAAGTTCCAGCAATACGAACTTCATTTCCTGCAGCATCCTTCAAAGTCTTGCCATCACTATCTTTCTGCACTCTACCTTGCTCACGTATGTCAAAGGCAACTGAATTTGCACGTCGTACTGAAGTGGTATTCAAATTGACATTATAGGCAATCAATAAATCTCTAGCACCAATAGCAATATTGCCCGATTTTTCATTCCATTTAGCATCACCAAAATCAGGTGTCCAAGTAGGTTCTTGAATCTTTTTTGCAATGCCTTCATATTCTCCTGCTCTAACTGCAGCAAGGTTTTTGCGCTCTATCGAACTAGCTGCATTTTCATATAAATACACTGGTATTTGCAACTCCTTCCCTACTCTTTCACCCAATTTCTTTGCACAGGCAATACAATCTTCCATTGTCGCATTGGCAATGGGTATAAATGGACAAACATCAGTGGCACCAAAACGAGGATGCTCGCCTTTATGCTTGCGCATATCGATTAATTCTTGTGCTTTTTTTATCGCATTAAATGCCGCCTCCACCACTGCTTCTTCATCACCAACCAAGGTCATCACCGTGCGATTGGTTGCTTTTCCTGGATCAACATCCAACAACTTTGCACCCGCTGTATTTCTTATGGCATCGGCAATCTGGCTGATAATGGCTTCATCATTTCCCTCACTAAAATTAGGAACACATTCTATTATTTTCTTCATCATTTCTTCGTTTATATGCATACAAAAATAAGGTTTATACTGCTCATATTCATTAAAGAATGAATGATAAATTGGGCGCCTGTCATTGCAAAATACAAAGCAATGCCACCAGGTGTTCGGCAGTACTCCGATATTTAACGGCGGTACTGCTGCCACCCCTTGGCGCAGGCTTTTCGTTCATCATAAAAATTAGAAATTGTCTCAAAACCCCGCCTGACCGATAGTAGCGCTATCCTTTTTGATGGCTTTTTTATCAAAAAGATAGAAGCGAATAGCGGGACCAGCGTATAAGAATCAGGATAATTAAATAAAATTATGAAGCGCTGGGCAGGCCCAAGAATTAAAATATTTTCAGAGACAAATGAATAGATTTGTAATAAATATTTTTTATGACAACATCTTTTTTAGCCTCGGCCGTACAACAATTCGAAAGTAGCAAATCATTGGGCAATCGAAGTTTCGAGCAATTGAATGAAGAGGCTTTTCATTGGCAATATAATGAAGAAAGTAATAGCATCGCTATCATTATTCAGCATCTAAATGGTAATATGTTGTCGCGTTGGACTGATTTTTTGACCACAGATGGCGAGAAGGAAAGTCGACAGAGAGATGCTGAATTTGAAGTAACAAAATTGTGCAAGGATGAATTAATAAAGCGATGGAATGAAGGATGGGACTGTCTTTTGAACACATTAAAAAGCTTGACTGATGAAGATTTAGCTAAGACAATTTATATACGAAGCGAAGCGCATAGTGTATTAGAAGCAATACATCGACAGTTGACACATTATCCCTATCACGTTGGACAAATTATCTTGATAGCAAAGATGATGAAAGGTGATGATTGGCAAAGTTTAAGCATTCCAAAAAACACTTCAAAGTCTTATAATGATGAAAAATTTAGTAGAAAATAAATGAGTCTTAAAAGGCTGTAAATTAATGGTGTCTTACTTTTCAAAAGCGAAATATATCTTTATTTCCTCTTTGTCTAACAATAGGTTTAAAGAAGTATTTTCAAAGTTTTGAAATGAGAATCTATAGATATAGGAAGATTTATTCTCTAACAAGGCATTGTATGGCTGCACATAAGTTATCGCCATACCTGCCTGCTTCAAAACCTTAATATTAATACCTTTTGCTTCCATCTCAGCTTGATCGATGCTTAATACTTTTGGCAAAAGCGCTGAATTACTGATCACCAAAGAGATGTCGCCTGAATACTTTCCTAGCTCATCTTTTTTAATATCGAAAAATAGATGACTTTCTGTTTTTGTTTTTTTGACATGATATTGAATCAATTTACCACCAGATCCATAATATATTCGCATATCAGTGCTGAATGGAATCACCATCCCATCTATCTTTACATCGCTTTTACCGCCATTGCTTTCTATATAAACAAACTTTCCAATGTTGCCAAGATGTCCCACAGAATTATAAGTAGCCAAGATGGTATCCCACTGACCTGACAAGAGATTATGTGCTTGCCAAGATGGAATGGTACAACCACAAGAGCTATGTACACCGGTCAATCGAAGTGTATCAGTACCGGAATTTTGAAAAGGAAATTTAACGGTATGTAATTCTCCTTCAATCAATGTATCAATATTGATAACAGTAATTGGAAAGTGTAGCTTCGCTTGTGCTATCAAACAGTTTGGAATATACAACAACAAAAAAAATGCAAGCAGTTGATTCATTGTGTAGCTAAAATTCTTTATCATTTCTGAAAAAGGGCAAATACGGGGCCATACTAGGCGACGTAGCAAATTGTTTTCGCTGCTGTTACTACTTTAGCGATGGAAGGTAAATATTCTTCCACTAGATTCGGTGCATAGTGCATGGAAGAATCTGCTGAATTGATACGGTGAATTGGCGCATCTAAATAATCAAATGCACGTTTTTGGATTACATAAGAAATCTCTGCAGAAATGCCACCAAATGGCCATGACTCGTCAACAATAATTAATCGGTTTGTTTTCTTTACTGACTCGATAATAGTATCATGATCCATTGGACGAATAGTTCTTAGGTCAATTACTTCTGCACTGATACCCTCTTTGGCAAGTTCTTCAGCTGCACCTAAAGCCACTTTCATCATTTTATTGAAAGAAACTATAGTAACGTCAGTACCCGCTCTTTTGATGTCTGCTTTGCCAATTTCAATGATATACTCTTCTTCTGGCACCTCGCCTGCATCGCCATACATTACTTCACTTTCCATAAAAATGACTGTATTATTATCACGAATAGCGGCTTTCATCAAGCCTTTGGCGTCATATGGCGTGGATGGAGAAATCACCTTTAATCCCGGTACATTTGCATACCAGTTTTCAAAACTCTGTGCGTGTTGTGCGCCTAATTGTCCAGCTGAAGCAGAAGGTCCACGGAAAACCATAGGACAAGTAAATTGCCCACCACTCATGGCTTTCATCTTGGCGGCACTATTTACAATTTGATCAATGGCTAACAAAGCAAAATTAAAAGTCATAAACTCAACGATGGGGCGAAGGCCATTCATACTTGCACCAACAGCCAAACCAGCAAAACCAAGTTCAGAAATAGGTGTATCAATCACTCTTTCAGGGCCAAACTCCTCTAGCATGCCTTGAGAAACTTTATAGGCACCATTGTATTCTGCTACCTCCTCTCCCATTAACAAGACATTTTTGTCTAGTCTCATCTCTTCTGTCATTGCTTCACGAAGGGCTTCACGCATTTTTATAACTCTCATCTAATTTGATTTTTGATTAAGTATGAATTGCAAATTTATATAAAAAATTGAATATTATAGGTGAATGCTTATCTGACCAAAAAGTAGCTTTGTTTAAACCAATTCCTTCACCGCAACCATTGTCTTCAATTTCTCAATCACCACATCAATTTCTTCCTTGTTATTCATGTGCGAAAAAGAAAAACGGATGCCTTTTCTACTTGGATCCGCTTTAATGGCATTGAGAACATGAGAGCCCGCATCGGCTCCTGAAGTGCAAGCAGAACCACCACTTGCGGCGATACCAGCAATATCTAAATTCATTAATAACATCTCATTTTTTTCGGATGGCGGGAATGAAACATTTAGAACGGTGTACAAACTATTGTCGGATATATCGCCATTATATCTGATGTCCTGAAAATTTTCTTCCAGTTTAGCCATCATATATTTTTTCAAATCTAAGATATGATTTCTATGTTCCTCAAAATGCTCAGTGGCTATTTCAATGGCCTTTCCCAAGCCGATAATACCATACATGTTTTCGGTGCCGGCACGCATATTTCTTTCCTGGCCTCCGCCATGTATAAAAGAATTGATACTTGCCTTAGCGTTGATATATATGAATCCTACACCTTTTGGTCCATGCAGTTTATGACCAGAACCCGATAAGAAGTTAACTTGAATCTTCTGTAAATCTATGGGTGAATGTCCGATGGTTTGCACCGTATCTGTATGAAGAAACACATTATCTCTGTTGCAGATTTCAGCTAATCTTTCAAGATTCAACATCGTGCCAATTTCATTATTGGCATGCATGAGCGACACTAACACTTTCTCAGACTTTAATGCATCTAACAGTTGATTCAGATGATTAAAATCCATTTCACCTTTATCAGAAACATTTAGAATATGGACCTTTACACCGGCAGCTTTTTCTACATACTCTACTGTATGTGAGACACAATGATGTTCGATGGGCGATGTGATGATATGAGTAACGCCTAAATCATCCACACTTTTTTTGATAGCCATATTATTGGCTTCTGTACCACTTGAAGTAAAAAATATTTCTGATGGCGAACAGTGAAGTGCCTTTGCTACTTGTTTTCTAGCCTTCTCTATGGCTGACCTAGTGATTCTTCCAAAAGAGTGAATGGCAGAAGGATTGCCGAAATTCTCAGTAAGAAAAGGCATCATTTCATCGAGTACTTCTTTGCTTAGTGGAGTGGTGGCAGCATTATCCAAATAAATTTTCATCGACTATGCTATTTTGATTTTTATAATCTACAACTAAATATATACAACAATTAAAGGCCAAATAAATATTTAAACATTAAAACGAAAATGTAAGATATCGCCATCATGTACCACATATTCTTTTCCTTCTAATCTGAATTTTCCTGCATCCCTACAAGCTGCTTCAGATTTATACTTCACAAAGTCTTCATAAGCCATCGTTTCAGAACGAATAAATCCTTTTTCAAAGTCTGTATGAATCACACCGGCCGCACCAGGCGCTTTCGTTCCTTTGGTGATTGTCCAAGCTCTCACCTCTTTAACACCCGCAGTGAAATAGGTAATTAAATCGAGTAATTTGTAGGCCCCATGAATCAATCTATCCATACCTGATTCCTTCAAACCAAGGTCAGCCAAAAACATTTCTTGTTCTTCCTCGGTTTCTAACAAAGCGATTTCTGATTCAATTTTTGCAGAGATAACAACCACTTCAGCATTTTCGCCTTTGACTGCTTCTCTAATTAGATCGACAAATTTATTTCCATTCACCACAGAAGCTTCGTCCACGTTACAAGCATATAAAACAGGCTTTGCAGTCAACAAACTTAAGTCTTCAATAAAACGCTCCTCGCCTTCTTCAATAGGTGCATTTCTGGCACTTTTACCTGCTTCTAGATGATTCTTATATACTTTTAATACTTCAATTCCTTTAAGTGTTTCTCTATCACCTGTTTTAGCTGCCTTTTGCAACTTATCTAATTTTTTATCGACAGATTCCAAGTCCTTTAACTGTAATTCTGTATCTATAATTTCCTTATCTCTTACTGGATTTACACTTCCATCTACATGAATCACATTATCATCTTCAAAGCACCGAATAACATGTATAATGGCACTTGTCGCTCTAATATTGCCTAAAAATTGATTCCCTAAGCCTTCTCCTTTACTAGCACCTTTTACTAATCCAGCTATATCAACAATTTCAATGCTTGTTGGAATTACTTTTTCTGGAACGATCATTTCTTCTAAAACTTTCAATCGAGGATCAGGAACTCCAATTACGCCAATATTTGGGTCGATAGTACAGAAAGGGAAATTAGCCGCTTGAGCATTCGTCGCCTTTGATAATGTATTGAAAAGTGTAGATTTTCCTACATTGGGAAGTCCTACGATGCCTACTTGTAATGCCATAAAAAGTGTTAGTGATGAATAAACGACGGCAAAGATAAGGCATTCAATTTAATAATACATTTTTATCACAATACGTGTTTTTCGGTTTTAAAAGAGAACAATATTGGTATATTTTTGTTTTAAAAAGTAGAAGCGATTACACGATTTATCATTATTATTTTATTATAAAATCCAACAAAAATTATAAAGTTTACTCTTATGAAAACATTTATTCTTCTATGCACTATGGCAATTTCTATTATTTTTTCTTTTAATGAAACAAAAGGACAAGCATTCTCAGGCAAAGGCTCCAAAAATTTGAGCATAACAATTGGTGCCGCTAATTATTTTCACTTTGGTGGATTTTATGGCGGCGGAGGGTATGGAGGAAGATATTTCTTTACACCAGCGCTCTCATTCAATGGAAACTTTGAATTCGGTATCTCAAAATATGTTGGACTTTCTCCAAGTGTCGGTATTGCAAGTACATTTTATAGCGGAGCAACAGGCGTACATATTCCAATTGGTATTCAAGGCAACTTCCACTTCTTTCAATTGATTGCCGACAAAACGAATGAGGATATCCATTCTGACAAATTAGATGTTTATGTTGGCGTGAACGCGGGTGGTGGACCAGAGTTTATTATTGATGGTAGCGGTGCAGAGGCAGGAGGTTTCTTTTACGTTGGTCCGCAAGTTGGTGTTAGATATTATCCAAAAAGTAATATTGGTATTACGGCGGAGTTGGGCTACGGAAAAACCATTGCAAACTTTGGAGTGTGCCTTAATATGGGGGCTAAATAAGACGAGTTAGCAGGTAAGAGAATTTATATAGAATTTCAAACGAAGCCTTAATTGGCTTAAGTCCTCAAAATAGTTGCAAATCAATTTATGGAACTACTTATATCCAAAGCGTTTCAACATGGTATCGTTGTTACGCCAATTGTCGAGTACCTTCACGAAAAGATCTAAGAATACCTTTTTACCACCGATAAAATTTTCGATATCAATTCGGGCTTCTGTTCCAACTTTCTGAATACAAGTTCCGTTTTTACCGATGATGATATTTTTCTGAGAGTCTCGTTCTACATAGATAACGGCACGTATTTTAGCAATGGTGGGTTCGTCTTTGTACTCCTCCACAATAACTTCCACTGAATACGGAATTTCTTTAGAATAATTTTTAAGGATTTTTTCGCGGATTATTTCTGTGATAAAAAAACGTACATTTCTGTCGGTGATTTCATCCTTTGGATAATAGGGCGGATGCTCGGGAATTAAACCTTTTATCTCAGCAAACAACTCTTTAGTCATTACTTTTTGAAGTGCTGAAACCATTCTGAATTCTGCATTTGGAAGTTCCTTTTTGTATAAATCATGCAACATCTGCACTTCCTCTGGCTTTGTTTCATCTGCCTTATTCAAGACCACAAAAACGGGAACTTTCGTTTCTTTCAACTTTTTTAAAAGATGAATTTGCTCGTTTATGGTGGCATACTTATGCGTAACAAACAAGAATACATCGGCATCTTCAAAAGTTGAATCTACGAAATCATTCATCTGTGTATGAAGCTTATAAGCAGTTTTATGAACAAAACCAGGCGTATCAGAGAAAACGATTTGATAATCGTCATCGTTGTAGATGCCAAAAATTCGATGTCTTGTTGTTTGTGCCTTCGAGGTAATGATGGAAAGTTTCTCTCCTATCAATTCGTTCATTAAGGTAGATTTACCGACATTCGGCAATCCTATAATATTTATAAATCCTGACTTGTGCATGTGTTGTGGACAAAATTACGATTTATATTTGTGAAGTGTTAAATAGTTTCTAGCTTTGCAAAACAAACGATACAGATTTTCACTAAAAATATATCGCGGGATGGAGCAGTTGGTAGCTCGTTGGGCTCATAACCCAAAGGTCACAGGTTCGAGTCCTGTTCCCGCAACTAAATTTCCTAACAGCAATGTTGGGATTTTTTTTGCCCTATTTTATCTCACATTCAAAAACTTTTCTGCCTTCCAGAAGGCCTTCATACTTTTCGCCAATCGCAACCTTAGCAACACCCGCAGGTGTTCCTGTATAAATTAAATCACCAGCCTGCAGAGTAAAATATTGAGATATAAAGCAAATTAACTCGTCGAATGTGAAAAGAACATCCTTGCTAGTACCTTCTTGTGCTATGCTTCCATTTTTCAATAATGAGAATGAAATTTCGTCCTTATTTTTCAACTGATCGAATGACACAAATTCTCCCAAAACAGCAGATTGATCAAAAGCTTTCGCTAGCTCCCAAGGTAAACCCTTTTCCTTTAATTTACTTTGTAAGTCGCGAGCAGTAAAGTCAATGCCTACAGTTATTTCGTCATAATAATCTTTTGCAAATTTTGATTGAACATGCTTCCCATTTTTCGAGATCTTAAGTACGAGTTCCGCTTCATATTCTATCGCTTCACTAAACTCCGGATAAAAAAAAGGTAAATTATTTTTCAGTAATGCAGTGACTGGTTTCATAAATACAACGGGACTTTCAGGAATTGCATTCCCTAGTTCTTTGGCGTGAAGTGCATAGTTTCGCCCGATACAAAAGATTTTCATAAAGAATAATATTTTAAATGAATCAGATTTTTACATCAGTATACCTGCCAAAGTTGCAGAAAGATAAGAAGCCAAAGTACCGCATAATAAGGCTTTTAAACCTAGTTTTGCTAGGTCAGCTCTTCTACCAGGTGCTAATTCTCCAATCCCTCCTATTTGCATTCCTACAGAACTAAAATTAGCAAAACCACATATAGCAATACTTGCTATCAATAATCCTTTTTCTGACAATGCTTTTGAACCTGCGCCAGTCAATGTTTTAAATGCCACGAATTCATTGATGGTTAGTTTTTGTCCAAGTAAGGTAGAAACAAAACTCACATCTTGCTTTGGAACACCCATCAAATAGGTGATTGGATAGAATATTTTAGCAAAGATATAATTTAAGCTTAAATCGAAATCTGACGAAAAAATATGTCCAATCTTCAATAATATAAAATCACAACAAGCAATCAAAGCAATAAAACCAATCAACATTGCAATTACATTCATAGAAATTTTAAATCCATCTCCAGCACCATGACTAATGGCATCTATTAAATTATTATAAGGAGATTTTACTTCAAGCTTCACATTGCCCATTGTTTGACTCTGCTCTGTTTCTGGCCATACAATCTTCGAAATGACCAATGCACCTGGAGCTGCCATCAAACTCGCCGCTAGTAGTTTCGGCGCTAAGTCCATACCAGCAGAAGCTCCCATATTCACATATACAATCAAAATACCTCCAGCGATACAAGCTAAACTACCACTCATACTAGCCAATAATTCACTTTTTGTCATTCCATCTAGATAGGGCCTTATCATGACTTGGGCTTCCACTTGCCCGACAAATGCAGAAGCCACATTACTCAATGCTTCTGCCCCACTCACTTTCATAATAAAATTCATCGCCTTGGCTATCAAACTTACTAACCTTTGCATAATGCCTAGGTGATAGAAAATAGCCACCAGAATACACACTAAAATGATGGTAGCAGTGACACTAAAGGCGAAAATGAATCCTCCTCCATAATAACTATTGTGTACCACGTATTCCCCATTATAATTCAAAAATGGCGTTGCAATTGGTCTGTCTAATGCTTTTGTAGCTCCCTTCAGATAATAATTCATTACGGTAACGCCATCTTTTTGCAATAAAGTATCAATCCGAATTAAGTTTTGAGGATAAGTACCGTTATCTACAACCAATCCACCGTATACGAAATTTGCCCCTTCTTTAGCGAAGCCTTCAATCTTCTCCATTCCATGACCAATCTTTTGAAAAAACATGGTTACTGGCTTCACTTTCAATACAAGTACTGCAATGACAAGTTGCAAGAGCAAACCGCTCATCACAAGTCGATAGTTTATTTTTTTTCTATTGTTAGAAAATAAAAATGCGATTCCTAATATTGCCGCAATACCTAACAATCCTGTAAATCTTTCCATAAGTAAATTATTTGTAAAGCGAATGTATATAAATAAATATTAGAGCGAATTAAAAAGTATCAACGAGCTTTCAACACTGCCCGTCTTATGAGCCAAAGATATATACTATAGGAAAGAACATCAATAAGTGTATAAGTCCATAGAAAGCTCTCTATAGAAAGATTTGGAAAAAGTATCAAACTTAGTATGGCTAAGAAATAACATGTCTGCCAGACACTTAAGGACTTTACCCTTTCATAAGCAGTGAATACACAGCTTAAGGGAGACACTGCAAAACGAATAGCAAAACCAGTTGCAAGAATCGAAGAGTAGCTACCTGCTGTTTCCCATTTAGCGCCTAACACAAAAGCAAAAATGGCAGGAGCAAAAAATTGCAGCACTAAAAAAATGAAGAGAGAAAAGCCCAATAATAGGGCAAATATCTTTTTCAATTCGCGGTATACATTTTCCCCTTTATTCTTTTTCTCAACAATTCTTTGCAACAAAACTTGAGAAATGTTTACAGAGATAATAGATAATGGCATGGCTAGAATCATGCGCGAATATCCAAAGTCAGCCACAATATTTTCATTGAACATACTACTAACAAAGAGTACTGGAATATTGCTACTTACTGAATTTAAAAAGGCAGGAAATGATCCGTAGACTGCAAATTGATAATATCGCTTTGCTAATGCTTTCATCAATTGAAAATCAAAATCTTTCAAAGTAAATCCGAGTCTGGTACTTTGTGAGGAGGACATGACAGTGACACCAATTCGACCAGAAAAATCAGCTAATATTTGACCTCCAGGAACATGAAGCAAACCTGTTATGATATTTACAATACCTTCCACAACCCTTTGTGTGATTCGATTAATTGAAGAACCTATGAAGTTTTTCTCTCGTGTCAGAAAGTAATTAAAGGCTTGGTAGATTCCTATAAATGTCATGGCAATCGGCACCATAAAGACCCACTTAGCGAAGCTAGTATTATTTACCCATAGAGCAATTTGGTCTTTTAAAAAAAAACAAGAAATAGAAAAGAAAATACCCATTCCAATACTAATGAAGGAGGCTAATACAATTAAGTGATTGGCTTCTCGCTTGGTTTGAGGCAATACAACTGCTTGTTCATATCGCAATGTAAAGAGCGTAAAAAACATAGTTATGGCACTAAAATACAGATAGTACAGCGCAAATTCACTTTTGTCGAAAATACGGGAGAGAACGGGTGCTAAGCCAATGGGAATGCCTTGTGAAATAATCGTTCCTGCCATCAGCACGGCAGAGTTTTTAATGAAAGGTGACGATTTTATTTTTTGAAGATATCCCAATGATGTATTTTCTTAAACAATTCAAAAATACATATAGTTTTGTTCTGTAATTATAAAATATGAAAAAGTTGCTTACATTTTTCTGTTTATTCCTCTCTTTTACCTTGAGTGCTCAACTTGCAAAGCCACAGCAAATCAAATCGAAAATAGGTAGACTTGAATATTCGGTCAACTATATGGGCAAACTTTCTGCTAAACAAATGAAGGCGACTGTTGACTCTCTGTTTTTAGTGATTGACAAAAGTTTGAGCATGCAGGTCCCCACTTCAAAAGCCAACTTGTTTAATCGGCATGGAGCAGTTCAGAGTGATGCACTTTTTGAAGACATTTTCCATCGAAGCTATGATGTATATGCCAATACCAAGGGTGCTTACAATCCTTCTGACTACGCGTATGAAAAGTATTGGTTGAAACATGATTATATGCAGGCTAATAAATCAGATTCAAACCAAATCGATAGTGTCTATAAATATAATATCTTGAGTGGTTTCATTGAATATGATAGTAGTGAATTTGATGGAGCACAAAATTATCATATCATCAGTACAGAAGATTTTCCATTTCTAATAGGATTTGAAGATGTGTTGGCGGGCTATAAGGCAGATGCCCTCAAATTATTATTAAATACTTACCAAGGATGTTTTTCATTCAATTTCGAAATCAAGGAAAAAGGATTCACGAATAAAAGTGGCATCATCATTAATTATGAGCAAGCATTTCCAAATGAGTTTCGATTAATTGGCCATAATGATTATGGCTTCGATAATCATGGTCATATGTTTAAAATACAATCCCAACTATCCTTTCAACTGAAGAGTCACCTTGCAATGGAAGGTGCTTGTTACCTCAGCGCATTGCACAAAACACAATTGAATAACAACTATAAATATTGGAAAGAATTAATTCTGTCGCCTTAAAATGAGTGAATAGACTTTATTATTTCGATACAAAAAGCTACCTTGCAATCGAAAATTTGATATAGATACTAGCGTAAACTTTTAACGATAAAAACCTTTGAATGCATGTTAGATAAATTACAATTATTAGAAAACAAGAGAAAAGAAGCCATGTTGGGTGGTGGCGAAAAAAGAATTGCTGACCAACATAAAAAGGGCAAACTAACAGCTCGCGAAAGGATACATTTCTTACTCGATGAAGGCTCTTTTGAAGAGATAGGCATGTTTGTGGAACATCGTTGCAGAGATTTTGATATGGAAAATCAAATCATTTTAGGTGATGGCGTGGTAACCGGCTACGGAACTGTTAATGGCCGTCTTGTCTATGTTTTCTCGCAAGATTTTACTGTATTTGGAGGGTCTTTATCTGAGACACATGCCGAAAAAATTTGCAAGATCATGGATATGGCTATGAAAAATGGCGCTCCTTTAATTGGTTTGAATGACTCAGGTGGCGCACGTATTCAGGAAGGTGTAGTTTCTTTGGGTGGCTATGCTGATATTTTTCACAAGAATACGATGGCAAGCGGTGTAATACCACAAATTTCGGCAATTATGGGCCCATGTGCTGGAGGTGCTGTCTACTCGCCAGCAATTACAGATTTTATCTTGATGGTCGAACATACTTCTTATATGTTTGTGACAGGTCCGAATGTAGTTAAAACAGTAACTCATGAAGACGTGAGTTCAGAAGATCTTGGAGGAGCTAGTGCCCATAGTCAAAAGAGTGGTGTGACACATTTTTCTTGTGCTAATGAAATTGAGTGTATCGACCATATAAAAAAGCTTTTGAGCTATATGCCACAAAACTGTGAGGATATTGCCCCAAGTTATGCTTATAATCATCCAAACAATGAGAAAAGAACTATTCTGAATGACATCATTCCATTGAACGCAAATCAGCCTTATGACATGCGCGAAGTGATTCAGCAGATTGCTGACGAAAATTCATTCTTAGAAGTACATAAAGATTGGGCCGAAAATATAGTGGTTGGCTTTGCACGTATTGCTGGTAGAAGCATTGGTATTATTGCCAATCAGCCTGCAGTACTCGCTGGAGTGTTAGATATTAATTCCTCTAGAAAAGGTGCCAGATTTGTGCGTTTTTGTGATTGCTTTAATATTCCCATATTAACTTTAGTGGATGTGCCAGGATTCTTACCTGGTACAGATCAGGAGTGGCATGGCATTATCACCAATGGAGCGAAACTGTTATATGCATTGTGTGAGGCTACAGTTCCTAAGGTAACTGTTATTACTAGAAAAGCATACGGTGGAGCTTATGATGTAATGAATAGTAAGCATATTGGGGCGGATATGAACTTTGCATGGCCAAGCGCTGAAATTGCAGTGATGGGTGCAAAAGGCGCCGCTGAAATCATCTTCAAAAAGGAAATTAGTGAGGCTGCTGATAAAGAAGCAAAACTCAAAGAGAAGACAGATGAATATACCGATAAGTTTGCAAACCCTTATTTAGCAGCTGCTAGAGGATTTATTGATGAAGTAATTTTACCAGAAGACACTCGCGAAAAATTGATTCGAACCTTTAAGATGTTGGAGAATAAGGTAGTGAATGTTCCTAAGAAAAAACATGGTAATATCCCATTGTAATTTTTGTTGAGATTCGAAATGCTGCGTAACTGACAGTAGAAAGTGCCGTGCACTTCGAATGGCAGGACCCTGGCGAATTGAAGATGATTAAATTTACTGGTGGCTACCTGTAAAATCTACTCAATTAAAAGAAGCCTGGGATACGCCCACTTATACTTTTCAGTCTGATGTTAGCTGCTAATATTACTTAAAATTAATTTAAAAGCAATAATTGAAATATATTTGCATTCTTACATTAAAAACATTAAATCCACATTAAAAAAGATGGCTAAATCAAAAACAAAAACCAACACAACAACAAAGAAAGAATTTAAAAGTATTTTAACAAAAGTTGATTTAGCTTTTATGGAAAAATGTTTAAACACATACTCTCCTGTTGGTTTTGAAGCACCTGGGCAAAAAGTGTGGTTGGATTTTATCAAACCTTATATTGATATACATGAGGTAGATAATTACGGTACGGTGTATGGAGTTATCAATCCAAAAGCACCGTTTAAGGTAGTGATTGAGGCACATGCAGATGAAATTGCATGGTTTGTAAATTATATTACTGAAGATGGATTGATTTATGTTAAGAGAAACGGTGGAAGCGATCATATGATTGCACCTTCAAACAGAGTGCATATCCATACTAAAAAAGGATTGATTCCTGGATTCTTTGGCTGGCCTGCCATACATACGCGTGCTGCTGGAAAAGAAGAGACGCCAGACATGAAAAATATTTTTATTGAGACGGGATGTACCTCTAAAAAAGAGGTCTTAGAGAAAGGTATTGAAATTGGCTCTGTTATTACTTTTCAGTCTGAATTCATGAACTTAAACGATAGATATTACGTAGGTCGTGCCTTGGATAATAGGATGGGCGGATTTATGATTGCTATGGTTGCAAAATTGTTGCATCAAAACAAAAAAAAGTTACCTTTTGCGCTATACATTGTTAACAGCGTGCAAGAAGAAATTGGATTGAGAGGTGCAGAAATGATTGCTAATACTATCAAACCAAACGTTGCCATTGTAACTGATGTCTGTCATGATACTTCCACTCCTATGATTAATAAAATTGTAGAAGGCGATGTAAAATGTGGAGCTGGTCCGGTGTTGACTGTCGGTCCCGCAGTACATAATAAACTGCTTGACATGATTAAAGATGAAGCAGTAAAAAACAAAATTAGCTACCAGATGGATACGGCTTATAGAGCTACAGGTACTGATACAGATGCATTTGCCTATGCAAACGGAGGCACCCCTTCAGCACTCATTTCATTGCCGTTGCGCTATATGCATACTACAGTAGAAACGGTACATAAGGAAGATGTAGAAAATGTGATTCATCTAATTTATCATACACTGAATAAATTAACGCCTACCTTTAACTTCAAATATTTGTAGCCTTATCAAAAAACTCATCACATACAGCAATCTTTGGATTGGTATAGCAGCTGTTTTACTCACCGCTTCTAATATACAAAGTCTGCATTGGGCACCCAATATGATGATGATGGATGTGACACTTTATAGTAGTAGGTATCTCTTGCTTTTTGTATTTGTCTCAACTATTGCTGCTTATACTTTTCTTCGCTTAGTGGGATTGAGAGAGAAACATCCCAATACCTCTTCAGTCATGCTGGATTGGGTAAGAAAATATAAATATTTTTTAGGTGCCTCTTTTTTATTGAATGCAGGAGCAGCGATTTATGCTTTTCTACAATTAAATGATGCACAACAAATGATTATTGCTAGTATGGGAACTATTGCTTTATTCTATGGCATTCCTTGTATTCCTTACAAAGGCAAACTTCGACCACTTCGACAAATTCCATTCTTAAAAGTTTTTTTAGTGTCTCTAACGTGGACAATGATTACTTGTGTGAGTATTTATGCTGTAAGCTTTCCTATACTGGTGAGACCACAATTTCTTTTATTATCTGTGATGACTTTTATTTTCATTTTTGCTTTAACGCTAGTGTTCGATATTCGTGATTATGAATTTGATAAAGAGATTGAAATACAAACCATTGCGCATAAATATGGAATTGAAAAAACAAAGTCTATTGCGCATTACTTGTTAGTTCTTTATTGTTTCATTGGATTTATTTTCTACATCTACTTACCTATCAGTACTTTCTATCCAAACTTTTTTAGAAGTTATAATTTACCAGTTTATGTCGGTTTTCTGGTGGGTGGTTTAGGAAGTATTTTCATTATTAAAAAGTTGAGCTTAAAGTCTCCTGAATCTGCTTATACTTTTCAGCTAGATGGAATCATCATCTTACAATCAGTCTTTATTTTGCTGATATATCTAATGAATTATACCTAATCTTCTTGGAATGAAATCTATAAAGTATTGGTCCTACATTAGTCTGATTACATTACTATTATTGATTTTTATTGAATTATTCGTTCGTCTTTGCTTTCCATATATACAAGCACAAGGATGTGATAGCAAGATGCTAAAAGATTTCGTATATGGTAAATCCATGGGATTAGCCCCTAATCGTTCAGGGATCTTTTTTGGTAAAAGGGTACATATCGATGAAAATAGAAGCAGAAGAAATGGGCATCGATTTAACAAAAAGAAAAGCACCTGGCTGCATATTGGTGATTCTGTAACCATGGGGGTTGGTGTTGATGATGACTCTACCTTTAGCGCGTTGATCTCTCAAGAGACAGACTCAATCAACATACTCAATCCGTCACTGATTGGCTATTCTGTAGTTGATTACAAAAATGTGATTAGACAGTTGATACTGAATGACAGAAATGCATTGAAGATAACCCATGTCACAATGTTTTATTGCTTAAATGATATTTATGGTCAAACCTATACAGAACAAGCAACTCCACATTATAAAATTTTGGAGTTTATAAAAACTCACTATAGAACCTATATTGCCTTAAAGGGATTATTGTTCGATCGACCACTTGCGATATATGATTATGATAAAAAATTCTATAGCCATAATGGCAAAGAACTCATACAAGTAGCGAATGAAATTTCTCAAATTCAGCTAGTTTGTCAAATGAATCAAATAGATTTTAACATCGTTGTTTTGCCTTATTTATCGCAGTTGGAACTAAAAAACAGACCTACTCTAGAATTTAACCTCTTGGCTACTGCTCTAAAGAACTGCAACAAAAATCCACCATCCATGATAGATGCTAGTGTTGTATTTGAAGATAATGATGTGTTAGAAAACTATTATCTGTTTGGTGATGGCATTCATTTTTCTACTGCAGGGCATCATAAAATAAAAGAATTTTATGCAGCTAAAATAGCTAAATGATTATTCGAATAATTCTCCTTGCTCACCAGCATCTTCCACTCCGCCATCAAAATCTGGACCTACAATTCTTCCTGATGAAGAGTACATTTCTTCTTCGCTCTCTTCCTCATTTACCAATTCTTTGATATCGCCTTGAATAGGAAAATAAGTCAACTTATTACCTAATGCCTTCCATCCTTTCACCTCAATCAGGTCCTTGATAAAATGTGTTTCTGTTTCTTTATCCTTGGTCTTACCTTTTAGTATCGTAAACTGAATTTGAGAATTTTTCTTTAAAGTTAACACCATCACTTTTGATGCATTATGCTCGGTAATAAATCGATAGCGTTTCCCTTCTACTGAAGCCTCGATTTTAAATCGTTTGATATAAATGTTTTTACTAGAACCATCGTAATAGACAGTTGAAACAACATAACCAGCATGATACTTTACTATTTCCTGAATAGCATCCAAATCATATCTGTTGGTCAATTCAAAATTAGTTAACTCATAATCACCATTTTTGTACAATACTAAAATATGATTTCCTGTATCGAATACCCCTAAATGTCGTCCACGCTGCTCTTTATTTAATCGACCAACCGTCTCATCTAACCAAATGTCTACGCCACCTAGTGTGCTTTGTCCTTTCGATTTAAATTCTACTTTTTTTACAGGATACTTAGTGATGATATTCCCTTGACTTTGGCGACCTTTCACTGCTAACTCTCCAAAATTAAAATCAAAAACCTTATTTTTTGCTGCGGCGGCAGGATGCAACTGAATGTTAATCAATTCAGATTCGCTATTCGGTTGAGCAGAAAAATATAACACTTTAGAGCCCACCTCACCACTAGTTAAATCATATTCTTTATCTCTTGTAATTGCAGTAACTGCAAATCTTTTGACAAATGTTCGTTTGGTTTTACCATCTGTGTATACCATGTGATAGATTTTCCTATCTTCTTCTTTTTTCCATACATCAACGTGCAAAATATCTTTGCCAAAAAACTTCTTTTCACCAACCTTACTCACAATCATCTTTCCACTTTTCAAAAAGACGATGATATCATCTATATCGGAACAAGCGCAAACCAACTCATCACTTTTCAAGCCCATACCAACAAAACCTTCTACCCTATTTACATACAATTTTTTGTTGACTACTGCTACCATCTTTACTTCAATCGTATCAAACAGTTTTATCTCTGTTTTTCTTTCTCTACCAACGCCATATTTCTTTAATAATGTTTCAAAATATTTGATGACATACTTTGTCAAGTTCTTTAAATGATTTTCAACTTCAGCGATACCCGACTCTAATTTTTTAATGTGTTCGTCTGCTTTAAAGGCATCGAATTTTGAAATTCTCTTGATTCGTATTTCGGTCAATTTTAAGATATCTTCCTCTGTAATTGCCCTAAAAAAAAGCTTTTTATACTTACTCAACCCTTTATCAATCGCCTTTATGACGCCCTCCCAGGTATCTTCCTCTTCTATGTCGCGATAGAT
>CAMBZT010000022.1 GCA_945872405.1 Chitinophaga pinensis | reverse complement strand
CGGTCGGGCATTTCGCAGTACATGGTACTTGCTTCATTCCCTCACACAACATCTGTTTCCATTTTTTGATCAATAGAGATGGCTGAATTTCTAGCCCATTCAGTACTTATCTGTGAGATATTCAAAATGTTATCACAAGCAGCCGCTTTCGATAGAAAAGGTGAACAGGTCCTTGTAGCTTTGGCATTAAGGAATGCCTGTTTATTTGAACCTCGATATTACCAGTAGAACCTGTTGAAGAGCAGTTTTGAAAAGTGATACTCTAGCCCTGATCGTAGCGACATCCTTTTTTCTGTCTCTAAAAAAGATACAGTGAAGAGCAGGATAGGCTCCTAAATACCATCACTTGAGTTAGAATGTTTTAAAACTATATGGCATTTGTTTTCCTTTAACTTAAAAAAACAAAGCCATATCGAAAACTATTTATAGTTTTGAGCTAGTATCCATTTAATTCCTCTATAAAGTGAACGAAATCAACTCAAGTCCAACGTCCCCGCCAAAGAAAAAATATTCATTTTTATTGCCATTGGCCTTTGCTATAGTTATGATTATTGGCGTGCAATTGGGTATCCTCATTAATCAGTCCTCCAATGGTAAATTAAGCGGCTCCTTGGCTGGTACGAAATACGGGAAATTGAATGAAATCATCAACTATGTCAATCAAAAATATGTAGATACTTTAAATGATCAGCAGCTAGAAGAAGACATCATCAACACTTATCTATCTATGTTAGATCCCCATTCTGTCTATATTCCAGGTCGCGAAATGGAAGGCGTAGATGATGATATGCAAGGTAATTTTGAAGGAGTTGGTATCGAATTTAGAATATTGGCAGACACAATACTTGTAGCCAATGCTATTACAGGCGGTCCTTCTGAGCTTGCTGGATTAAAATCTGGAGACAAAATTATAAAAATAAATGATACCATTGTAGCAGGTAAAAAGATTTCTAACGATGATGTGATGCATAAGTTACGTGGTGAGAAAGGTACAAAAGTAAAGGTGGGAATTCTTCGTCAAGGAGAGAAAAAAATACTTGATTATATTATCACAAGAGATAAAATTCCTTTGATTAGTGTTGATGTAGCATATATGGTTGATAAGGAAGTGGGATATATTAAGGTCAATCGTTTTAGTGCTACAACCACGGATGAATTTGGTAAAAAGTTGTATGAATTGAAGCAACTAGGATTAAAGAAACTGATTGTCGATCTTCGACAAAATCCGGGCGGGTATTTACAAGCAGCAGTAGACATGACCGATGAATTGATTGGAGGTAAACAATTGGTCGTATACACCAAAGGAAATGCTTTTCCACGTCAAGATTACGTGGCAACTAAACAAGGTCAATTCGAAGAAGGTGAGTTATGTATCTTGATTGATGAAGGTAGTGCTTCTGCTAGTGAAATTATTTCTGGTGCCATTCAAGATCATGATAGAGGAACGATTATTGGTCGTAGATCTTTTGGAAAGGGTTTGGTACAAGAGCAATATTTGCTTTCAGACGGATCTGCACTTCGATTGACCATTGCAAGATACTATACGCCGAGTGGAAGATGCATTCAACGAAACTATGGAAAAAATACAGAGGACTATTACAATGATATTATGGAAAGATATAGTAGTGGCGAATTCTTTAATGGAGACAGTATTCATGCAAAAGATACGGTCGTTTATTTTACCGATGCCGGTCGAAAAGTCTATGCTGGCGGTGGCATCACTCCAGATATTTTTGTTTCTTACGACACCACGATAAAATATAATTATCTCGCTGATTTCAGAAGATTTATTCCAGATTATGTCATCAGTAGATATGGAACCAACAATGGGATATACCTTAATTATAAGTCTTCGGCAGATTTCAACCGTTTGTTTGTATTAGATAATGTAATACTAAATGACTTTCTAACTTATGCCTACTCAAAAGGTGTAGAAAAAAAGGAATCTGATTTGAAAAATATTGATCCATTATTGCGAAACACTTTGAAAGCATATATTGCGAAGCAAAAATGGCAAAATGAGGGTTTGTACCCTGTACTGAATCAAGCCGATGAACTATTTTTGAGAGCTATTAAAGAACTTAAAAAGACAAAGTAGATAAGTTAAAACAGTTTTAAATGAAAATACTTGGTATCATCCCAGCACGTTACGCATCTACAAGGTTTCCTGGTAAGCCTTTGATAGATATCGCTGGTAAATCGATGATTCAAAGGGTGTACGAACAAGCCAAGCATTGTAATCTTTTTAGTAAGATTGTTGTGGCCACAGATGATGAAAGAATTTTCCATCACCTATTAGAAATTGGTGGCGATGTGATGATGACCTCAGCGCTCCATCAAAATGGAAGTGAACGTTGTGCAGAAGTAGTTGAAAATTTGTCGGAGCATTTTGATGTTGTCATCAATATTCAAGGTGATGAACCTTTTATAGATCCTGCATTATTCACGCTCTTGATTCATGCATTTCTTGACGAGAAAACTCAGATTGTTACACTGATAAAGGCAATAGAAGATTCAAGCTATATTGCGAATTCAAACATCATTAAGGTTGTAAAGAATAAGGCAAATAAAGCGATGTACTTTAGTCGCGCCGCCATTCCTTTTAATAGAAATGAACTTGCCTCTGCACAATATTATAAGCATATTGGACTGTATGCTTTTCGTACAAATGTTTTGCTAGAGGTGGTGAAGTTGCCAGCGAGTAGTTACGAACAAATTGAGATGTTGGAGCAATTGCGGTGGTTAGAAAATGGTTTTGAAATACAGTTATTGGAAACCAATTTAGAAGCAGATTCGATAGATGTGCCAGCAGATCTCGATAGGTTGTTAAAAAAGTACTTTTAGGCAAAAACAACTGACCTCATTGTTCGGAGTATACTATGCCTCTATGTCTAGTAATTCTTTTATTTCTTTGGTAAATGCAGTACCATACTTTATGAGTTCCCCAAAAGAAGTTACAGATTGAATTTTTGAAATTGTATTACTTAGAAAGACCTCATCTGCTTCGAAAAGCTCATTGTCTTTAAGACTTTTTTCAATAATTGGGATGTCTTTTTCTAGTAAGCACTCTATTAGATACCGGCGCATAACACCATCTATAGGGGCATCACGTAATGGAGGCGTATATATTTTATTGTTTTTAACGATAAAAATATTGGATGCTGTGGCTTCGCAAATATTGCCTTCTGCGTTTAGTAAGATGGCATCATCTATACCAGTCATTGCTTTCCATGTGGCCGCTAAGACGGAGATTAAGGCATTCGAACTTTTTATTTCAGACAAAGGATTCGCATATTTTTTATTCTCTGTGTATATGCCAATAGTATATGTTTCTTGTTGCTGAACGGTGGGCGTTAAATCGACAATACTGGTAGTAAAGGCCGCTTGATTTGATGAGGGAGTATAATAGCCGCTTGCATCTCGAAAAAATTGAAGATTGATTCTGCTTTTTTTGAATAAGTTTGCTTGCAATTGCTGTCGTAAGAATGATTCTAATTGATGCTCACTGGGTAAACTATCTTCTGTAAAATAAAGATATCTAAAACTTTTGATGATTCTTTCGTAGTGATAATCAAACAAAAATAGATTTTTTTCTGAAGCACTTATTGTCTCAAAAAAACCATCACCATACTTAGCAGCTCTTGCATTTAGAGATGAATCTTCAACAGCTTGTATTTCATTATTTATCAATTTGTACATCGAAAAAAAAATCTATATTTAATGAATGATATGGGCACAAAATAAGTCTATTTCTTTAATATAAAATGTAAGAAAAAACGATGGAGTATTTTAGCAAGGAATTTGTAAAGTTCTTAACTGAACTCACAAAAAACAATAATCGCGATTGGTTTAATGCAAACAAGGGTAGATATGAAGAGGTGATTAAAAAACCATTTCATCATTTTATTGCTGCCTTGTTAGAAGAGGTTTTTAAGATTGATAAAGAAATTGCTATTGAGGCAAAGGAAGCAATCTATCGTATCAACAGAGATATAAGATTTAGTAAGGATAAGACACCATACAAAACAAATGTGTCGGCTAATATTGCTAAAGACGGCAGAAAGGATATGCTCAATCCTGGTTTCTATCTTGAGGTGAATGCCAAGCGTATTGCTTTGTATAGTGGCGTTTATATGCCAGAGACCAAAGCTTTGAGAAATATTCGAACGTTTATTATAGAAAACAAGGATCGCTTCGAAGTGATTATTAATGATAAAAACTTTAAAAAACATTTTGTGGAAATACAAGGAGAGAAATCTAAAATCATTCCTAAAGAAATGAAAGAATTTGCGCTAACTCAACCTTATATCTACAACAAGCAATTTTTGATGATTGAAGAATGGCAATCGGATTTATTACTAAGTAAAGACCTAATTAAAACGATTGTTACTTCCTATAAAGCCACAAGACCAATGAGTCAATTTTTGTATGAAGCACTTACATATTAGTCTGTTTTGAAAAGAGATTTCTTATACCTTTACAATTGTTAAAAGACTTCAACAAAATGCAAGATACCATAGATAAAATCATCGAAAAATATAAGGCGATGAATCAAGACCCTGAAATTTATTTAAAGGGGCTATTACACTCCAAACCAATCAATTACTGGGATTACATTGAAGTGGATACTTTACTTTCTCTCCAAAAACCAAAGACTAATTTCGCTGATGAGGAGATTTTTATCATCTATCATCAAATCACTGAATTGATGCTTAAACTCATACGCAATGAAGTGAATCAGATTATTTCCATTGAGAATATAAGTACTGAGCTATTTATTGATAAGATGGAGCGAATTAATCGTTATACAGAACTTCTCATTAATTCATTTAGCATTATGAGTGAAGGAATGGATTATGACGATTACAGTCAATTCAGATTGAGTTTAACACCAGCCAGTGGTTTACAATCGGTTTCTTTTAGGTATATAGAATTGTGCTTTACAGATATTGCTAATTTAGTCAATGGACCTACTAAAAAATTAGTTCCAGAAAATGCAAGTATTGAAGAGATGTTTCATTTTGTATATTGGCAAGAGGCAGGATTGAATAGACAAACTGGAGAGAAATCGCTGACTTTACAGCATTTTGAAGATAAATATTTGCAGGATTTAATTCGTCATGCCTACGCAATGAAGGACATCAATGTATTTTCTAAATTAAGTAAAATGACACTTGATGAAGGCAATACAAGATTAGTTGAGACGCTTCGAAAATTTGATCGATTATATAATATTAAATGGCCTTTGGTGCATTTAACTACTGCACAAGCTTATTTGAATAAGAAAGGAGAAAATACGAAAGCGACAGGTGGAAGCGATTGGCAAAAGTATTTGCATCCTGCTTTTCAGCAAAGAAAGTTTTTTCCCAATTTATGGACAAGTGAGGAAAAGGATAATTGGGCAAAAGAGTATTTGAAGAGCTAGTTTCTTTCCTTATTTAATAAGTAAAAATTAGTTTTCTAAAATAAATCCTTAAACTCTTTTATCGCAATATGTCTTTGCACAGTGAAGCCTTCAGCATAAGAGGTACCAATGATCGTTCCGAAATCTAACATTCTTGCCTTTATAGCTTCTAAGAATTCGGGAGAAGAAATATATGTATCAGGTTCTTCAGAATTAGGATTATAAAATTGCGATTTATAAGCCAATATAGCTTCCATCTTGATGCCATCATATCCTGTTACATCAACAACAAATGCAGGAGTGGTATTATATGCTTGAATGTAATGATATAGATTCTTTGGGCGCCATGCTTCTTGTGAAACATCATCTAAGGTAGTTTCAATCATTCGTAGGCCTGAATAAAAGCAAGCATCAGCAATCAACTGAGCAGCCCTACAATGATCTGGATGCCTATCTTTTTCCGCATTTGCTAGGACAATATCTGGTCTGTATTTCCTTATAATTTTTATGATTTCTAGTTGATGCGCCTTATCATTCGTGAAAAATCCATCCGCAAAATTGAGATGTTCTCTGAATTCAACGCCTAAAATTTTACCAGCATCTGCTGCTTCTTTTAGTCTAGTTTGAGGGGTACCCCGTGTTCCCAACTCCCCATGACTCAAATCTAAAATACCTACCTTATAGCCAAGGGCACAATGTTTTGCTATGGTTCCTCCACAACCTAATTCAATGTCGTCTGGATGTATACCTATTGCTAAAATATCAAGTTTCATGGTTTGATTAGTTTATAACAAATATAACAAAACAGCAACGAATCACGCATTGATTATTGTGCAATCAGTTTTTCAATTTTTTTAATCACGCTAGAGGAAGTGGGAGAGGTGATAGGTAGAAAGTAATCGATAACCTCTCCTTTTTTATTCACCAAGTATTTCTGAAAATTCCACTTTGGCGAAATGTTTACTTTGCCGTTCTCTTTTTTAGAAGACAAAAAGGAATACAATGGGTCTCTATTTAAACCAATCACATCAATTTTGTCAAACAATGGAAAAGTGGTTCTGTATTCTAATGAGCAAAACTCTTGAATTGCTTTGCCTTCTAGTGGTTCTTGCCCGGCAAAATTATTAGAGGGGAATGCTAATATTTCAAAAGCTTGTCCCTTAAAGGTTTCATATAGTTCTTGCATTTCTCTCAACTGTGGGGTGAGTCCACACTTAGAGGCAGTATTAACAATCAGCAATACTTTGCCATTATAATCTGAAAGACTCTTTTCTTCACCAGTTATTGTTTTTACGCTAAAGTCGTGTATGTTTTTCATAATGTTTTAAACATAAAAAGGAAAAATAAGTTTCATTAAAGAAAAAAATCATCAAAAAAGATGAGGTTTAACATGTATGTAATATAACTTAGATAGTTATTTTTCAACCTTAAAGATACTCCAACTATTTGTGTTAATTTTTACTCTGATAACAACTTAAGTTATTGCTCAAAAAAAACTGAAATCACATCAGCAATTCCAGTTCTTCTTAAAATGTCGTAATAATAATTATCTACGAATAAGTATCTTTTTGTAGAGTTTTCCATTCTCCGTAATGATAGTAGCAAAATACATTCCAGTTGCTAATGTTTCTGGCAATTTCACAATTGATTGACCTATGACGCTGCTAAATACAATTTGTCCAAACTGGTTATAAAGTTCAATAACATCAGTTCTTGCGGCTCCTCTGATATCAAGGTAATCTTTAGCTGGATTTGGGAAAATATAAATGTGTGATTTATCCTGATTCTCGATTCCAGTATGATCTACAAATTGTTTTACTACCACATTAGTACAAACCGAATCGATGCAATTAAATCCTCTGTTGGTTAATGATCTAATTTTTAAACAAACGGAATAAGTCCCAGCTCCAGGGTAAGTATGCATTGGATTCTGTAGCGATGAGGTGTCTAGTACTCCAGAAGCAGGATCGCCAAAATCCCAACGCCACGACACTACATCACCAGGATTGACAATGGAGCCGTCGTTGAATGCGATATCAAAATTTCCAATAGAGTCAGCAGAGTATAAGGCATCAATCACATTACATTGAGTAGCTTTTATAACGGTAGTACAGAATGTGTCTCTACAAGTTACACCATTTGTTTTAAGTGAATTTATGGCCAAACAAACAGTATAACTTCCATCTCCACTAAAAGTATGTGTAGGATTTGATAGAGTAGATGTGTTGGAGGCACCTGTTGTAGGATCACCAAATATCCAAGACCAACTTAGGCTTGCGCCAGGGGTAACAACGGAGCTATCATAGAAGTTTGTATTGTATCCACCAATGCTGTCATATCCAAATCTGGTATTGACTAATCCACATTGATCTTCTTGTCCCGTAAAAGTTAAATCTGAAATTAAGATGCCCCCTGCAGTTGATCGATCAAACAAAAACTTAATATTTTTGACTTTCGTGATATTAATTCCGGTGTAGGCGCTCAAGGGAATTCTAACGCTATTAAACATTATCTTGGGCAAATAACCTGTAACAACTCCAGGCGGATAGAAGTTAGCTTCTGTATAGTCACTTATTTTCACACTTGCCGTATTTCCAACAGAGTCTGTAATCTGCAAAGAATAGTCTAAACTTAAACCACCAGTATACTCGACATAGTTGATAGAAGTTCTGAATAGAATGCTTTTATATGCACTGATGTTTTTATAAGCACTTGGAATATTATTTTGGTAATAATCTGTAGGGTTATTCCATTTCATGTTCATTTGTGCTAATCCTTTTACTCCTGATGAGCCTTTGTGAGGTTCTCTGGTAGAAGATGAACTAATTCCACAACTAGTCATAGAAAGACCTCCACCACAAATGGCTGAAATTAATAAGCCATTAGACTTTACAGAATCTGCCAGGTTATTTGTAGTGATTCTAATGGATGTATCTGTTCTATTGATATCTAATCTATTAAAGCGAGTAGGATGATAAGAAACAAAAACAGCGGTACTATCTAATCGGGAAGAAACAGGTGGAATAATATCTTCTACTTCAAGAATTGGTGCAAATTCAGTTTCATGTCCGATGTATTCTCTATAAAAAGCTGCAGCATATGTATTCAATGCCGCTCGTTGTTTTATGGGACTCAATCGTTTGGAGCCAACACCAGATGTACCACAGTAGGGCAGTGAGCCTCCAACGTAATCATTCCAATCATCTGCGGTGGCAGCTATGTATAACCCAGGTGTCCATACAGTATTATAAAAGTTATGATTCGCACCTAACATCAAAACGCTAAACTTAGGCGTTGTATCAGATGGGTCTGTGTATCTTGCGTCGTCATAAAAGTGCACTCCTTGTATGTTTGAGACATCGCCATCGCAATAAGGTGCGATATTTAGCAGAGCGATTCCATTCAAAACACGTCTGGAGAAATCAACTGGTGCAAGAGTTAAAACTGCTTTAATCCCATAAGGACTTCCCAAAGATCGATTGTAGAGGGCATTAAAAACAACACCTTCACCTCCTCTTGAATGTCCCATTGTACCTATGTTTTGCATGTCTAATTTACCTACGAATAGTGAACTAAAGGGGGCTCCTCCAACTGTATTATAGGTATTTAATAAATCTAAATGACGTTGAACTAATTCACCTCTAGCTGACATTCCGGCATCAAAACTACTAGCATCAGAGGCGTTGATTCCATTAGCTGAGATAGAAACTACAACATAACCATGACTTGCCATTAACCTAGCAAGGGTATCGTAGCCTTCGAAACTTGTCACTGATTCCCATCCAGCTGGTGGGGGCCAAGCTAAGGCATCATTTGCAGGATTTGAAGTCTGGAAAATTGTAGTGTGTCTGCCATGTAGGAATACCAAAACCGGAAAAGGTCCACCAATTAATAAAGTTGGATAATGAATGGAACCTCTTAACTCAACAGTGTCTGCAAAGGAAGGTGGCTTGAAAGCCATATTTCCTAAATTATAACCTACTTTTGTAACTGCTAAAGGACCAATTAGTCCCGGGTCTGGAGTGCTTTGACCATATCCTTGAAAATTTGATATGAATAAAAAACATAGAAGTAATAGTAAACTGAAAAGATTTATTTTCTTATATTTCATAGCTGCTTTATTTTTTGAGAATTATTTTTTTAGTGACTTTTTTTTCAGCTTACCTAAAGGCCAGCAGGTTAGGGGATTTTCTTTGTAAAGCGCAGCAAAATCAATAGCGGTGTTGCCTTCGTCTAGGATATAATCACCATAAACCATCCAAATATCAACCCCGTCTTTTGCCTGTTTAAAATCATCAAGTGGAATCAAGAAAGTAATGATACCCTTGCCATCTTTCTTAGATTGTCGACTCAGCCTTATCTGCTTGTTACCGAGGTATAAGATATACATATTCCCTCCAACAATAAATGGTTTTGTTGAGACAACAGTCAGTTCAACGGTCTTGTTGTTCAATTTTAAATAGCTGATTACAGTCTTCACTTTTTCCTGAGCATTAGCCGCAGCAAAACAGAGAAAGCAAACAAATAGAAGACTAAAAATAATTTTGTTTTTCATTATCAGATTTTTGGTTTTAATAATTAATTTTTAATTGTTGACGAGATGAGCAAGGAAGTACAATCATTAGAAAACTTGTTGTTAAGGTACCAAACACTATGCTAAATTATTTCTTTAAACAAACAAGAAAGCTAATTGTTGTATCCATTTAATGTTGACTATTTTGATCTTCTTTCTTAGAAAAGCTTCCAACAATAATCTTGTATGGGTCTTTGATAGTCACGAATTTTTCTTTTACCTGAGCATCTGTTCCCTTTTTTACAACTACGTCATTTAACTGAGTACATGCAACCAAAATATTTTTAATGGCGCCTTTAATTGGTTCTGTTGCGAATTCTGTTGGTATTGGCTCACTGTCAAGTGCTTTAGCCAAAGCTAATATGTTTGCACTGCCAGCTTTAATAGGTAGCATTTCTCCTTTTTCTATGTTCATATAAAGTCCCTTGAGTGTATGTTGAAATCTTAGAAAAGCAGGCCAATCCACACTTTTCTCTATTTTGCTGAGTGCTTCACTTTCTTTGGCGAAACTATATTTTTTTGAAATGGCATCCCAATCAAGTAGTTTCAAAACGGATTGGAGGTATTCCTTTTTATTGCCTTGATATCTTAAAAAGTAAGCATGCTCCCATAAATCAATGCAAAGAATAGGCATCCCTCGAATAATACCAAACTTATCCATCAAGGGGTTTTCTTCATTAATGGTGGTTGTAATTTGTAACTTTTTATCCGGAGTCACAATAACCCAAACCCAACCAGATCCAAAGATTCTTGTTGCAGATTGAATAATCAAGGTCTTCATTGAGTCCACACTATAAAAGCTTTTTACGATTTCTGCATTTAAGGCGTCTGAAGGCTTCAAAGACGTATTTGTGGTTAAAATATCCCAGAACAAACTATGATTGTAATGTCCACCACAGGAGTGTCGAGTTAGATCAGATAACTTACTTGAATGAATCAATAATTGTGTTAAATTGGCATTACTATCAGCAGTTCCTATAACAGACTTATTTAACTGATCTACATATTTTTTATGATAAGAATTAATATGAATATACATTGATAATGAATCCAACATTGGCTCCAAAGCTTCATAACTTAGGTGCTTTGGAAGTGTATGTTTTTGTGCATTTATGGTGAGAAGAGAAATGCAAAAGATAGAAAGAAGTAATATTCTTTTCATAATTGGTATTGTTGAACTAGTTAATAAATTATTCTTTTAAAGTAGTCAAAACTACAAAAAAAAACGAGAAAACTCGATTATCTCCATATCTTGATAAATTTCAATATCACAGAAAGTTGGGTTTGCTTTCTATGCGTCAATTTTTCTGAGTTCTTCAAAAATGAAAACCCTAAGAGGTGGGACATCTTCGGGTTTTCATTAATATAATTATATCCACACTATTTATTTTTAAACACAATTTCACCATGAGTCGTATCCAACTCAATGGAAGAATCTTTTGTGATTTTATCTGCAAAAGTACCTTGTGATAATTCACTCACTAATTCATGTTAAATCAATCTTTTTAGCGACCTAGCAACCGATTGAGTTGCTGACGTGCATATACTACTTCTTCATTTTCTATCTTTGGCAAGGACTTTAGAAGTTGAATAGACTTAGCTTCTAGCAGTCAATTGGCTATGTTAATCTGTCTCAGTAAGTAGGTCAAAGATTCTGGTGATGATTGAATAATCCCTTCTAAAAGATGAATGATATCCATATATACATGGAGCTAAGTGTAATCTCTTTTGTCTTCATTATCGCTTCGGTTGATTTTATGATGAAATTATTTATATTCATATTTTAAATTTTATTTATCTTGTCGTTGTTAACACCAACTATTAGCCAATATTTCTAAACGGAAATTTTGTTAGCAGGTTTTAAATCATTGGATCTGTTATACTTAAATAAAACGATTATGAATCTTAGTATTGACCAATTACAAAAAGCAAATCCAATATATCAAGCATTAGTTGCCATAGTATTGTCAGTGATAGGAATTATTTGCAGCAAACTCGGTATTTTTGATGCCAAGAATGATTGGAATATAATTTGTTATGGTTTACTCTGTTTTGTAGTCGCCAACCCCATATTGGGTATCTTGCAGAGTAATACAATGAGGTATTTATCCTACTCTCTTGGTTGTATAATGCTCTATCTTCTGATATTCCTTTTTGCGGGTAAATTTGGTCTAATCTCTAGCATCAGTGACACTTCACTTAATCAAACAATTATTATAGCATTCTTAGTTTTTTACATCGTACTTTCTGTCATTTCAATAATGATGAAGGCCTTTTACAAAATGACACAATAGTCCTTTTATTCTATGAAATTTCAGCAAGTTGTTTTTTTTGTATTGGTATTTATTCTGTGTGCTTTTTTTATAGATAGGGAGCAAGGGGATAATAGTTTAACCAGGGCATTCACCGTTATTAATATCGTTGAAAGCAAGAGTTTTTCTATAGATAATTTCAAGGATAAAACAGGCGATATTACTTTTGTAAATGGTCATTATTACTCCGATAAAGCACCATTGCCTACGTTTGTGGCCGTACCTTTCTATGCCTTTTTTTCAAATATACTGCCTCCTAAATCTATAGAAGAAAAAGTAATAATTGCACTCAGAATTGGTACTTTTTTTTGTTCAACTCTTCCTTTTTTTTTCATTGTTTGTTTGATCATAATACCTGGTTTTTCCAAGCAAAGTCAGTCTAGAATTGGCTTGGTTCTCCTAACTATTTTTTCTTGTTTCATCTACACCTATGCTTCTGCATTTTGGGGACATATGCTTACAGCAATCTGTTTACTGCTTGCTTTTAAATTTATACAAGAGGGAAAATTTTATGCTGCTGGATTAATGGCTGGAGCCTCCTTTGCCTGTGAATATATATACGCCATTATTATTGCATGTTGGGTGCTCTACTTTTTAATTGATTCAAAGCAAATAAAGTCAACAATTGAAATTTGTTTGGGATGTTTACCTGGCATTTTCTTGGTGATGTTGAATAATTATTTAATTACTTCGAATCCTTTCGAAATGACTTATAAAAGTTTTGCTACGGAAGGCTTTGATGCTATTAAGACGAATTATGGTTTCTCATTTCCTCTCACGAAAGCATTATATGGCTTAAGTTTCTCTGACTATAGAGGTCTTTTTTGGTACCTCCCTATTTTGACGCCACTAATTTTTTTCTCCTATAAAGAAAAGAAAAACGGGATGCTTTTTTTTAGTTTTATTGTTTTTTTTATGGTCCTTAGTAGCTTTCATTTTTGGCACGGCGGCTGGGCATACGGACCGCGATACCTACTTCCTTTAAGTGTGATACTACTTTATGCATTTTGTAAAGAATTGTTGATACAAAAGAACATCTCCAAATGGTTAGTGCTTTATATTTCTTGCTTTTTTATTCTTCATTTTTTTGGAAGAATCACAACAGGAAATAGTGTGCCCACAATGGTTTATCATCCTTTCTCAGCTTGGGTATTTCCCAAATTAACCCATTTTGATCTCAATACAAACAATCTTTTGAGTATTTATTGTGACACAGCACCTGTTCTTGCCAATATTACATGGCTAGTTCTTTTCGCCTTTTTAATTTATTGGAGCAGACGAAAAGAATTGTTTGACTAATTATATGTTCCTATATCTCTTCTTTCTGTTGATTGAAGGGAGACTTTACCTTCATCTTCTCTTTGTTCAAGCTGCTCAAAGAAAGGTCTATCATCTTCGTCTATAAACTCCGCTTGCTCTTCATCCTCAAATGTTTTGTCAATAGGAAGATCTATTTTTCTGAATATAAACGCACAGAATAGACCTGCCAATACTCCAGACAAATGACCTTGCCAGGAGATATTAGGTTCAGTAGGGAAAAGGCCATTTAATATAGAACTGCTGTAAAATAGTCCGACAAAAAACGAGACAGCAACACTAACTCTATCTCTTCTTAGAATACCACTGGCAAATAAAAAAGCGGCAATGCCGAATACAACTGCAGAAGCGCCTATGTGATATTGGTTGGAGGCTGCAAAGAGCCAAACCATAGACCCAGAAAGTAATTGAACAATCAAAATAGTTTTAAAGGCTACTTTGGGGTACGTATTTAACAAAATAGTTACCAAGACGAGTAAAGAAATTGAATTTGATAAAATATGTCCCACTCCATTAGTGTCATGAATAAAAGGCATAAATAATATACCTCTAAGTCCTAACAAATTTCCTGGATGTACACCTAGTTTAGATAGATGCAAATCGAACAACGCATCAAAAAACCAGACTAGCCAAAGAATTAGGATGAAAAACAGTGTGAGGATAACACTGGATTTGAATAATCTTTTCTCATCTGAAACAAGGGTTATCATTTCTTTATATCTCATTAACTTGAACAATCATACATTTAAAAAACAGTAAACTATTTTTATGTGGTCAATTCATGGATGTCACATCCTAACTTTTCCCACTCCTTCCAAAAATGGGGAAATGATTTTGACACTACTTGTGCCTCTTCAATTATGATGCCATCTGCAAGTAATGACAAAGGGGCAAAAGCCATCGCCATTCTATGGTCATTATATGTTTGAAAGCTAAGGTTGGTATTGAAGTCAAACTCTTTATCGGGTTCAATTAACCAGCATTCATCTGATTTATAAAAAGCGCAGTTCATCTTTTTTAGTTCTATTTGTAAGGATGTCAATCTGTCTGATTCTTTATAAGCTAAGTTATCAATATTATAAAATCGAGCATTTACTCTTTTGGCGCAACACCAAACAGCAAAGCTCATCACTAAATCAGGGGTATCTTTAAAATCAATACTTAGATTTGTGGGAGTGATATCCTCATATCTCACAGCAATATTATCCCCTAGTAAATGTGTTTCGGCACCAAGCAAAGAAGACAAATAGCTACAGACGCTATCGCCTTGCCATGAATAAACAGAGAGATTATTTAATTGAATTCTAGAACCTGGAATTAGGGCAGCTGCATAGAAAAAGTAAGACGCTGCACTCCAATCACTTTCAATGGTAATCTCAATTGATTTATATTTTTGAGCTTTGATTGTATATGTTTCTCCTTCAAGCTGAATCGAGATACCAAAATATTTCATCAATTCAGTCGTCATATCTATATATGGTTTTGAATGATTGAGTTGTTCTATTTTCAGCGAAAGTCCTAAGGGAAGAGTAGGCGCAATTATTAATAAAGCAGAGGCGAATTGACTGCTCATGGATGAATCTATACTAATCTTACCGCCCTTTAGACTACCGCCAATAATTTTAACAGGTAGTTGATTTTCATTCTCAAGATAGCTAATATTCGCACCAAGAGATTTTAAGGCATCAACTAAATGTTGAATCGGCCTTTCATGCATTCTCTTGCTTCCTTTTAGTATCCATTCTCCTGGCTTGGTACATAAATAAGGTAACATAAATCTAGCGGCAGTTCCTGCATCTTCTACGTCTATTATGGAGGAAGAAAGACTTAATGCATTTTTCAAGAGATTAGTATCATTTGCAGTTGATAATTTCTTGATATTAAAAGCAGAATCACACAGGGCTTGTATCATTAAAACCCTATTAGATATACTTTTAGAGGTAGGTAGATGAATGATTGATTCCTTGTTTACTTTTCTTTTTTTGATGCTAATATTCATTTGTTTCGGATTAGAGGGTATCGTTGTTATTGATTAAATTGATAAAGTGTTTTCAACGCATCTTTGATCAAATCTTCATTACAAGATATATCAAATTGTGCTTTGCCAATTTCTTGTAAGAGAACAAAATTAATTAAGCTTCCTGTATTTTTTTTATCCTGTTGCAACAAGACGAAAACCTTATTCACGTCAACAGTTGATAATTTAACTGCGCTATAATTTTTTTGTATAAAATTGTAAAATTGGCTGAAATCATTTAGCTGAAAGCCGAGTACTTTGGTACTCAGAAATGATTCAACTACCATACCCCAAGCAACAGCTTCCCCATGAAATAATTCATCTGCTGTGTCTTCTAAAAAACAGGATTCCAATGCATGTCCAATACTATGTCCAAAATTTAAAATTTTTCGAAGACCTTGCTCTGTCGGATCTTGGTCAACAATTCGTTTCTTAATGTCAATGGATTTTTGTATCAAGAATGCCCAATCTTCTATTTCTTCTATATTAACAGTCATCAAAGCTTGCAAATACTTACGATCAGCAATCATTCCATGCTTCAACATTTCAGCGTAGCCAGAGCGTATTTGTCTTGGAGCTAATGTCTTTAAAAATATTGGATTTGTAAGAATCAACTTCGGTTGAACGATAAGACCAATCATGTTTTTTATACCCTGAAAATCAATACCTGTTTTTCCACCAATGGAAGCATCTACCATGGCAAGCAATGAGGTGGGTATATTTATAAAATCGATACCACGTTTATAGGTGGAAGCCACAAATCCACCTAAATCGCTGATCATACCACCGCCTAAATTTATTAGCAATGCATGTCGACTAGCGAGATGTAAACTGAGCTGCTCCCAAACCTGAAAACAAGTATTGATTTGTTTACTTTTTTCACCAGCTTCTACCTCTATCAATAGGGCATTTGGAACTATTTGTTCAATCAAGGAGTAGCAGTGAAGTTTAGTATTTTGGTCAACCAATACAAAAATTTGATCGTACTTATTTTCGTTCAGAAAAAGCGTTAAGTCATCAAAATTATTCTTTACGACTGGAGACATGTGGATTGTTTATTGTTTTTAAGATGCTTTCAAAACGGAGTTTTTAGCCAATTTTTTCGACACTCCATGCTATTGCTTTTTCTTCAAAAGTATCCTTCGCTTTTTTCCAAACTCCTTCAAAAAAAACGGAATCTCTATAGTTGTTCAGGTCGCTTTCTTTTTCCCATTCACTAATAGTAAACAGCACATTTTCTTGGTGAATATCCTTTACTAGCATTGCGCTTAAGCAACCATCAAACTTTTTTATGGCTTCATTTGATTCATTAAAGACGGCAATAAACGCATCAATTTTGTTTGGCAATAGAGTCAGTTTTACAATTCGAGTAATCATTTTTTAACCGGGTTTTTGAATAAACTGAATCATCACCTGAGTCCCTTGCTTCAAGTTGAGTAAGGTTGATGCATGCCCTTTATTAATAGCTATTTCGAGTAATCCAATACTATTGAATAAGCATAATTTTTCTCCTTCAGGAACACTTGCATAAGACTCTGCTAGGTTGGTAAATCTACTTCTTCCAAAGGAAATTTCGAAAGCTCTTCCCTTTTGCACCTGCTCAAAATCCGAAACATTGATATTCGTAATCGCGTTATCGAAATTATCTACATAAACTACTGTTCCTTTGATCATGTCTGCAAACAGCATTATATTCATTGGCATAAAACGTTTTACATCTGTCACTGCTGGACCTTCTATGGGTTCATTTTTTAGTAATTTATCAGCAATTCCTGCAAAGACTTCTTTGTAAGTAATAAAGAGAGGAAATCCAAAAGTGTCCATCTGTATGATGTGATTTGGTAAGGTTTGAAACACCAATGAAATGATTCCATTGTCAGGAAATATGAAGTGCATCTGCTCATGATAGGTATAGATTAACCTCAATTTTTCAAGTCCTGATAAATCCACAGCTACAAAATGAATCGTTTGTGGGGGGAAGTGATGATAGCTATTTTTGAAAATAAAGGCAGCATCAATATTGTTGTGCGAAATAACATCATGAGAAATATCAACAATAGTGGCATCAGGAACTAAAGAGTATAATGCCCCCTTTAGAGAGGCGATATAATGATCGCGCCAACCAAAATCTGATGTTAAAGTTATTAAACGCATATTTATTGTTCTAAAATACTTAATTTCGTTCAAAAATACAGATAATTGAGCGAATTAACCATGCATTTAGAAACTGTCGACCCAATCGATTTTTTTGGGGCAAATAACGACAAGTTTAATCTACTTAAAAAAGCCTTCCCACTCCTTAAAATAGCTGCTCGTGGACAAAGTGTAAAAGTATCAGGTGAAGAAAAAGAAATCATACGATTTAAACAAAAAGTGAGTGCTTTGATTGATCATTTAGAACAGCATCACAGCATCGCTTTAGCAGATTTTGAAGATATTCTTTTTACAAATGAAGTAGCAAAAAAAATCGAGGATGTGGAAGGCACTGGCGAAATTATTGTTCATGGACAAAACGGATTAATCATTCGAGCTAAGACTGCCAATCAAAAAAAATTGGTCGAGAAAGTCATGAAAAATGACATTGTTTTTGCCATCGGTCCAGCTGGAACAGGAAAAACTTATACAGCTGTCGCGATGGCTGTAAAAGCATTGAAAGAAAAGCAAGTGAAGCGCATCATCTTAACTCGTCCTGCAGTAGAGGCAGGAGAAAATTTGGGCTTCTTGCCAGGTGATTTAAAAGAAAAGATTGATCCTTATTTGCGACCTTTATATGATGCTTTAGATGATATGATTCATCCAGAAAAATTGAATTATATGTTACAAAACAGAATCATCGAAATTGCACCTCTTGCTTTTATGAGGGGACGAACCTTAGATAATGCATTCATCATTTTGGATGAAGCTCAGAATACCACAGTGCCACAATTGAAAATGTTTCTAACAAGAATAGGTCCTACGGCAAAAGCGATTGTGACTGGCGATATGACACAAATTGATTTGCCACATCATCAAAAATCGGGGCTTAGAGTGGCATTAAATATTCTAGAAAATATTAAGGGTATTGCCATCGTTCAGTTGAGTGAGCAAGATGTAGTTCGACACAAATTAGTGAAGAAAATTATAAAAGCGTATCATGATTTTGGCGAGAGTGAAACCTTGCGAAGAGAGCAGGCTATTCAAGAAAAAATGAAGTAAGCATTATAGAACCTACAAAATAAAAATAAAATGATTCCATTCTCACCACCACGCATTGATCAGGCAATCATAGATGAAGTAACTGCTGCCTTGCAGTCGGGTTGGATTACTACCGGACCACGAACAAAGCAGTTTGAAAAAGAAATAGCAACATATTGTAATGTCCCAGCTGTGTTAGCGGTGAATAGTTGGACATCAGGAGCAGAGATGTTGCTAAGATGGTTTGGTATTAAGGAAGGTGACGAGGTAATTGTGCCAGCCTATACCTATTGCGCTTCAGCAAATATCGTAGTGCATTGTGGCGCAAAAGTAGTAATGGTTGATGTTGGTGATGATTTTTGCATCAATGTAGATGCTATCAAAAAAGCGATTACTAAAAACACCAAAGCTATCTTGCCCGTAGATATTGGGGGGTATCCTGTAGACTATAATGCAATCATGACGATGGTAGAAAGCAATGAGTTTAAGCAACTTTTTTCTGCCAATAACGAAAGACAAAAACACTTAGGTAGAATTTTAGTCTTAAATGATGCAGCCCATTCTTTTGGTGCCATTCATGAAGGCAAGAAGGTTGGTACCTCTTGCGATTTTACTGTTTTTTCATTTCATGCAGTAAAAAATTTGACCACTGCTGAAGGTGGAGGTATCTGCATTAATTTACCATTACCTTTCGATAATGCAGAGATATACAAGGAGCTAAATATTCTTTCACTTCATGGACAAAATAAAGATGCACTAGCGAAAGTGCAGAAAGGAAATTGGGAATACGATGTAATTGATGCAGGCTATAAATGCAATATGACAGATATTCTAGCTGCTATTGGCTTGATTGAAATTAGAAGATATGACGCTGAAACTTTACCACAACGGAAACATATTTTCGAAAAGTATGCTACGGCATTTGCAAAGTATGATTGGAGTATCGTTCCTGAATATAAGAGTGAATGGAGAGAATCATCTTATCACCTGTTTTTGTTGCGTATTAAAGGGATTAGCTTAGCACAAAGAAACGATATCATTCAACATATTTTTAATCAAGACGTGAGTGTAAACGTACATTACAAACCGCTGCCGCTCTTAACTGCCTATTCTTCACGTGGCTATAAAATGGACGATTATCCGGTTGCAAAAAGTTTGTGGGAAAGCGAAATTACCTTGCCAGTTTATTATGGATTGACAGATGAAAATATAGATACGGTTGTTAATGCTGTGGCTCATGCATATCATGAAGTATTGAAAACGGTACTTATCTAAACTATTAAAATCATTTTTTTTGAAACGATTGTTTGATATCTTTTTTTCTCTATTGGGATTAATTATTTTGAGTCCTTTTTTACTATGCATAATGCTATTTATTGTGTTGGAATCTAAAGGGGGCGTGTTTTACAAGCAGCAAAGAATTGGTATCAATCGAAAGCCTTTTAAACTTTATAAGTTTAGAAGTATGTTTCCTGATTCTGATAAAAAAGGACTGCTGACGGTAGGTTCTCGAGATAACCGAATTACAAAAGCTGGCTACTATATTCGAAAATTCAAACTAGATGAATTACCTCAATTGATAAATGTGTTGATAGGGGAGATGAGTATAGTTGGTCCACGTCCAGAGGTAAAAAAATATGTAGATTTATACAATGAAGAGCAATTGAAAGTCTTGAAAGTGAAGCCTGGAATTACCGATTGGGCTTCATTACAGTATTTTGCAGAAAGTGATTTACTGAGCAAGAGCAAGGATCCCGACAAGACATATATCGAAGAAATTATGCCTGCCAAGTTGAAGATTAATCTAAATTATGTGGCCAAGAATAATATCCTAGAAGACATAAAAATTATTCTACTGACCATTAAACGTATCTTTATCCACTAAGTTATTTTTAGTTTATCTCTAGAAATAAAGAATATTTGATAGAAGCCTTATAAATTTGTAACTCATTCGAACCATTATTGAACAATATGATTGATTTTATATACAGACGGGGAAATAAGTGGACTTTGATGTTCATCGATTCTGTATTGGTAGTCCTATCAATCGTTGCAGCCTTCGGTTTACGTTTCAATTTTAAGATTTCTAGCACCTATCTCGTGCATATGGCTTATGGGTTGCCCTTTACCTTACTGATTAGAGTTAGTTTGTTTTTGGTTTTTAAGACGCATACGGGTTTGATTAAATATAGTGGCTTTGATGATATCAAACGAATCGTCTATTCTATAGCATTTGGTTCACTCGGTTTTTATATTTTAAACCTAGCTTTTTATGCTATAGAAGGGTATTACTTTTTGCCGATACCTGTCTTAATAATCGATTTTATGTTATGTGGTTTTTTAATTGTTTCTACGCGTGCCTTGGCAAAGTTGTATATCATCAATAAAGAAACGCTACATACCGAAACAAAGCATGTTTTAATTTTAGGCGCAGGAACTCATGCCATTTCAACAAAGAAAACTTTAGATCAAGACATTAAAATTAATTATGAATTTTATGGTTTTATAGACGATACTAAAACACTTAAAGGACGTCAGTTGGATGGACTAAATATCTATAATACTTCATTTGATTTTGCTGGCTTAATTGATAAAAACAAAATTGATATTTTGCTTTTATGTAACAATAAAACTCGAATGGCAAACAGACAAAAAGTCTTGGACATCTGTTTAGCAAAAGGTGTTAAGATTTTAAATGTACCTGATTCTGATAAATGGATCAACGGAGAATTGAGTGTGAATCAATTGAAGGAAATCAATATCGAAAGCTTATTAGAAAGAGATCCGATTCAATTAGATTTTTCTAAGATAGAAAGTCAGCTTAAAGATAGTAAAGTGCTAGTAACTGGTGGTGCTGGAAGTATTGGCAGTGAAATGGTTCGTCAGATATTGAAGTTTGGACCTGCAAAGGTGATGGTGCTAGATCAAGCTGAATCTGCCTTATACGATATGGAGCTTGAATTAAAGGAAACTTTTTCTGAAAATAATTTCGAAATTGTTTTAGCAGATATTCGAAATATGGAAAGAATGCGTCGCGTCTTTGCTTATTTCAAACCCGATTATGTATATCATGCAGCTGCCTACAAACATGTACCCATGATGGAAAATAATCCATCAGAATCTATCATGACTAATATTTTTGGTTCAATTAATTTAGCAAAATTATCGTTTGAATTCAAAGTGAAGAAGTTTGTGATGATTAGCACCGACAAGGCTGTAAACCCCACCAATGTTATGGGAGCAAGCAAGCGAGTAGCAGAAATATTTGTACAAAGTTTAGATAGTAAACTAAAAAAAGAAGGCAATGGCGGCACACAATATATTACTACAAGATTTGGTAATGTATTGGGCAGCAATGGTTCGGTTATTCAATTGTTTAAGAAACAACTAAAAAATGGTGGACCACTAACCATCACTCATCCCGATGTGACTCGTTATTTTATGACCATTCCCGAAGCTAGTCAATTGGTATTGGAAGCTGGCATGATGGGCGGGGGTGGAGAAATATTTGTTTTTGATATGGGGAAGAGTGTTAAGATCATTGACCTTGCAAAAAACATGATTAAATTAGCTGGACTGGAATTAGGAAAAGACATCAATATTGTAAGCAAGGGATTGCGTCCTGGGGAAAAGTTGTATGAAGAATTGCTGAATGATCAAGAGAATAGTATGCCAACCCATCACGAAAAAATTATGATTGGTAAAGTTCGCGAATATGATTTTGAAGAGGTGAATCAAAAAATAAATGAATTGATTGCTTTATTCGAAACGCAAGACAATGACAAGATAGTTGGCAAAATGAAAGAACTAGTACCTGAGTATATAAGTAACAATTCTACCTTTTCTCGATTAGATAAATAATGGCATGGAATAGATATTTTCTATCTCAATCGTTCGCTGATTTAACCACCCCGATGATCTTGCGCATTTGTTATGCGGATGCTTATGTGTGGGATTTACAATGCAAAATAAAGCTAAATTTTTATTAGTTTTAATTACCTGCTCAAGAGTATGATAAGAACTAAATAGTAATTGATATTAAAATATTAGTATTGCATCAAAGATGACGTATTAGAATAAAAAGTGGAATCATTTATTGATTGCATCCGCGGACGAGCGCGAAGCATTACATAATTAAAGACAAAAGTTGCATTATATAAATGAGGTTTTTGTTATAATACTTATGATTAGGCAGAATTAAATCAGATTATCTACCCACAGAGTCACTCCTAGTAGAAAACCATCCCTCCTGACCATTTGAAGAGGCTATCCTTTTTTTTGTTGTCTTTAAAAAAAGAGAGTAGCGTAGATTTGGAGTGACGATATGGAAATTTTGACATGATAAAAAGATTTATCATCGGCAGGCAGACCCAAAAAAATCCCCATGGAAGTAGAGGTGCCAATAAAGAAATTTCTGCAATAAAATAATCGCATATAAAAGATTTGGTTTGTTAAGCTAAGTTATGCCAAAGTGAAGATGCGAATTGCAATATTCAGTTAAAATGCTTCAAAAGTGAAGCATAATGTAATGATACTGTGAAGTTTTTGCTAAAATAGGGAAAATCTACTAAATTATATGTACTTTTGCACTCCGAAAAAAGGTGTATTATGGAAACGGGTATTTTGCTCGGAAGACATACATCCTAATTAAACATGCAACAGATAAGAAACATCGCAATCATCGCCCACGTCGATCACGGTAAAACAACTTTGGTAGATAAAATTATGCACCAGACAAACCTTTTTCGTGAAAACGAACAGAAAGGAGAATTGATTCTTGATAATAATGACTTAGAACGTGAACGTGGTATCACCATCGTCTCTAAAAACGTCTCTGTAAATTATAAAGGCGTTAAAATTAATATCATCGATACGCCTGGTCACGCAGATTTTGGCGGTGAAGTAGAACGTGTATTGAAAATGGCGGATGGAGTTCTTTTATTAGTAGATGCTTTTGAAGGTCCTATGCCGCAGACTCGTTTCGTGACGCAAAAGGCCTTGGCACTTGGTCTGAAGCCTATCGTAGTAATCAATAAAGTAGATAAAGAAAACTGTCGACCTGATGAAGTACACGAAGCAGTATTCGAATTGTTCTATAACTTAGATGCTACTGAAGAGCAATTAGATTTTCCAACTTTCTATGGTTCATCCAAACATGGTTGGATGAGCACTGATTATAAACTTCAGAAAGATAATATCAATGACTTATTGGACGGTGTATTAGAGCATATTCCACCGGCACCATACCAAGAAGGGACCTTGCAAATGCAGATTACTTCTCTAGATTATTCTTCTTTTATTGGTCGTATCGCTATCGGACGTATCAGTAGAGGTATTATAAAAGAAGGTCAACAAATCATGCTGACTAAAAGAGATGGTACGATGCAAAAAAGCAAAGTGAAGGAATTATATACTTTTGTTGGTTTGGGTAAGGTAAAAGCAGCGGAAGTAAAAGCAGGTGATATCTGTGCGGTAACAGGAATAGAGGGTTTTGAAATTGGTGATACCATTGCTGATTTTGACAATCCAGAAGCTTTACCATTTATCAAAATTGATGAGCCTACATTGAGTATGTTATTCACCATTAATAACTCGCCATTTTTTGGTAAGGAAGGTAAGTTTGTCACCTCACGTCACTTGAGAGATCGTTTGTTTAAGGAGATGGAGAAAAATTTGGCGCTTAAAGTTTTAGAGACAGAGTCTCCAGATTCACACTTGGTATATGGTAGAGGAATTCTTCACTTATCAGTATTGATTGAAACCATGCGTAGAGAAGGGTATGAGTTACAGTTAGGACAGCCACAAGTAATCATCAAAGAAATTGATGGTGTGAAATGTGAGCCAATTGAGATTATGGTGGTAGATGTACCAGGTGAAGTAGCCGGAAAAGTTATTGAATTAGCAACACAGAGAAAAGGCGAATTGATGGTAATGGAACCTAAGGGTGACTTACAACATCTAGAATTCAAAATTCCTTCAAGAGGTTTGATTGGTTTAAGAAATCAGATTTTGAATGCCACGGCGGGTGAGGGTATCATGACGCATCGTTTTCATGCTTATGAGCCACATAAAGGCATTTTACCAAAACGTTTGAATGGGGTGATGATTTCTATGGAAAAAGGAACAGCAACGCCTTATTCAATTGAAAAATTATTAGATAGAGGAAGATTCTTTATCAATGCAGGTGAGGAAATTTATGAAGGTCAAATTATCGGGGAGAATTCAAAAGATAATGACATGGTAATCAATGTTGTAAAAGAAAAGCAATTGACGAATTTCCGTGCTGCTGGTAAGGATGAGGCGAATAGGAATATTCCACCGATTAAGCATTCTTTAGAAGAAGGAATGGAATATATTCAACAAGATGAGTACTTAGAAGTAACACCGAAGAGTATGCGTTTGCGTAAGATTTATTTAACTGAAAATGATAGAAAGCGTTATTCAAGTTCATTGTCGAAGTAAGAGAATCAACTAATAAATATTGACAGACCATTGCATTGCAATGGTCTTTTTTTTGTGTCATAAAAGTGTTTGTGGAAGGTAAAGGTGTGGTGGTTTATGAAAACAAAAACCTTCGAATAAGTCTTGCTAAAATTAAATCTGATGTTTTTAAATTTTACTCTTTTTTTTAATTATCCTAACCTATCAAGATTCATTCTTATACGCCACTCAATAGGAAAATAATTATTCACTCTTCCACCCTGAATTATCTTCACCCAACCAAGAGCGATGGTTTGATAAGTGACAACAGCCCATCCTAAAAGGCTTTCGTTCGGCAATGTCATGTTTTCCTTCTTTAAATATTGAATCGCTTTTATATTGTCCAGTTCTATTCTCTGAATATTTTTAGTTAAAAGCATATTCACTGCTAATGCAGCATCTGGAATAAAATGTTCTTTTTTAAATTGCCCAATACGAAGTCCAGCATGTATTACATTCATTTGTTGTAAGAATAATTTATAAAAATTGGCTTGCGCTTTTGGCACGCCAAACCAATCATCATTTTTTTTATAAAAAAATAAATCTTCAGTTTGTTCAATATATTGCTGAAAAATTTCTTTCTCACTAGGGCTAGGCATTTGATTGTCTATGGCTTTGCTGCGATAAGAAGAAGCAATATTTTTCGTAGTAATACTTTTTTTACATAGTACAGCAAAGAAAAAACCTTCTCCTTTTACTTGATGCGGGAATGCTTGCCATGCACTTGCCTTTCCTTTTTTTATTTCTTGAAAACCCCAACTAGCTGGAATTTCAAGTGCTACTGATTCAAAACCATACTGTTCAATTAAATATTGGATATTCTCAATATTTTCTATGTCATTATAAGTACAGGTGCTGTAGATAAGATAGCCACTTTCTTTGACCAAAAAGGCGGCATCATCCAAAATAGATTTTTGACGAATACTGCATTCTTTCACACGCTGTAAACTCCATTCATCAATGGCTGCAGGATCTTTTCGAAACATGCCTTCACCACTACAAGGGGCATCAATCAATACTAAATCAAAACATTGTTGAAAGGCCAAAAAATGTGAAACTTCATTATTACAAACAATCACATTAGGATAGCCCCACTTGATAATATTTTCTTTTAAAATCGTGGCTCTCTTACCAATCAATTCATTGCAAACAAGTACTGAATCTTGACTTATAGAAGATATTATTTGTGTACTCTTACCACCAGGAGAAGCACATAAATCAAGCACTTTCAGAGATTCTTCTGGCTTGAATATATTTTGTATCAATTGACCAATAATCATGCTTGATGCTTCCTGAACATAATAAGCACCAGCATGCCATAGTGGATCGGCAACAAAAGCTGGTCTTTCAGTCAAGTAGGTGGCGTGCGGCTCCCAAGGAATGGGCTGTAGCAACACTGGACTCATTTTTTTTGTATTATATCGAATAGAAATAGGTGCGGCTTCCTCAGATATACTTTTGCATAGTGCCTCTGTAAATGCTTTTCCTAATTGCTTTTCAAGCAAGGAGATAAATTCTTTAGGAAGTATTGAGTTCGTGTTTGTCGCCAATTTAGCCGCTGAGTTTAATAAATTAGTTATATTCGCAAACTTATGACAAAAAGAAAAATAATGTTTATTTATAATTCGATTTCAGGATTGATGAATCTTTATAATCTTCCTGTTTTAGTGAATAAATATATTGATCATAATAAGTTTGAGCTAAGTATTTTGAAGAGTGAGTATGCTGGTCATACTAAAGTAATTGCTAAGGAGGCAGCTGAGAAAGGCTTTGATATAGTGGTAGCTGTTGGAGGAGACGGTTCTGTAAATGAGGTAGTGAATGGAATTATTGGCACAAAAACACAGTTAGCAGTTATTCCGATGGGTTCCGGCAATGGTTTTGCCAATCACCTAAAAATTCCACCAAGAAATATCAAAGAGGCAATCAATATTATCAACTTTGGAAAAGCAGTATCAATTGATTTGGGTTTGACAAATACACCTCATGGCTATTTTGTAAGTGTTGGCGGTTTTGGTTTTGAAGCATTAGCGGCACAACGTTTCAAAGAACAGCCATTAAGAGGTTTCTTCTCTTACTTTATAGCCATAGTGCGACAATTTATACTCTATCACAATAACGTAAAGGTACGGGTGCACATAGATCAAAAAGTGATGGATAGAGAGGTATTTATTTTTTCTGTTTTCAATTCGAATCAGTATGGCTACAATATTGGTTTTACAAATAATAGTAGCATGAAGGATGGCGTGCTGGAGATGATTATGGTGAATAAGTTTAAACTCTATCGCTTACCTTGGATTATGTTTATCTTATTGATGCGCAAGCCTCATTGGAGCTCTGATGTAGAATATTTTAAGGGTTTTAGCATCAAGGTCGAAAAAATTCAGGGACTGGTTGCACAGATTGATGGCGATCCTTTTGTATGGAATCAACAACTTGAAATGCAGGTAGCACCACAAGCCATTGAAGTCATTGTGAAACGACGATTAGAAAAATATTAAATTATTACTCTTTTAGCTGCTTTAGTTAAATTGATAAGAGAGTTGTACCGTATAGCTTCTTGGCGCCTCTAGCCTTCCTGGACGAGGTGCCCATTCGGTATTCAATATGTTTTTAATAACCACTCCTATCTTCAGTTTATCAACTGGTTTGTAGCCAACAGCAATATTTAAAATATTGTCACCTACGTTCTTATTTGCAACTTGATTATCTCTAAATTGTTTAAGACCCAAGAAGGAGTTGACTTTGAATACAGCAGGAACAATTTCTGTAAAGAAAGGACTCACAAAGGCGTAATCAATATTTTTTTGATAAGCAATAAATTGATAATCTAAATTGATATCAAACTTTTTATGTTCGATGCCAAACAAGATTTTTATCTGATGCGTTGGTCGATATTTCAGTTGATTCTGAGAAGAGGAAGACAACATACCATATGTGATTTGCTTAAAGGTATCGATATTAGTCGGGGCGTTGGCACTATTAAATGCTTTTTGAAAAATGCCGAAATTATTACTCGGTCTTAATGTATCGCCATCACCATTGAAAATAGTTAAAGGTTTATCCCAATTCAAAGATTTGGTGTTGTTATAAGTATATCCTACCAATACACTAAATTTGAATTCCTTCACTGTTGCCTGTATTGCAGCAGATAAGTCAACTCCTAAAATTCTTGTATCACCAATATTTTGTGACGAAAATCCAGAACCAAATCCAGGATCATCAAAATTACCAAATGGTCCAAACATAAATTCCATCATGTTTGTATAATGATTTAAGAAACCAGCTACATCGGCGTAACCTGTTACATTTCCTTTTCTACCTATTTTATACCCTTGTTTAATTCCAATTTCAGCACTGTATCCTTTTTCTGGTTTAAGGTTTACATTCGGATAAATAGTAAGCGGTCCTAACTGTGTAGTAACAAATAATTCGGCAACAGACGGGTAACGGAAACCTTGTCCGAAAGAGCCTCTAATATAAGTTGCTTTGGCTGCTTGATAATTAGCTCCAAATCTGAACAATGGATAGGCAAGGTCTTTTAAGCTATTTCTTTTGTCAACATTAAAATACTCCCATCGAGCTCCAAGGGTAATGTTTAATTTATTAAAAAACTTCCCATCTACTTGAGCAAAAACAGAAGCATTATAAGCATTGTGTTTCACTTTACCATACAAATAGGAAGTATCATCGCCTGGAGGTGCAATTTTGTCAATACGTCCACCAACACCACCTAAAAAATTCAGCTTTACTTTCTCGCTCAATTCAAAGGGTCTCTGATAACTGAAGTCTAAAATATTTCTATAGGCTATAGAACCCTGACCAGTACTATTAATGTTCGAAGAGTTCAGCAAACGATATTTAAATGAAAATTTATTATTGTGTTTGTCTATATAATTTATAAATGGATCTAATACAAATCGATTATTATCATAGATGGTAATCGTTCCTGCTAAAGGTTTATAAGCTTTTGAACCTATGCTATCCCATAAGAAGAAAGTTTTGCCCCATCCAAAATAAGCAATACCACCTACACCAATGTTTAAGCCTTCAATTTTTTTAAATCGGTATCTGATCTTTACATTGATTCTTGCATCCGAAGCATCTGAAGAATCTAACCAGCCTTTGTCATTATTATAAGCCCCTCCAACAATCATATCGACTTGTCCAATTTTTCTTCTATCTGCAAAATTTATTCCAGCGCTGTATGCCGGTTTTCCACCGTACCACTTCATTTCTGGTGTTTTAGTTGGGCTACCATAGAAGCCCGCGTAGGTGATCAACTTGGTATAAGGTTTATCTGTTGGATAGGCCATTCTAGCATTAATAACACCATTTAAGGCCCCAGTTCCATAAGTAGCAGAGGCAGCGCCTTTCAGTACTTCTATTTGGTCAATATTTTCAACAGGTATGGCACTCCATTTGGCATCATCTGCATCTGCAGTAGTCATAGGCAAGTCATCGAAAAGCACAGCTACTCTAGATCCTGCTCCATAAGACCAACCAGATCCTCCTCTGATATTTGCTTGACCATCAGCGATAGTAACCCCCGGTATCTTTTGAATACCATTTTCGACATTTGTAATATTCTGGTTTTGTAACACAGTACTCTTCATTACTTCTATTGAAACTGTTTCTTCACTTAATTTTTTCGCGTATTTACTAGCACTGACTACAATCACATCCATCATCGCCTCTTTCTCTTTCATAATAATATTCAACACTTTGCTTTCATCAGCACCAACGATTACAATAACAGTTTGCTCTTCAAAGCCAACATACTTAAACTTGATGGTGTATTTACCAGGGTCAACCATCAATTTATAATTACCGTCAAAGTCTGATGTGGTTGCTAATCCAGCATTGATGTCAATAATGACTGAAGCCGAAAAAACAGCTTCGTTTTTGCTATCCTTTATCACCCCTTTGATGGTGGCTTTTTGAGAAAAAATAGTTGTACTAAACAAAAGAAAAAGAATAGTGAGGGTAAAATACTTCTTCATAAAGAAAATGTTTTTAGTTTGGTGGTTCTACAAATGTATTTATTTTAACAGAATCTAACAAACTTTATGAATGAACTTGCTTATTCAATTGGCTTTGTTTCTTAAAGATAATTATAGTTTTGTAGCTTTGTTTCTTTTATAAGATAGGATATTTCTGAATATTAAATGGTTATTATATTAGCAATTGAATCTTCGTGCGACGACACTTCTGCTGCCATTTGTGTGGACGGAAAAGTAATGTCGAATGTTACAGCTAATCAGGCGATACATGCCGCTTATGGTGGTGTTTTTCCTGAATACGCTTCGCGCGCGCATTTGGTGAATATCATTCCAGTAGTAGATGCTGCCATTCAACAATCTGGTGTATCTAAAGAAAATGTAAGTGCTGTTGCATTTACAAGAGGACCAGGATTGATTGGTTCTTTGCATGTTGGAATCGCCTTTGCCAAAGGCTTTGCATTGGTGCATGATTTGCCGTTGATAGAAGTCAATCATATGCAAGCACATATTTTAGCACATTTTATTGATGACCCAAAACCTAATTTTCCTTTTTTATGTTTAACTGTTTCGGGTGGACATACACAAATCGTTTTAGTGCATGATTATTTAGACATGGAATTGATTGGCGAAACCAAAGATGATGCAGCAGGCGAAGCTTATGATAAAGCTGCAAAGATGCTAGGATTGACTTATCCAGGTGGTCCTATGCTCGATAAGCTCGCACATACAGGCGACCCTAATAAATATGAATTCCCATTCCCAGCTATCGCGAAATATGGTTTTAGTTTCAGTGGTTTAAAGACATCTATCTTGTATTTTTTGCAAAAGCAGTCTGCTTTGAATCCCAATTTTATAGCAGAAAATATGCATGATTTATGTGCTTCCATTCAATATCGAATCAACTCTATATTAATTTCTAAATTATCGAAAGCCGCTAAAGATTATCAAATCAAGGAAGTAGCGATTGCAGGTGGAGTTTCTGCCAATTCAGGATTACGAGCTATGTTAGCCGAGGCAGGTACGAAAAATAATTGGAACATATATATTCCCGATTTTCAATACTGCACTGATAATGCAGGCATGATAGCTGTCACAGCCTATCATAAATTTTTAAGAAAAGATTTTAGCAATCAAAGTGTAGAGCCCGAAGTGAGATTAGATGTTTAAACATATTTTTTATTGTATGAGGGCGCATCGCTCCTAGGTCCCGATGATATAATCTGGAGCGATCAGGCCATCCGCTTACAGTCCTCGTTCCTGCGGGCTATCGCTACTATCCTTTGCGCTGGAATTTGTTATAGGGTGGTGATTTGTTTTCTTAGTGAGATTTTGTGTTTAATGCTTTCTGTCATTCAGAAGGAACCTTCTTAATTATGAAGCATAATTTGAAACGGTTGCATTTTGTCCCTATTAAGCTTGATTTATCTATTCTTATTAGCATTAAAATTTTGTTTAACCTTACTTTCATCGGTTTTTTTAACGGTCAATAGCTTCAAATTGTCAGTGAATGCTTCATTTTTAGCAAAAAGCTGTATTTTTGCACACCGAATTAATTCGTAATAAACCTATTAAAATTTATAAGAGATGAATGTAACTACATTACTTGGCGAGGAAAGAGCCGGCTACTTATTGAATCATGTGTCTAGGACCATAGCTAAAGAAAATTTACATTTACCTGGCCCAGATTTTATGAGCCGTGTGTGGATGCCATCTAATCGTACTCCACAAGTAATGAGAAGCTTACAGGATTTATATGGTACAGGTCGTTTAGCAAATACTGGTTATGTTTCTATCCTTCCAGTGGACCAAGGAATTGAGCATAGTGCTGGTGCTTCTTTTGCACCGAATCCAATGTATTTCGATCCTGAGAATATTGTGAAATTGGCTGTAGAGGGTGGTTGCAATGCAGTGGCATCAACTTATGGTGTATTGGCAGCTACAGCAAGAAAATATGCGCATAAAATTCCTTTTATCGTAAAAATTAATCATAACGAAATTTTGAGTTATCCAAATTCTTTCGACCAAACCATGTATGGTACGGTGAAAGATGCTTGGAATATGGGTGCAACAGCAGTTGGAGCTACTATTTATTTTGGTAGTGCGCAAAGCAGAAGACAAATTACAGAGGTAGCAGAAGCTTTTGAACATGCACATCAGTTAGGGATGGCAACGATTCTTTGGTGCTATTTGAGAAATGATGGCTTCAAAAAAGATGGTGTTGACTATCATGCAGCCGCTGACTTAACGGGTCAGGCAAACCATATTGGAACAACGATTCAAGCAGATATCATCAAACAAAAATTACCTACAAACAATGGTGGTTATCCTGCCGTTAAATTCGGTAAAACACATGATAAAGTATATTCTGAATTAAGTACGGATCATCCAATTGACTTATGTCGTTACCAAGTAGCAAATTGCTATATGGGAAGAAATGGTTTGATAAATAGTGGTGGCGAAAGCAAGGGCCAGACTGACTTAGCAGAGGCAGTAGAAACAGCAATCATCAACAAAAGAGCGGGTGGTACTGGTTTAATTTCTGGTAGAAAAGCTTTCCAAAAAGATATGAAAGTGGGTATTGAGTTATTAAACGCTATTCAAGATATTTATTTAGATCCAAGTGTGACAATCGCATAGTCTAAACTTATTATTATAATAAAAAAAAGAGTCCAATTTTGGACTCTTTTTTTATGCCTATATTGCTGTATTATCGATTGACAGTGATGTCAATTATTTTGGTAGTAAATAAATCTTCATGATCTTTGAATTTTATATACACTTTCATTGGGTGTTTTCTGTAGTGGTGCTATAGATGGGTGCATGATGTTCGTGAAACACGTAGCTTCAAATTTCATGTACACCTAGCACTTTATAATTGTAGATGATAGCGCTATCTGAAGTTCTGATGATGGATAAAATACCTGAATGTAATCCCGCATCGTCTATTGTATCAGACTAAGTGTATTTCCAGCGTATTTATTGGTTCTCTAAATCTGTCAAATAGGAGCAGTATCATATTTTCTAAAACCTTCTTGTATAATAGCTGTAAAAAAATCTTTTAATACCCAGCCCGCATGAGCTACTTGTTGAGGAATTAAGCTTTCGTCAGTCAAACCAGGTATGGTATTGGCTTCTAAAAAATAAAATTCATCTTCATGCATGATAAAATCGATGCGTGCATGACTTTTTAATCCTAATTCTCTAAAGATGTGAATAGAAATTTCTTGTATTTTTTTGGTAAGTTCTGGGGAAATTTCAGCAGGTGTAACCTCTTCTGATTCACCTAAATACTTTGCCTTATAATCAAAAAAATCATTTTGACTTTTGATTTCTGTAGGTGCTAAGGCTGTAATCGTATCATCAAACTGATAAACCCCGCATGTCATCTCTCTACCCGAAATAAAAGCTTCTACGATTAACTCATTGTCATATTTGAATCCATTGATAATAGAAGCTTCTAATTCTTTAATCTCATTTACTTTTGTAATGCCATAACTCGAACCATTTTTATTTGGCTTCACAAAAACAGGCATCTTCATATGCAAGGATATATGCATGACAATATCAAAAATACTTTCTTGTTTATAATACAAGTTACTTTCTGCCATCAATACATTTACACTTTTTAAATATTTTTTGGTGGCAGCCTTATCAAAGCTTAAGGCCATTTCCATCATGTTACTACCACAATACTTAAGGCCAAGCATGTCAAAATATCCTTGAATTTTTCCATCTTCGGCTGGGGTACCATGCAAGGCGAAAAAGACCAGATCAAAATTGATTTTTTGTTGATTGAGTGTGAGACTAAAATCATTCTTATCAATAGAAAATTCGTGTTGATTGGCATCAATATGCACCCATTTTTCTTTAGAAATAACAATTAGATATGTTTCGAAAAGATTACTATCTATATGATGTAAAACTGTCTTCGCGCTTTTAACTGAAATGTTGGCTTCGGCGCTATATCCACCTGTTAATATTGCTATTCTGCTTTTTGTCATAACTTTGCATGGTTTGAATCAATAATAAAACGAATTTTC
>CAMBZT010000021.1 GCA_945872405.1 Chitinophaga pinensis | reverse complement strand
CCTTTAAAAAAACAAAATCCATCCTTTAAATTAACTCTTCCTGAACGAATAGATTTAATTTCTGTACCCTTTAACATCAATCCTGCCTCATATCTATCAAGCAACTCGAAATCGAATAATGCCTTTCTATTATTTATTTCAATCGTTTTCATCTTCCTATTTTATACTATCGAAAAGCTGTTGAAGCCTCTCCTTCTTGATAACTTTCTGTCCTGTTTCGCCACTTGCAATCAAGCGCTCTCCCACGTTTGCAATAAAGGTACAAATCAATTCATGGTTTTGAAGTGACTTTATTGTAGCTTCAAATTTTACTTCCTCATTCAATAAAGCAGGTGAATGATGAGTGACGGTAAGAAAAGTACCTATTCCTTCTTCATTTTCTTCTTTAACATCCAACACAAATAATCGACAACACCATTCGGCATCACGTCCTAGCGCAAAGGTAGCATATACCTGATGTACATCCCCATCATCAAAAGAAGCAATATCCTTCAACTCAATTCGCCTCTTAAATTCTTTCTTATCTCCTGTCTTAAAAATATCTCGCATATACTATGTATTGTCTCCTAAGTGTAAATTTAGAAAAATAGCGTTGAACCAAAGAGACAAATTTTTAATTTATTTAGGTTAGTCTAAAAATTAATTTCTGTTTATTTAAATTATAGTTCTATTTTTGAGTTATGAAAGGTGCTTGGAAAAATATAATTACTTCAGTCTCGCTACCAGAGTCTTTTGCGAGTGTGAAGATTCCAGCCAATGCAAAGTTTTGGAAAAAGATGATGATTTATGTTGGACCAGGATTAATGGTAGCAGTTGGTTATATGGATCCTGGTAATTGGGCAACAAATATTCAGGGTGGTGCAAAATTTGGTTATACTTTACTTTCCGTCATTCTTATCTCCAATCTTTTTGCGATGCTTTTGCAACACCTTGCTTTAAAACTAGGAATTGTCACTGGCTATGATTTGGCACAAGCTTGTAGAGCGAACTATTCAAAACCGGTTACGATTGGTTTATGGATTTTATGCGAAATTGCCATTGCTGCCTGCGATCTAGCAGAGTTAATTGGAAGTGCGGTTGCACTCTATCTTTTATTTAAAATTCCGTTAATTATAGGAATCATTCTTACTGTACTAGATGTTTTCCTTTTACTCTATTTCCTAAAAAAAGGTTTTAGAAAATTAGAGGCCATTGTCGCCTCATTAATTGGAGTCATTTTTATTTGTTTTGTCTATGAAATGTTCTTGGCTCATCCACCATTCGGGTTATTGATGTCTGGCTTTATACCATCGTTAGATATAGTTTTCAATCCAAGCATGCTTTACATCGCGATTGGAATTTTGGGTGCTACCGTTATGCCACATAATTTATACTTACATTCTAGTATTGTACAAACAAGAGCTTATGAAAAGACAGAAGTTGGTAGGAAAGAAGCTATAAAATTTGCAACAATAGATTCGACCGCAGCTTTACTGCTCGCATTTTTAATCAATGCCTTTATCCTGATCTTAGCTGCTAGTACATTCCATAACAATCCGCTCTATCATAATACGGCTGATTTGATGGATGCCTATCACCTATTGCCTAAAATTTTAGGAGTCTCTCTTGCGAGCATTTTCTTTGGTGTAGCACTCTTAGCATCAGGACAAAATTCGACGCTAACTGGCACTTTGGCTGGCCAAATTGTAATGGAAGGATTTCTTGATATTAGATTAAAACCATGGGCTCGTCGACTTCTCACACGATTAGTTGCAATAATTCCTGCCTTAATTATCACTATTATTTATGGTGAAAAAGGAATTATGAGTTTATTGGTCTTAAGTCAAGTAATCCTCTCTATGCAATTGAGTTTTGCAGTTTTCCCACTAGTGGCATTTACCTCTGACAAAAAGAAAATGGGTGTTTTTGCAAACAAAGCTTGGATGAAATATGTAGCATGGACCATCGCACTGATTATTGCATGTCTAAACATGTATTTGGTCTCAGATATCCTATTTAGTTGATTTTAAGTGCTAGGAAGAAACAAAGATATTACTACAAACTTGTTGAGACAACATTAACTCTCGTCCATCTTGTAGTTTCAACTGCATGGAATGGTCATAAATAACTACACCTATAACTGTAAACTTAGTACCCAATGAAATTTTGATACTATCTAAAAACTGAAGAAAAGTAGTTGCTGTATCCTTTACTCCAATGATAACCGCTTTGTCTCCTTTTTTCAATTCAATAAGCAACTGCTGCTTTCTTATAGCAATATTTCCCATTGTATCTGGAATGGGATCTCCATGTGGATCGAATTTCGGATTGCCTAAAAATTTTTCCAATCTATTAATCATGTCATCACCCTTCACATGTTCCAATTGCTCTGCTAAATCATGCACTTCATCCCAAGAAAATTGTAATTTCTGAGTAAGAAAAACTTCCCATAAACGATGTTTACGAACCAAATTTTTTGCGTAATGCTCTCCTGTTTTTGTCAACTTTACGCCATAATACTTCTGGTAAGTAATTAATTTTTTGTCTGCCAACTTTCTCAACATATCACTTACTGATGCTGCAGAAATGTTTATTTCATTGGCAATTTCATTGGTACCAATTTTGGTTTGATTATGGTCACTCAGTTTCAAAATTGACTTAAGATAATTTTCCTCTGTAATACTAAGGTGAGTCATCATATATTTTTTAGGCAAGACTAAATTAAGTCAAAGGGGACTAATAAAAAAATTATTCGTATTGACCGGTGCTCAGTAGTACGAGGGTACAGGATTCATTTACTTCAATTCCGGCATTTTTTAGCACTACAGAAAATTCAGCATTCTCTGTTCCTGGATTAAAAATTACCCGCTTAGGATGTAATGAGAGAATATAATCGCTATACTCCTTTTGAATGGTACTATTTATATACAACGTGACCGTATCGATATCAGGTATCATTTCTTTGTTTGTTAGGAAATTTAATGAGTCTATTTTTCCTTGTCGACTTGCAAGCGCTACCACTGAATGCTGATGATTTAATAAACTAATAATCGCTTTGTAACTGTATCTTTCGGGTTGCTCACTTGCACCAATGACTAATGTTTTTCTCATCTTCTTTGCTTAAAATAATATACTAAAAATTGACTAAATCTACGTCAAAAGCAACATTTATCTTACAATAACTATCTTTTCTCTATAAAGCGTTTCTCCATTTTTACCTCTAAAATCCAACAAATAAATTCCATTTGTAAAGTTGCTGACATCAATAATTTGTTGTCCCCTTTCTGGAATAAATCTTGCTATTAAGTTATCTCCAATATTAAAGACTGAGATGGTGGCAATATCGGCTCTCTGATAATTAACAAAGATTTTTTCTGAGGCAGGATTTGGAAATACTTGAATCCCTACTTGAAAGTCATTTCGAGCTGGAATAGCTGTATTAATGGTAGTATCTGCTACAGTGTCTGCCAAATAACAATGACCGTTTAAGTTAGAATCTATCCAAGCTATTCTATTTGTCAAAAATAATTTTAAACGATCTACCTCTCCAACATAAGTTGTTGGAAGTGGGTCACTTTCTGGTGATCCAACATGTGCTCCCAAACTACCCCAAGTATCGAAATGCCTTCTTTGTGCCTCATCTAGTATCAATGCTGTTGAATCAAGTTTGTGATTTAAAAAGGAGCTATCGATGATGGTTTTACGCAATTCCTGCCATCTGCAATACACAGCATTTTCAAAGGTGGTGTCTTCCATCAATCTCGCATACCATGGTGTAAATAAAACATCACCATCACATGGTGCTGACAAGTAGGTCCATCCAGAAACCTCTGCGTCTACCCATGGTGCGAATTTTAAAGACCAATCAAAATCCCAAATAGGGCCTGCTTTCAACTCGCCTCCCTTACTGGATTTGTCCTTATGAAAAAACATTGATTTTTTATAGCCATCTCCATTTTGCGCCAACTCATTACTTATTAAGTAATCGACAAAAGAAGCGCTACTAATAAACCTTTTATAGCCATTTATTTTACTGCCAAAACTATCACTGAATAGAACATCTTCGAATGAATCTACATAAGCTTTAATATAATTTTGTTGCGGAATAGTTATGGTGGCTGCCTTTGGATAAAAATACTGATAACTCAAAAATCTGCCTGGACATAAAGGAGGAAGCCAAGCTGAATTCCAACCAGCATCATCATAATCATGTTTGAAAATATAGCCACCAGTCACCGAATCACCAATATTATCATCTAGGTCAAGTGTGGCAATATCAACTCGATTTTCAGCCTTCTTTACTTTCTCACATAAAAAATATACCCCCTCATAATTACCATTTAAAGTGACCTCACAAAGTTTTGTTCTTGTGGCATAATGACCCATTCGTCTAAACAAATCAAACATCGTAATATTTCGAAGAAAGGTTTTATCATTATAGGTGGCTTGCAAAATCCAATCATGCTCTGAAGGCAATCCGAGTAAAACGGTGTTGGAATCGTTATTTGAAACGTCTTGTGTTGTGAAACCATAAGGTTTTTGAGGCAATGAAGAAGAATAAGCTCCTCTAATTTCAATACCAATATTACCATTATACACTGGTGCATCTATGGTTCTATTTCTTGAGCCAAAACCATTATCAATTACCTTCATTGTACAATTAATCTTAGGTTCGTCAACGATGGTTTGTCCTAAAGTGTTGATCATTACGATAGGTAAATTTGAGGATGTGAATAGATATGGAACGGGGGCACCATTGTCAAAGGTTATATTCCAGTCTAACAAACTCCCGGTGTCTGCACCTGCTTCATCTCTAATTCTCAAATTCCAAATACCATTTCCATTAGTGCCATCATTTAAATTACCGAGAGATTGAGTAGGAAGAAAAGAACCAGTAAAAGGAGCTGTTCCCATAGCTATGGAAAGACTTGCAGATTGAGATAAACAAGTACCAACAAAATTATCATCTCCCCCGCCTACATTTCTCATCAGGTTGATTGTGGTACCTGCCGGAGAGATAAGAAAAAAATTCAAATCTGAGTCATAAGTATGATTCATATTTAAGCAAACATTTACGACTCCTAAATTAGAATCTAGGGTAGAAGAAGACAATCCACTTACAGTTATCGGGAAATCATTATTACTGCCATCGTCAGGAACGAAGCCACCAATGGTATTCGTATATGTTTGGGCATGAAGATACATCGACGAAAAGCATATAGCGAATAATAATAGACAAGAAAAAAACTTTTTCATATTCAAATTTTACTTTTATCAAAGATAATTAGAATAATCATTTTAGAATCATCTAAAAAACATATAGATGAAGAGAAGAAACCAATACCAGAATTTGCCTATAGAATAATCGCAATGTTTATGATATCCCCACCGATTATATATTCTATAATGGCGGCCTACAATGACACCCAACCTTATACGTTTTTTTATCGGAAGGTAGGCTATTCTGACGATCGAGCACTGATAGCATTTAGCTGTAGATTTCTTGTCCTAATCATGATCCCTTTGATAATTATGTTGGCATTACGTCCATTTACTCAACTACCCAAACACGCATGGAGTGGCCTTTCTTTCGATTCCTACTTTGTTCAATTTTAGTGCTTGTAGATTTTTTTATGATTATCTCGTCTCAGAAAAGACAAAAAATTGGCGACAATATGGTTCAAACTTTGGTTATTAGGTACGAAGAGCCTGATTTGTATTAATGATTGGCAACTATTTAACGTTTCAATTCACTTCTGGTTTGAATTAAATTTGAAGGGAATAGGTGTTAAATCTCAAATACTTGAAGAATTTACCTATTTTTACATCCTAAATTAGAATATCATGAATACATTATTATTTGGGATGCCTGGTGGTAGCGAATGGATTATCATTTTAGTAGTCGTTGTTTTTTTATTCGGTGGCAAAAAAATACCAGAGTTAATGCGTGGATTAGGTCAGGGAATCAGAGAATTCAACACAGCAAAAGGAAGCATCAAAAGTCATATTGAAGAGGGTTTGAAAGAACCTGCCACTCCGCCCGCAAACACTTCTTCTACAGGTGAAGAAAGTGCAAAATAATTACATTTCACCCTTCTCATATTTACTTGTTTTATGTATGATAGCTTAGCCTATGTTCAGAACGAAATAGTTCTAGGAAATTTATCCTGTGTCACGCTCGTTCGTTATTTTCTTAAGAATATCGAAGATAAAAAACAGCTCAATGCTTTTCTCGAGGTATTTAGTGAAGAAGCAATACAGCGGGCCATTTCATTAGATCAGAAAAAAGAAAATAAAGGTAAATTATTTGGTTTAGTGGTTGCTATCAAAGACAATATTTGCTTTAAGAATCATAAAGTTTCTGCCTCTTCAAAAATTTTAGAAGGTTTTGTTTCTATTTATTCTTCCACCTTAGTTGAACGTCTGCTTGCTGAAGATGCTATTATTATTGGCAGAACAAATTGTGACGAGTTTGCAATGGGCAGTAGCAATGAAAATTCAGCATTTGGAAACGTGCTCAATTCACTTGACGAAACGCGTGTTTCTGGAGGATCTTCTGGTGGTAGTGCCGTAGCTGTTCAAGCAAAATTATGTATGGCTTCTTTTGGTAGTGATACTGGTGGGAGTATCCGTCAGCCTGCGGCATTTTGTGGTGTGATTGGCTATAAACCAACCTATGGTGTTGTTTCTCGTTATGGCTTAATCGCCTATGCCTCCTCATTTGATCAAATTGGACCGCTCACAAATAACATAGACGACTTACGTAGAATAATGGAAGTGATTAGTGGAGCAGATGAATATGATGCTACCATGAGTACCCATAAAATTCCTTTTACTACCAAAGGAGAAACAAAAAAAATGAAGATTGCTTATTTCAATGAAATATTGAATAGTGCAGGAATGGAAGAAGAGGTAACATCTGCCGTTCGTACAAAAATTGAAGCCCTACAGATGGCAGGCCATATAGTTGAACCTGTAGAATTCAAATACCTCGATTATCTAATTCCTGCTTACTATGTTTTAAGTACTGCAGAGGCTTCCTCGAATTTAGCTCGTTTTGATGGTATTCATTATGGTTATAGAAGTCCACTGGCTAAGAACATCGATGAAGTATATAAAAAATCTAGAAGCGAGGGCTTTGGTAAAGAAGTAAAAAACAGAATCATGTTGGGCACTTTTGTATTAAGTGCTGGCTATTATGATGCCTATTATGGAAAGGCACAAAAATTACGTCGTTTGCTTCAAGATAATTTAAAAGAAATATTTTCTACTTACGATTTTATTTTAACCCCGACATCGCCTACCACTGCTTTTAAATTTGGCGAAAAAGGGAATGATCCAATCGCGATGTATTTAGCTGATATTTTTACGGTGCTTTCTAATTTAACGGGCACACCTGCCATATCTCTACCCTTAGCAAAAAGTTCTGAAAACAATATGCCTATTGGGTTACAGCTCATGGCAGCAAGTATGCAAGATGAAAAATTACTCGACTTTTCTGAAGAGTTAATGAAGTAGTTTTAAAAAGTGACTTCTTTTTAACTTCTGAAATTTTCCCAAGATTTGTATCCGTACATTACTTCAAAAATGAATGCTGAGAATGTAACCAAATATTTCCATTGGAGTTGAATTTTTTGTGTCGCTCCTCTGGAGCTGATTTCGCTTCTTATGATGTTTCTAATAATATTTCGCGCCTCTGGAGCTTTCATATAATATATGTATATGTTGACTGAAGCCACAGCCAAGCATGTTATTCAGAAGGAAACTTCGCGAAATGAATCCAATGCTTGAATTGTTAAAGCAATCATCATTTGTTCAATATTTCAATATGGTTTTTCGCCTAGTCAAGTAATATCATCTAACAGTAGACAACTGATATCGCCCTTGTTGGTGTTATTCACCGACAAGCAAGTGGAGATAGGCCCCCATTCATGTCTACATTGTCTTTCCCCAAAGGTTAGTGTCGCCTTAAAACTGCTATAATCATTGCAAGGAATCTACTCATTATCTACTCAATGCTTCGCCTCATTTGCAGATTGGATATCTGTAATCTTTACCTAAAGTATTTCTGAAAAAAATTTTGAAAGTGATGTCATCTATCATTTCAATCGCAAATCTCGCAGCAGAGGGTGGAGCAAGTGCCATGCACTGTGGAAGACGCGGTGCCTTTGCTTTTTTTTTGCATTTTAAAGCAAAGGTAGCTGCCCAAAAAGCGAATAAAAAAACGAATCGTTGATTGGTCTCCTAACTTGCTCATTTTCAGTTTTAATAAGTGATGATAAATTAAATTGAATAATTTTTATATTGAATATCAGATACTTATGATGTTCGCTGTAAAATTATGCAGAGAACATTTGGTAAGAGAATTGAAAGCTTGTATTTTTGCCATCCAATTTTTAATAAGGTAAATAAAAGAAATCAGTGGAAAAAACAGCAAAAATCACACAAACGGCCAATCCGAACATCATAAAGAGGCATTGGTACGTGGTAGATGCAGAGGGACAAACTTTGGGTCGTCTTGTAACTAGAATTGCAAGCGTATTGAAAGGCAAGCACCGTCCTTACTTCTCTACCAACTTAGATACAGGCGATTATGTAATCGTTTTGAATTCTAACAAAATTCGTTTGACAGGTAACAAATGGAATGACAAGGAATACATATGGCATTCATTGTACCCAGGCGGACAAAAAAGATTAACAGCGAAGAAAATGAACGATCGTAATGGGAAGTCGATGATTGAGTGGTCTGTTAAAGGGATGTTACCTAAAACAAAATTAGGTGACCAATATTTTAGAAAATTATTTACGTATGAAGGTGCTGAACATCCTCATGCTGCACAACAACCTAAACCATTAATTTAATCATGGAAAAGAATGTAGCCGTAGGCAGAAGAAAAGCATCCATCGCTCGTGTTTTCATTAACAAAGGCAATGGAGAAATTAAAATAAACGGAAAAGATTATAAAGATTATTTTCCTATGATGTACTTACAACATAAAGTAGAAGCTCCTTTCAAGATTGGTGAGGTAGCTGGTAAATATGATGTGATTGTAAATGCGAACGGGGGCGGCGTGAAAGGCCAAGCAGAAGCTGTAGCCATGGGAATTTCCCGTGCCATATTATTGTTCAATCCTGAATCTAGAGGTTTGTTGAAAGCTGAAAGATTGTTGACACGTGATGCTAGAAAAGTGGAACGTAAAAAACCAGGTTTACGTAAAGCACGTAAGAAAGAACAGTATAGCAAACGTTAATCTATTGTCCATCCTTTAATAAAATATAAAATGTCAGTAATCACTCAAAAGGAATTGTTAGATGCAGGTGTTCATTTTGGACACTTAAAGAAAAAGTGGAATCCAAAGATGTTGCCTTATATCTTCACAGAAAAGAAAGGTATACATTTAATTGATTTGAATAAAACAGCAGCCAAGCTTGAGGAATCAGCAGCAGCCTTGAAATCAATCGCTCGTTCGGGCAAAAAAATTCTATTCGTTGCTACAAAAAAACAAGCGAAAGAATTCGTAAAAGAAACAGCTGAAAGCATTGGAATGCCATACGTAACAGAAAGATGGTTAGGTGGTATGTTGACCAACTTTGCAACGATCAGAAAGTCTATTAAAAAGATGAATACGATTGATAAAATGTTGAAAGACGGTTCTGCTGAAAGCATCACTAAAAAAGAGAAATTAGTTTTAACTCGAGAGAGAGATAAACTGAATAAAATTCTTGGTGGTATTGCACAATTGAACAGATTGCCTTCGGCTATCTTCATTATTGATATCAATCACGAACACATCTCTTTGAAAGAAGCAAAAAGATTAAGTATTACCACTTTTGGTATGGTTGATACTAACTGTGATCCTACTTCTGTAGATTTCGCAGTACCTGCAAATGATGATGCTACAAAATCTATCGCTGTAATTACTACCTATATTGCTAATGCAATTAGAGAAGGTTTAGAAGATCGTGCAGCTAACAAAGACCAGATTGAAGCGGAAGAAGGTGAAGTTGATCAGTATGATGATGATGGTAACTTAATCACTATGAGTGGTCCTTCGGATGAAGAAGAGAAAAAAGATGGTCCACGTAAAAAACAATTGACACGTCGTAAACCAAGTGGCCCAGGTGCTTCACCGGGTGGCCCAAGAGGTGGTGGCGGATTCAAGAAATAATTTTTTAAAAATAAAGAAATTAGAATAAGATGAGCATAACAGCAAAAGAAGTAAATGAGTTAAGACAATTGACAGGTTCTGGTATGATGGATTGTAAAAAAGCCTTAGTAGAAGCAAATGGTGATATTCAAGCCGCTATTGATTACTTAAGAAAAAAGGGTGCAAAAGTTGCAGAACTAAGAGCGGGCAGAGAAAGTAATGAAGGCGCCGTAATCGCTTTGACATCTGCTGATGGTAAAGAAGGTGTAGTAGTAAGAATTACTTGCGAAACAGATTTCGTTGCCAAAAACGAAGCTTTTGTAACTTTCACCAGGAGCATTGCAGAGCATGCATTAGCAAATAAGTTTGATACAAGCGAAGCATTGTCGGCTTCTACCTTAGAAGGTTCTACGATACATGAATTAATTTTAGGAAAAGTATCTTCTATTGGTGAGATGATTACTCTAGGTACATACGCTAGAATGACTGGCGATGATGTAGTTGCATATATCCATGGCAATAACAGAATGGGAGTCTTAGTAGCATTGAACCAAGCGAAATCTGAAAAGATTGATGCCATTGGAAAAGATGTTGCGATGCAAATTGCAGCAATGAATCCAGTTGCGATTGACGAAAATTCTGTTTCTCCAGAAGTGGTAGAAAGAGAAAAAGCAATCATCGTTGAGCAGATGAAACTAGATCCTAAAATGGTTGGTAAACCAGATGATATGATTGGTAAAATTGCTGATGGTAAAATGGGCGCATTCTTTAAGGAAAACACTTTATTGAATCAAGCATTTGTAAAAGACACAAGCAAATCTGTGGCCCAAGTTTTGAAAGAAACTTCTGCAGGCCTTACTGTTACTCAATTTAGAAGAGTAACTTTAGGTTCCAACTAAGATTAATGATTTAAATTTAAAAAACTCTTCACCATGTGAAGAGTTTTTTTTTTGCTGATAAGCGACATCCTCTTTTGTATATAACAAATCAAAAAAATGAAGGATGGATTTTACGTTCTATATTATGAAAATAGCTTAAAAAGATGTAGCAGAGTTAGGTGGAGGTATCCCAATTGCAGTAAAATCGGGATTTAATGCTGCATTGCTCGTGTTTAAAGATAAGCAACCCGAAATTTTTAAGGCATATGCCGATTATGTCAATAAAAGATAAGTGCTGAAGAACTTAGAAAATTAAAATGCTTCAAGCCATACTACACCAAAGAGCTTTGACAGCATGATAAAATAATCATTAAGATTGAATATAATAGCTGTTGATCCTTGTTCGTTGGCAAGAAGAGTAAGTTCATTTTTTTTGATTAGAAAGCAAAATCTCACTTGGTTGATGACTTTGTTTATTGAAGCAGCGAATGATTGCTTTCTCTTCCTTTACATCAACGACAAAAGTGCTTGTATCTTTAGAATCATTCTGAAAACTTTTAATATTATAGCTTCTCTCCTGCGCATTCAAAAAAGAATAAATGATTAGCAGATGAATATAAAGTAGATTTTTCATTGGAGGAGCCATTGGATTTTGGGAATAAAAATAATAGCGGCAATGAAGAGCGAAAGAATGGCAAAAATGAGCACAGCACCAGCAGCCGCATCTTTGGCTTTTCTTGCTAGTTCTTTTTGTTCTTTCGTAACTAAATCAACCGTGTATTCAATCGCGCTATTCATCATTTCGGACGCCATAACTACAAAAATACATAACAAGATAAGGCACCATTCAATCTTGCTAATTTTTAGAAAAAAAGCAAAAAATATGGCTGTTGCGCCTGCACTTAAGTGTATTCGCATATTTGCACAATGCAGGAAAACATCTAAAATTCCTCTTGTTGCATACCCAAAGGCTCTAAACAGTCTGCTATTATTCAATTCAGGGAAGTTTGTTTACAAATTTAAACTTTTTCACCTAAACTACCATTCAACTTCAGTTTGCGTGTCATATTTTAAAATTCTGTAGATTTAATTTTATACTTTAATAACAACGATTAGAGAATCTAGGTTAGTTTTCCTATTCCAGATGCATTCATAATTGATAAAAAAGATTGAACCGTCAAAAGATATACCTAGTAGCTATTACTCAACATCATGTTCTATTCGTTATTTTTTTTTGAGAACACTGAACTAACAGAAATAATTGAAAAGCCAGCCAGCAGTATCGACGAAATTTATATTCACACTGTCATTGAAAATTTGCTATTGAGAAAAGGCAAATCATTAAAGAGTTGAGAAGATTTGGCATTTATAGTGTATTGACTTCACCAGACAAGCTTACAATAAACACCATCAACAAATATCTTGAAATCAAAGCAATGGGGATTATTTCGTGAGCACGTTCATATGATTTTCAAGAGATAATCTTTTGGATAAATCTTGTATTTCTTGCTCATTCAATTTTACTTTCTGAAAATTAGTAAGCGCTTTCAACCAAGCGTTTTTATCGCCGGAAGAAATAATTTTTCCAATATTTTCTGTTATAATTTCTTTTGCGCCAACATTATTTGAGACAATCACGAAGGTTCCACAAGAAATAGATTCTGAGACTATTTGTCCAAAAGGCTCATAAATTGATGGATGCAAAGTACAATCTACGGCAGCATACAACTCATTAGTTTCATTCACAAAACCCAAATAATGTACATTCAGAGCGGAAGAAGTAAATTCAGATCCAGCCACATAGAGATGTTTATCTTTCATCTCTACCCTTGAAAATAAATCAAGCAATAAATCAAGTCCTTTTCGTTTATGGCTTGTTGACACGAACAAAAAGTTCTGCTTGGATGAATTCATGCTATATTTTCTTTGATAATCAGCTTTGTTACTTTTGACATTTAGGTTAAAAATTGCCGTATTTAAGGGAGGGAACAAAACGGTAATCTTGTCTTCATTGACTGCATAATAGTCGACCATTTCATCCTTCACCATCTGTGAACAAGCATAAATTTTATTTGTTAGTCGAAAAGCTTTTTTATCCAAGAATAGCTGAATATAATCGCTTGGAGTTCGCCACCACTTTTGTTGTCCTTTTAAATAACCAATATGAGTGCTAGGAGCTATGAGTCGTTGTTGACCCCAAGTCCTTTCAAGAGAGAGCGAATAATCGAAATGATGTTGTGTCATGAAGCCTACTAACCAATTACTAAAAAACAGATGACGTAATTGTCTTGGACACTTACTCAAATCATGTTTTACCAATGTAACTCCCTCTGGAAGTTTAATCTCTTTATTGATTTTGGAGGAAATGATCGTCACATGATGTCCTCTTTCTAGAAAGTAATTCATATAGTTAAAGAGGCGAGTTTCCAATCCTCCTTTGTGCATCATCCTTATATGTATTAAAGCTACTTTCAAAAAATCTATAAATTAAACTCAAACTTAGGTTAAAAAAGTTACTTCATCTTCCTGAAGTAAACTTAAATTATTAAAACGCAAAAGTAGTTGGGCAGTTGTTAGAACATCCTTTTGGCAGTATGTAGCTATTCTTTCAAGATTATTTTCTTGCCAATAAACACGGGCTACATCCTTACCATCTATATCATCTTTCGGTGTATCCACATTAAATAAGGCAGCCAGTAACTTCAGTGATGTATAACTTTTAAAGTCACCAAATTTCCATAGCTGCAATGTGTCAATATAATTTGTTTCCCAAGGTTTTTTACCACTTTGGTCAAGATTTTTTGGCAAACGAACCCCATTAATCAACATCCGACGACAGATATATGGAATATCGAATTCTTTGATATTATGTCCGCAAATAATATGCTTGGTGGTATTAAAATTCTTAGACAATAAATCAGCAAATTCCTTTAGAATTTCTGCCTCGTTATCTGAACTGAAAGACTTAACTCGAAAATTTCTTTCTTTTTTATCTAGAAAAAAGAAGCCTGCTGAAATGCAAATAATTTTTCCGAACTCGGCATAAATACCTGCTCTGCTCTCAAAGCTTAGCGAAGGCTCGTCAGTGGTATCTTTGAGAAGAAGATGTTTGTCATTCCATAATTTGCGAAAAACTTCTGGCAAATCCTTGTAAGACTTGGTGATAGGGACGGTTTCAATATCTATGAATAAGATATTCTCAAAATCTTTTTGTGTCATTTTCGTATGTTTTAGTAGTTAAAGTGGTTATTAACAAATCTTAGGTAATAAGTTGCTATGTAAAAATAACAAAAAATGTAATTATTCGCATAATTTTACGTTTAAGTGTTAGAAGAAAAAATCATTACAAATAAATTTATAAAATATGTCAGAAGAACAATCAAGTGGTAACACCACCAACAAAATTCTTATAGCAATCTGTGTTTTACTTGCATTAGGATGTGCATTTTTTGCCTATAAAACTTTCAATCCAAAAAGTTCAGTAGAATATATTACATTATTGGACCAGAAAAAAAACCTTGATACTGATTATCAAACAACCTTAAAAACTTTAGATGAAAGCAAGTCACAACTGGAAGGTTTAAAAGGCCAAAATGCCGATATGGACGTTATGTTGGCAGAAAGAGAGACTGCATTAAACAATCTTAAAAGCCAATATGAAGCCCTTAATAAAAAATCAAATAAGACAAGTGCCGACAAGTCAAAAATGCAAGCGATTATCGACGAATTACAATCTCAAAATAAACAGTATTTAGAACAAATTCAAAAATTGGCTGAAGAGAAAAAAATCTTGATTGAAGAAAATACTAAGTTAAACACTGATTTAACGTCTGAGAAAGCGACAACTAAGCAACTCACTACTGATAAAACTTATTTACAAGGTAAATTTGAATTAGGTAAGCTTTTGAAAACACAGAATATTCTTGCAGTTGGCGTAAAGGTAAAATCTGCTGGAAAGGAAATTGAGACTAACAAAATTAATAAACTTCAGAAGATTAAAGTTTGCTTTGAAACAGGCGATAACAAGGTGTTAGACCCAGGTAATGTAACACTTTATCTTCGACTAATGAACCCACAAGGGAATACCATTGTACAAGAATCTATGGGCTCAGGCATTATTAAATTAGCTGATGGAACTGACGCACAATTCACTAAATCAGTTGACTTTGCTTTTCAAGGTGCTAGTAAAAAGATGTGTATCTATTGGTCACAAAATATTTATTCAGAGGGGAAATACAAAGCAGAAGTTTATCAAAGCGGTTACAAAATTGGTGAAACAAGTTTTCAATTACAATAGTAAATTAATAAATTTATAGTAAAAGGGTGAGCGCAAGTCTCACCTTTTTTGTTTAAGATATCTTTGTATATTTGATAGGTACTATTCATTCAAAGCTATTGCCAACTTATGAAATATTTCAAAGCCTTTTTTGTTCTGTTGCTTTTAATCTCATTAACTAGTGCGCTGAGTATTCAGATAGGTAAGCTTCCACCCATTGGCAATTTTGTTTCACCATTCACTGGTTTTTGGCAAAATGCAGAAAACGTAAAAAATTACAAAAGCGAGAAACTACAAATTATTGGCTTGATAGAAAGAGTGGATATAGTCTATGACGAACATATGATACCACATATTTTTGCCGAGAATGAGCATGACTTGTACATGGCACAAGGATATGTAACTGCTAGATTTCGACTTTGGCAAATGGAACTTCAAACTAGAGCGGCTGCAGGACGATTAACAGAATTTGCTGGAGAAAAAGCATTAGAGGTAGACAGATATGCCAGAAGAACTGGAATGGTATATGGGGCAGAGAATATACTTAAAAGTATAAAAAAATATCCAGCAGCAGATGCCTTGTTAAACGCATATTCAGATGGGGTGAATGCGTATATCTCAAAGTTAAATAATGCTACTATTCCTTTTGAATATAAGTTGTTAAATTATCAACCAGAAAAGTGGACCCCATTACAGACTGGTTTATTGCTTAAAAAGATGTCAGAAAACTTAACTGCTATGGAACATGATATTGAACATAGCAATGCGCTAGATTTATTTGGAATTGATGTATTCGAACTTGTTTACAAGGATTATTGGGGTGAGCAGGATCCCATTATTCCGGTTGGTACAAAATTTTCCCCAATTATTAAATCCCACTCAGACAGTATTCTTTCCATGCTAAGACCTACATCTACGAAATATGTTTCTTCACAAAGCAAAACATTGAGTTTTTTGGATGATGAGAAAGAAGATGACTATTTATTAGGAAGTAATAACTGGGCAATAGATGGTACTAAAACAAAAAGTGGCCGACCCATTTTATGCAATGACCCACATTTAAAATTAAGTCTTCCCAGTATTTGGTTTCAAATTCATTTAAGTTGTCCAGAATATAATGTTTGTGGGGCTAGTTTACCTGGAGCTCCAGGGGTAATTAGTGGATTCAATGATGATATTGCTTGGGGTGTAACCAACGCTGGACGGGATGTTAGAGATTGGTATCAGATAGTTTTTAAGGACCAAAATCATGATGAATATTTATTGGATGGTCAATGGTTACCTGTCAAAAAAAGGATCGAAAAATATATTATTAAAGGCGGGAAAACGATATATGATACGGTGTGTTATACGGAGCATGGACCTGTGGTATATGACAAAAATTTCAATCAAAACAACAGAACCAATCTAGCATTGAGATGGACGGCACATGACGGAAGTGAGGAAATGATTACTTTTAATTTGTTGAATAAAGCAAAAAATATGTCAGATTATTTCGAGGCGATTAGTCATTACTCATGCCCTGCTCAAAATTTTGTATTCGCCAGTAAGAACGGAGATATTGCGATTCAGCAACAAGGAAAATTTCCTCTAGAAAAGAAAGATCAGGCAATTTTTATCCAAGATGGAACGCTAAGTAAAAACGACCTTAGAAGCTTTATTCCTTTTTCAGAGAACCCACACATGGTGAATCCTATTCGAGGTTTTGTTAGCAGTGCAAATCAACATCCGACAGATACCACCTATACCTATCCCTATGCTGGCGTTTTTGAGTATTTTAGAAACAGAAGAATTAACGATTTTCTAAGTAAAGTACAACATGCTACGCTTGAAGAAATGGAGCAACTTCAGCAAGATAACTTTAATCTATTTGCTAAAGAAGTTTTACCAAAAATGCTTTCTTCCATTAAGGATGAAAAAAGAAATAATGAAGAGGAAAAGATTTACCAAGCACTTACCAAGTGGGCTTATTTCAACAACGCAGAATTGATAGAACCTGCCTATTTTGAGATATGGAAAGATACTTTTAAAATGATGCTATGGGACGAAATGTATCAAAGTAAAATTCCTTTAAGAATTCCCGACAATATCACTACGCTACATTTTATCAACGACAATATCAGCAGTACATTTTATGACATTGTTGCAACGACAAATAAGATAGAATCAAAAAATGACTTATTTATCCTAAGTTTTCATAATGCTTGTGTCAAGATTATATCAAGTAAAATGACAAATTGGAGCGATTATAAAGCGACTACCATAGGCTACTTACTACCCAATATGCCTGCATTTAGCAGTCTAAATGTATATACAGGAGGCAACAAAGAAATTGTGAACGCTATCTCTAGATACAATGGCCCAAGTTGGAGAATGATTGTGGAGATGACTGATGATATTCATGCAGAAGCGATTTATCCTGCTGGTCAAAGTGGAAATCCTGGGTCGATATACTATGATGATATGATTGCAGATTGGGCAGCTGGTAAGTACTATGAAGTACTACATTCTTCCAATATTGCTGAGATTAAAAAACATTGCGCATTATCGATTCAACTATTTCCATAAACTTTTCTATGAAAAATAAATTTGTAATTTTCGCTGTAATGATTTTGGGAAGTTTGCTCGTCAACTGGCTTATTCCTGTTTGGTGGATATTTATTCCCGTATTGTTTCTATGTGGAACTCTTTTACCCAAAGAAAAGGCAAGTTCATTCATTCTTGGCTTCGCCGCCCTATTTTTACTTTGGTTCTTCTATTGTTTTAAAATTGATCAACAAAATAATCAGATACTATCTCATCGAATAATACAGTTGTTTCATTTACCTAACTCCTTTTTATTAATCGTTGTAATATCTATATTAGGTGGGCTTCTTGGCGGATTAGCGTCTTGGTGTGGGAACTTATTTAAAAAAATCTATGTTAAATAAAAGATAAGTTTATCTTTTTATTGGAAGATATATCTCTTATTTATTATCTTTGTGAACTAGTAGTATTGAATTATGAAAAAATCAGTTGTTCTCATTTTTTTATTTATTCTGACATTTGTGGCCTGTAAGCACCTTCCAAGTCTAACACCACATGGTCCTAACGATCCACCAGTTGGAGGTGCTCCATGTAATGCTGATACGGTGTATTTTCAAAATGACATTCTTCCGATATTTCAAAGTTCATGTGCCAAGAGTGGTTGCCACAATGCTGCTAGCCATAGAGAAGGAATTATTCTCACCGATTATAACAACATTATCTCTACTGGTGAGATAAGAGGAGGCGATCCTAGCCATGGAAATATTTATTCCACAATCACCTCAAGTAGTTCTTCAGATATAATGCCACCACCACCAGATGCACCTTTAACGGCCGATCAGATTGCAAAAATTCTTAAGTGGATAGAGCAGGGCGCACTTAATAATTATTGCGATGGAGGATGTGATACAGTTGATGTAAAATATTCGTTGCAGGTAAAGACATTGCTGGCTAACAAATGTATTGGCTGTCATAATACCGCTTCTACTGGAGGTGGGATTAGTTTAGACAACTACAGTGGTGCTTCTTCGGTAGCTATAGACGGAAGGCTGATTGGTTCCGTCTCTCATGCTACTGGCTATATTCAGATGCCACAAGGTGGAAGCAAACTAAGCGCTTGTGAAATCAAAATTTTCCAACTTTGGCTTGATGCTGGAGCACCTAATAATTAAAAATTAACATGAAAAAATTAGCGTTATTTTCTATACTTCTTTATGTATTAGTCTCCTCTCAGTCCTGTTACTATGACAAAGAACAAGAACTATATCCGGGAGTGGTTTGCGACACTTCAGCAGTTACCTTTTCTAATGATATTTTACCAATTATGAATGCAAGTTGCAATAGTTGTCACAGCACGGCTTCCGCCTTAGGTGGTGTTGTACTCGATAATTATGGTAGTGTAAGTACCCAGGCGTTAAATGGTAAACTATACAACAGTGTAGCTCAGATAAATGGGGCTTCGCCAATGCCGAAAGGAGGTACAATTCTAGATAATTGTAAACTCAATAAAATAAGAATTTGGGTGACAGCTGGTGCACCAAATAACTAAGATTATCAAAATGAAAAAAAATATCAAAATTATTATAGCAGTCCTCTTAATTATGGTTATTGGTGGGGGATATTATGGTTATAAAGAATTTAATAGAGAACATAAAGACACTTCTTCCTTGACCATAAATGAAAAAACAGACGCTGTTTCATTAGTCAGTTCTTTTGAAACAGATGAATCAGCTGCTAACGCTAAATACCTGAATAAAGTGATTCAAGTAACAGGTAAAATTCAAAGTGCAGAAAAAGATAACGAGGGTATTATTACTGTATACTTAGAAAGCGAATCTATGATGGCTACTGTTAGCTGTCAGTTAGAAAAAGATAAAATTTACAAAGCCGAAACTTTTACGAAAGGAAACACTATTTCAATTACAGGTTTGTGCAGTGGCTTTTTAACTGATGTGGTTCTAATGCGATGTGTCACAAATTAGTTTGGCATATTGTTTGACCACTTATAAACTAGAACCATTAAAATAAACAAAAATGAAATCAATCATCATCATCTTGAGTTTCGTATTTTTCGCAATCAGCAACATGATTGGGCAGAATACCTATTTTACTAAAACAGCTACTGTTAACTTCTTTTCTAAGGCCACTGTAGAAGAAATTTCAGCAGTGAATAAAAAAGCAACCTCCATTTTAGATAAAGCAACAGGGAATTTGGAGTTTAGCTTACTAATCAAATCATTCGTATTTCAAAAAGCATTAATGGAAGAGCATTTCAATGAAAATTATATGGAAAGTGATAAGTTTCCAAAGTCAACTTTTAAAGGAAGCATCACCAACTTGACGGATGTAAATTTCACTAAAGACGGTGTGTATAAAGTTTCAAGCACAGGCACCTTAACCATGCATGGCGTGAGTAAATCAGTGACTACTTCTGGTACTATCACCATCAAGGCAGGAAAGATTAGTTCTGCTGCAACATTTATGGTTTTGTTAAGTGATTATAACATTGTCATTCCATCAGTGGTGAAAGACAAGATAGCAAAAGACATCAAAATAACCGTAAACTGTGATTATGAACTTTATGTTAAACCATAGCATCAAAAACGCTCTGAGATTTTTAAAAAAGAAAGGCAGCATAATAATTTTGTCCTTTCTTTTTTTTAATTTTTATCCATACAATCTCCTGTATGCTCAAGACGACTTATTGAGTGAACTAGAAGATAAACCAAAAAAGGAATATGTAAAAAATGCTTTTAAATCATCAAGGGTTATTAATGGTCAGTCGATGGAATTTATTGCTCATGGAGTATTAGATTTTCGAATACTACATCGATTTGGAAGTGTGAGAGGAGGTGCCTATGAATTATTTGGGCTTGATCAAGCTTCAATGAGACTTGGATTCGATTATGGCGTGACAAAAAATTTAACCTTAGGCTTCGGCAGAAGCACCTTCAATAAAGAATATGATTTCTTGGTAAAATACCGACCCATGTGGCAAAGCAAAGGATTACATGCTAGACCATTTTCTATCATACTTGTCTCAGGTATGACAATTAACTCAGTTAAATGGGCGGATAAAACTAGAAAAAATTATTTCTCATCAAGACTAGGTTACTATTTTCAAATGATTATAGGTAGAAAATTCAATGAGCGATTTACATTACAGCTGATGCCGACAATGGTACATAGAAATTTAGTTGCCTTGACAAGTGACCATAACGATATTTACTCTATTGGTTTGGGGACAAGAGTTAAGGTTTCAAAAAGAATGGCCATTGTCTTTGAATATTTTTATATCATCAATGGCAGACCGAAATCTTTTGTCTATAATCCAATAGCTATTGGCATTGATATCGAAACAGGCGGACATGTTTTTCAATTACATTTTTCTAATTCGAGAGGCATGAATGAAAAGGCTTTTATTACAGAAACAACAAATAATCCATTCAAAGGAAATATTAGTCTTGGCTTTAATTTATCCAGAGTTTTTACGATTCATAATCCTAAAAGATTCTAGGCAGAATAGATAATGGATAGGAATATAGTTCCCACAAGCACCATGATTGTAATTACCACAAAAATTGCTAATCGCAGGGGCAAGGAACTCCAGTTAAGAAAAGGATTTTTTGATGTAAATCGATCAAATGAGTCGATGAATGACGGTTCTTCAATTGGTTCACGTGAAATAAATCCTCCTTCCTTCAAGACAGAATAAGCAATTTCATAATCCTTCCTATCAACCAGAAGTTTTGCACCTCCATCACCAATAGTATACATCGGTGTAACCTGATTTGCAATTCCATTCTTTACCTCACATTCAATACCTCTGCTCCTAAGTAAGGATATTGGAATATACAATTCACTCGCATTAATTCTAGTAATAATAGTGACACGATTATCCATCATAAATTGCTTTTTTATCAATTATTTCCACGGAGTACCATACTCTTGGGTCACACAAAAATACCAATATTGACTATATTCTGCTTTCGCATAAAAGAAGCCGCCTTGTCCCGAAGATTGAAAGCTCCTCTTCAACATATTAGCACGATGAGGTGGCGAGTTATAAAATTGTCTTATCACTTCTTCTGCAATTTGGATATAAGTTTTAGACTTTGATAACTCTACATAACCCTTTGCAATATTCTCGCCCATTGCTTGCCCTTCATAACCATAGGCTTCAATTCTAGACTTCATGTCTACAAATGGACCTGGTCTAGGATTTACATGATTAAAAAAATTTTGTTTCACCATGTTATAACTATGTGTCATGGCTGCGTTGCATAACTTTTCGTCATAAGATAAGGCGGACTTTCCGTACTGCAATCTTATCTTGTTGCTCGCAAAAAATAAGGCTGCATTAAAAAGTCGTATATCCACGTTCTCTGGATGCAGTATTTGTTTAGCAGTTGGGAGAGCATAAAATTCTTGCCAACTTAATCCTTCATATTGTTCTGCAGGGAAAGAGCTAGAATTGTAAAAGCCAGGAATATTCTTTATATAATCCTTTGGGCTTTGTGCTGTTATGTGGGTGAGATAAAAACAAAGCACGAGGGGGAAAAGAATATTTTTCATAACTAAACTGATAAATACATAACTAAAAAATCATTATTTTTATTGTGTAAAAGATATAGCAAATGACATACCAAGAAACCGATAAGAAGATTGCTTGTCTCGTAGAAGAATTGAATGCAACGCAAGAAAAGATAATTCTGTTGCGCAACCAAAGTTCAACTATCTAATATAATTAGAATACATCCCTATAATAAATGTGTATTTTTGCACTAAAATAAAGCTAGTAGTTATGAAAAATATCAGTGTAATAGGTGCAGGCACAATGGGAAACGGAATTGCACATGTTTTTGCGTTAAAAAACTATTCTGTCACTTTAATTGATGTGAGCCCTGAAGCACTTTCAAAAGCATTCATAAACATAGAGAAAAATAGTGAACGAATGGTGGCAAAAGGAACCATTACAGAAGAAGACAAACAACAGCTATTAAAAAACATTACCACAAGCACAGAAATTACAATTGGTGTAGCAAATGCAGATTTAATTGTTGAAGCAGCGACAGAAAATATCGATTTAAAATTAAAAATATTTCAACAAATGGATGCTGCAGCTCCTGCTGATTGCATCCTAGCAAGCAATACTTCTTCTATTTCGATCACCAAAATAGCCTCTGTCACAAAAAGAGCAGACAAGGTTATAGGTATGCATTTTATGAATCCTGTACCTGTGATGAAATTAGTAGAAGTGATTCGAGGTTATGCAACTAGTGATATTGTTTGTACTCAAATAATGGAACTAAGTAATCTGTTGGGCAAGACACCAACAGAGGTGAACGATTATCCCGGATTTATAGCTAATCGAATTTTGATGCCTATGATTAATGAAGCGATTATTAGTCTTTACGAAGGCGTTGCTGGCGTTGAGGAAATTGACACCGTAATGAAGTTAGGCATGGCTCATCCAATGGGTCCCTTGCAATTAGCTGATTTCATTGGTCTTGATGTCTGCTTGTCCATTCTAAATGTTTTATACTCTGGGTTTGGGAATCAAAAATATGCACCATGTCCATTATTAGTAAATATGGTGACCGCTGGCTATAAAGGCGTGAAATCTGGTGAAGGATTTTACAAATATGAGTCGGGCGCTAAGGAATTGAAAGTTTCTTCTATGTTTAACAAAAAATAATATTGAGAACACTTCTCTCATTGTTTCTCGTTGCCCTTTCATTTTGTTTGATTGCTCAAAAAGATGAATCACTTAAATATTATCGACTTGGAGCGGATTCGCTGAGTTCCAAAAATTACAGAGCTGCTCATTTATTCCTTCAAAAAGCACTTGAATATAAGCCAGAGAGTTCATTTATTCATTTTGCTCTAGGAAATTGCTATGTAGAAACCAAGCAATATGATTCGGCAATCCATCATTTTCAACAAGCAATTTTCTTGGATAGCAGTCAATTCTTGTATGTAAAAACTTTAGGCTATACTTTTATACAAATTAAAGACTATCGGCAAGCATTACCCTATCTCGAAAGTGTTATCCAGAAAGATAAGACAAATGATACAGTGCAATTGCAAATTGCCATCTGTGATTTCCAACTTCAGCATTATGAGAACGCAATTACTAAATGTAAAGTAACGCTATCATTAAATCCAAATCAGTTGCTTGCCCACAAATATCTTGGTTATAGTTACTTAGCACTAAGAAATTATCCCGATGCGCTGAAAACATTTGAGGACATCTTATCTTTTGAACCAAAGAATGCGTCAATAATTAATTCTATTGGTCTTTGTGAAGAAAAATTAGGTAATAGCATGGAAGCCAAAAAGAGGTTTGAAGATGCCTACTTATTATCTCCAACTGATATTGACATCAACCTTAACCTAGCTGAAAGTAAATTAAAAGTGAACGATATACAAGGTGCAAGAAAATTATACCTGAGCATCGAACCTGAATATGAAGTAAAAGAAGACATTTGGTTCTATATTGGCAATACTTATTACAATGAAAATAAGAACGATTCAGCGATACTTTACTATGAAAAGATAGTAGCTCTTAATCAAAAATACAAGGCATGCTATGAGCCTTTGGCAGCGGCATATTTGAACACAAAAAATTTCTTGAAAGCAATTGAATATTATCATGAGGCACAGAAAATTTCTAATACGGCCTCAATAAATAATTATATTGGCTTAGCCTACATTGGACTTAATAACTATCTCAAAGCAAAAGACTTTTTCATACAAGCCATTTTGATTGATAAAAATATGGCAATTGCCTATCTCAATTTAGGCAAAATTTATGAACTTTTAAATGAGCCTGAGGAAGCAATTATCCAACTTAAAATGTCGCAGGAACTAATACCAAATGATATTGATGTGTACACTGCTCTCGCTAGATCTTACACAAAAAAAGGAGACTACCAAAAGGCTATTGAAAATTACCAACTTTCGCAGGAGATACGACCAAAAAAATCAATAGAATATTTACTAGCTGAACTGTTCTATAGAGTGAAACAATACGATTTATCTCTTCTTAGTTACAAAAAATTAGTATTGATCGACTCTACTAATTTATCACTATTTTATAATATGGGACTTTGTTATGATGGAGAAAAAAAATACAATGATGCCATTCCAATGTATGTAAAAGTGCTTCAATTTGATGCGCATGATAAAAATAGTTTGATGGCAATTGCGAATGACTATTTTCTATTAGAAGATTATAAAAATGCTATATGTTACTTAAATCTTACTATCGCTCAGGACAATAATTTTGCCAAAGCATACTACTTAATGGGGTACGTTAAATATAATCTTGGCAAAGTAAAGGAATCAAGGGATCACTTTTCAAAGGCAAATTCAATGGATATAAAATACACAATTCCTGACTTCTTGAACAAGTAGCTTAGGGGAATTCAACACTACAGATGCTTTGTATTGGGATATAACTACCCCCTTTTAACATGATGCAATTATCTGTTTTTGACCAAACCGCACTCTCTGTGTAACGATATCCTTCTGTGGTACTGAAGAAAAGTTTTACCTGACTTCTATAATGATTTCCCATAATCATTGCTTGAAACAAACGTCTGATTATGGAGTTTTGCTCTACTTGTGTTCGTTTCAAAAAATTTACTTCGAACTTTACTTGACTCAAATTTTCCTTAGAAAGGTATGTTGCTGATAAATAAGATGACATAAAAAAAATTAATAGTTTTGCTGTTTGTCTGTTTGATACGAATCTATACGAAGAAAATTATGTAAGGTTACAATGTATTATCGCTTTGCTTTCCCATTTTTTGGATAGCTTGAGAAAAAACACAATTCTCATTCAAGTTATTTTTACAATCTTTGCAGTCGCTTTCAACAAAAAGTTATAGAGAAGATTGGAAAAAGAAAATAAGATAGGCAAACTTTTAGATTATAAGCTTTTAAAGAGGATTTTTTTACTGGCAATTCCTTTTAAGAAAGTATTTTACCTCTGCTTAGTACTTTCAATCATTCTTGCCTTTATAGCACCTTTGAGACCTATTTTAATAAGCTATGCCATTAATCACTGCATCATACGTAGTGAAATGAAAGGCTTACTAAATATATCTGTATTCCTAGTTATTCTTTTAATAACAGAAACTATTCTTCGTTATTTTTTCACTTATGAGACAGAGTGGCTAGGACAAACTGTTATTAAAAATTTACGTGTAAAAATTTACCATCATATCATCAATTTGAGATTGCGCTTTTTCGATAAAACGCCAATTGGAACAGCAACAACTAGGACCATAAGTGACATGGAATCTATCAATGAAATTTTCGCACAAGGATCCATTTCTATTCTTGCCGACTTATTAATGATTATTGTCATTATAGCTATAATGTTGACTTATGAGTGGAAATTGGCCCTTGCAAGTCTTAGTACCTTGCCCTTTTTCGTTTATGCCACCTATCAGTTCAAAGAAAACATCAAGAAGGCTTTTCAAAAAGTCAGAACGGAAGTAGCACGACTTAATGCTTTTTTACAAGAACACATTACTGGCGTTAAAATCATTCAATTGTTCAATGCAAACGAAAGGGAGTATAATAAGTTCACGGCTATCAATGAGTCTCACATGAAAGCACATATTGACTCCATTAGACAATATGCCATTTTTTTCCCAATAGTAGAAATTCTCTCTACCATTTCCGTTTCTTGCATGATTGGCATTGGTTCTTTCCTATTTATTCATGGTTCTCTGGAGTTAAAAAAAGACGCAGGCGTTCTAACAATGTTTATCCTTTTAATAAATATGTTGTATAGACCCTTGAGAATGTTAGCAGACAAATTCAACACCTTACAAATGGGAATGGTAGCTGGAGAAAGGGTTTTCGAAATCATTGATAAAGATGACACCATCGATAATAATGGGACTTTTACGCCGAAAAAACTCGCTGGAAAACTTGAATTTCGTCAGATCAATTTCGCCTACGATTCGTCTAATCCAATTCTAAAAGATGTATCCTTCGAAATCGAAGCAGGCAAAGTACTAGCATTGGTGGGTGCTACAGGATCAGGCAAAACATCGACCTTAGCAATCATTTCAAGATTCTACGAATATCAGTCTGGGGAAGTGCTTATTGACGATGTGAACATCCGAGAGTACGAACTTTCTTCGCTTAGAAAAAAAATGGCATTGGTGCTTCAAGATGTCTTTTTATTTAAGGGTACTATTTATGAGAATGTGACCATGGGTGATGACTCTATTTCGCTTGAAAACGTTCAGTTTGCTTCTAAATTATTGGGATTACATGACTTCATCATGAGTCTACCTGGCAACTACTTTTATGAAGTAAAAGAAAGAGGAATAACACTTTCGGTTGGGCAACGTCAACTAATTTCCTTTGTAAGAGCACTAGTGATAAACCCCTCTATTTTGATACTAGATGAAGCCACCTCTTCCGTTGATTCAGAGAGCGAAGTATTGATTCAACAAGCAATTGATAAATTGGTTAAAGGAAGAACAGCAATTATTGTTGCGCATCGTTTGAGTACAATACGACATGCAGATAAAATTCTCGTTTTTTCAAACGGAGAAGTGATGGAATCGGGAACACATCAAGAACTGATTGAAAAAGGTGGTTCATACAAAAAATTACATGAAATGCAGTATTGTAAGGAAATAGAAATGGGACAAAATATACGCTAACAAATGATTTTCTTGCCAACAAAAAATCCGAATCTTTTAAATCGGATTTTTTATCATTGGAATTCTTGAGGAAATATATTTTAAAGTCGAAAGATTACTTTCTATCTGCAATATTCATGAATGGTCGAAGTGGTTCACCCACATATATTTGACGCGGACGACTAATAGGCTCATTATTATCGCGCATTTCTTTCCATTGAGCTATCCAACCTGGCAATCTCCCTAATGCAAATAGTACAGTGAACATTTGTGTTGGGAATCCCAATGCCTTGTATATAATACCTGAATAAAAATCAACATTTGGATATAACTTCCTTTCAATAAAATACTCATCTTTCAATGCAATTTCTTCTAATTGTTTTGCAATATCAAGCAATGGATCATTGACTCCCAATTTAGCTAAAACGTTGTCGCATGCTACTTTGATGATTTTCGCTCGGGGATCAAAATTTTTGTATACTCTGTGTCCAAAGCCCATCAGTCTAAACCCGCTATTCTTATCCTTTGCTCTCTCCATGGCTTTCACGCAGTCACCACCGTCTGCTTTAATTTCCTCTAACATTTCCAACACCATCTGATTGGCTCCGCCATGTAATGGTCCCCATAAGGCTGCGATTCCTGCTGAAATTGAAGCATATAGATTGGCATGAGAAGAACCGACCATTCTTACAGTAGAAGCAGAACAATTTTGCTCATGATCGGCATGTAAAATCAATAATTTATTCATAGCATCCATAATCACTGGATCACAATCAAATGGTTCTGTAACATGACCAAAAGTCATTTTTAGATAATTCTCCACATAATTCAAACTATTGTCTGGATAGACCATTGGATGACCAATACTATGCTTATAAATCATAGAACATAGTGTAGGCATCTTGGCCATTAGACGTGTTATCGTTAACTGAATATCTCCTTCGCTTCTATGAGGATTTAATGAATCGGGATAGAACGAAGACATCATACTCATTACAGCCATCAACTTTCCCATTGGGTGTGCCCCTGTAGGATAAGCATTTAAAACTAATTTGACATCTTCGTGAACTAACGTATGCTTTGAAATTGTTTTTGTGTAGTTATCTAACTGCTCCTTCGTTGGCAATTCACCGTGAATCAATAAATAAGATACTTCAAGAAAAGAACATTTAGCTGCTAGATCTTCGATAGAATATCCACGATGTCGGAGTATACCTTCTTCCCCATCAAGAAATGTAATCTTACTAGTACATGAACCCGTACTTTTATAGCCCACATCATAAGTGATATAGCCACTTTCGTCTCTAAGCTTACCTATATTAAATCCTAAGTCCCCTTCTGAACCCTTAATAATAGGCATTTCGAAGTTTTTATCGTCAATAGTTATGATTGCTTTGTCTGCCATAAAGTAGAAATTTATATATAAATAGTTGGTATTCTTTTCGCCTTTCAAAGTTAGAGTGAAATAAGACAATTTCAAACAAATCTGAGTCAAATATTTAACAAAATATTCAAGGCTTTATTTTAGAAACTTGGCTGCAAACTAAATTTTATAGCGAAGTTTAGACCATCTGGAACATTTCGATACGTCGCACGCCACAAGAAATCAACACGCAAAAATTTAAGTATATTTTCCAAACCAAAGCCGACTTCGATATAGGGTAATTTATTTGGGGTTTTAATGTCTGAGGGTATTTCATAGATAGATGCATTTCGCTTAGAAATACCACCATACAAGCCTTTAAAAGTCACAAATTCGCGTAGTTGCAACTTGGAGAAGTAGGGAATCTTATTAAAAAAGAATCCATCAAAATGATGCTCAAACCAAAATGAAACATACTTATCATAGGCAAATTCAAAATCTCTCGATAAGTTATAGGTCTTAGAATTATAAATATAACCGAAATTACCCGCAGTAAAATACATTAATGGGTAAGGTGTTTGACCTAGATTACATCCGAATGCCATGGTATACTTGGTAAATCCAATGGGAGATGGCAATCGGTGTTTCAACACCAAATCGAATTTATGTCCCAATCCTAATTCATTCTTCCCTAACAAACGAAGTAACCCTATGCTATAATTGAAAGTAATAACTGGATATTTAGAATGTATAAATTTTCTTACACGCATACCAGTCATATAGGTTTCTTTAAAGCTATATCGAATACCCACCCCTACTCTAAAATCGGAAAATTTATCTTCAGTATAAGAAGAACCATCTGAGTTAAAATGTCTGAAATCAAATACACCTGGTATTTGAAAATAGGTACGACGCTTCAATTCTGTCATCAGATTTAAGCCCTGAGTTATTTCATTTTCAGAATCAAAGGAGTATTGTCGCAATTTCATCACTCTAGACAATGGCGTCTTACGCAAGATATAGAAGAAATTATCTGGTGCTAAAAAGACATCTTCTTGCCCCAAAATAGTGACATCATAATGATACTTGAATTCATAGTAACTCCATTTATTATTCTTTGTTTTTGGAGTTAAAATAAAACTCATCCCATATTTCCAATCCTTGTCTTGCAAGCCATAAGCTCCATAACCACTAAATTGAATAGTTCTGCTAAAGGTATTGTTTGTTCTAAAACCAAACTTTGGACGCCAACCTTCTACACTATTACGGCTTAAAAATTTATAAAATTGTCCAAACTCAATTTTACCTGTATTTATATAGCCCGAAGTAGCAAGATAGGTTGACCATTCATATCGCTTATATGCTTTTGTACGCTTCAAGGAATCTACAATAGAATAAATCATCTTCTCTTTTCTGGTCAGTGTATCGTGCCTATTGCTTAGCCAATAATCCTCATCCTTCTTAGTATAGTCCAATTCATATTCGATTGGATCTCCCTTAAAAGTTGAATCAGAGATTTCAATATTACATTGAATCCTTTCTCTACTATTAGACTTTTTAAAATACGCAGAAATCGCTTTCTTTCTATCATAGGGTGTTAAGATAGCTTGGATCTTTTCATTACTCATAAACCAATGCTTCTCGTCTACAAAACTGTAATTTTGTTGAATTTTATAATCAGTTATAAAATTAATATTCGCTTTTTCGTTTGGAAACATGCTAATGCTCTGAATCCCATAGGTGGCTGAATCTACCCACGCACTTCCTGTAAAGGCCAAATCTTCTTTGCTTATGGGAGCAAACTTCAACAAATATGACACTCTACCATCAATCTCTAAAGTATCATTTAAAAAATAACGATAGGTAGCTCTTGCCAATGGTGAAAATGGACCGATAATTGACTTATTGGCTATCTGAATCACATTATCATAAATATTTACCTCTTGAAATTGCCAATCTGCTACAGAGGAAAGGGAGCTATTGTTTATTCCAGAAATTTTTGAAGCATTCACTAATTCTTTATTCTGAACAGGATTCTTCGTATAAAAAAGGGTGCTTAATTTTTCACGAATGAGTCCGGGAAAATATTTGGTACCGTTTTCAAGTGTATCCTCTTGTTCAAATGCATACCTAAAAGGCCTAAAAACAAAACTTTTCTGCCATCCTTTGCCTAAATTAATGACATCGAGTTCGTTCTTTGTGTAAGAGCTACAGGTATAACTATTAAGATTTTTCGGATCGTTGTCCTGCTTGTGGTTCACCACCTGTTGATAGATCAGATACGCCGTGGTGTCCTTGACATACTTCACTTTTTTTTGCGCTTTTACAGTCACTTCTGTTAAATCTTTACTACTGCTCTGTAGCAATATTTCTATTTCTTGTGTACTGCCAGATTTAACTTTTATTTTTTTTGTAATATAACCAAGGCAGGAAACTGTTAATGAATCAACAGCAATCGTAGTTTCAATTCGGAACTCTCCATTGATATCGGTAACTGTACCTACTTTTGTTCTAGAAAAAACCAGGTTAACAAAAGGTAAAAATTCTTTGTCAGACGCATCGATGACTACTCCTTTTACCACCGTTTTTTGAGCTATACTTAGGAAGCTGTAGAAGATAAGAAGAGAAAATAAGGCTATGTTTTTCACGTAAAATTGCTAGTGGATTACAAAGTTAAAAAAATAACACCATAACTAGCACTTTGTAATAAAGATATTGACTGGAGACCTTGACGGTATAGCAAACCATGGGACCGAAATTAATTTCAGTTTTATCCTGTTCTTATCGAAAAAAAATCTTGAAGACATAGTAACTATATCTCAATTCACTGAATAGAAACAAATTATGAGCACTACTTACAATAAGTATTAAATGATTCTTCAGCAGAGGTACTTCCCAAAGTAGCGGCTATCCTCCAATCTGAACAAGCGTTTTCAATAGAATTCAAAAACCTGTATGATAATCCTCTATATTCAAATGCTTGGGTGTATTTATCATTCAGCTGTATGGCAGTCGTAAAATCCAAAACACTTTTTTCAAAATCTTCGCTATTGTATCTAGCCAATCCTCGCTTATAATACAATTGAGCATCCTTCTTATCCAAAGCAATGCTTCTACTATACCAATCTATAGCCTCAGCATATTTACGAACATAATAGCAGGCCATGCCCATTCCTATCATACTTTTTTTATGTGTTGGCACAATAGTCAAAGCTTTTTGAAACAGTATGATTGCTTCATTTGCTTTCATCTTGTTTAATAAGCCTTCACCAATATAATAGTAAGCATCAACATATAATGAATCTTGTCCAATCACTATCTTGAAATCATTGATTGCATTTTCGTTCTCTTTGTTTTTTAGTAGCATTACACCTCTATTAAAATAGGCCGCAGTATAATCAGGCTTTAGCTTTATTGCTTCACTATAATTAGCGATTGCTTCGCCATAATTAAAGGCATAACCTGCTCTAACGCCGGCACTATAAAAATCAAAGGCCTTCTCATTTTGAGAAAAACATTGCGCACAAGCCATAAACACAAGTGTGAACAAAAAAAGTGAATTTCTAAATCTCATCAATCTAAAGTACTTTTGAATTCATTATCAAAATGTATTCCTAAAACTACAATTTTCTTTTAATTTGTATCACCTAAATCGATACCTTGTATAAATATTTCTCTATCAACACTGTTTTTTTCGAATGGATCGGTTATCAAATGAGCTATTTGGAATTTTTTGCTGTTATCACTGGATTTATAGCTGTTTGGCTATCTGCCAAAGAACATATTTCTAATTGGGGTATAGGACTCATCTCGGTTGTCTTGATGGGTATTTTGTTTTACCAAATACAATTATATCCCGATTTATTCTTGCAAGTATTTTTCTTTATCACCAATTTAATTGGATGGTGGAAATGGGCACATCCAAAGGAAGAAGAGGCAAATCACAAAAGAGAATTAAAAGTAAGCAGGATAAATGTTTCAGAATGGATTTATCTTTCCATACTTATCTTCATTTCAACTGCCATGTTAGGCACTTTTGCCAGTAAATTACATACCCTGTTGCCTAAACTATTTAGTCTACCAAGTGCTTTCCCATATATAGATTCTTTCACCACCGTACTGAGTATCGCAGCTACTTACTTACTCATTCAAAAAAAGGTAGAAGCATGGATCTTATGGATCCTTGTGGATATCATATGCACTTATATCTACTATGTAAAGGAGGTAAAGTTTCTCTCAATAGAATACTTCGCTTTTACCTTAATTGCCATCTTTGGATTTGTTAGCTGGAAAAAATCAATTCCCTCAATTAGACCTTAGAAATTTTCTCGTTCCTCCAAAAGCTTAATTATCAATAGTTGCATTGGTTTATTGCATAAGCAATCAAGAATAAAAATTTAAATTAAACATTTTTAAAATATATTTGTTTTTGAATTATTCATAAAAACCAAAAAAAATAAAAAAAATGGCAACATTCTTATTCGGCGACAAAGCAATCCATACAAGTGGTGAATTACCTACCATAGGTGAAAAAGCACCTACTTTTTATCTCTCTAAAAATGACATGTCAGAAGTAAACTTAGATAGTTATACTGGTCATAAATTAATTTTAAATATATTTCCAAGTATAGATACTGGTGTTTGTGCAACTTCTGTTCGAAAATTTAATGAACAAGCTGCTGCACTTCCAAATACAAAGGTCCTGTGTATTTCAAGAGATTTACCTTTTGCACAAAAAAGATTTTGCGGTGCTGAAGGCATCGAAAATGTGGAGTTATTATCTGATTTTAAAACAGGTTCTTTTGGAATGAACTATGGTGTACTTATTGAAGAAGGGGCCTTTGCTGGCTTATTAGCACGTTCGGTAGTGGTAATTAATGAATCTGGTAATGTGATTCATACAGAGTTGGTACCTGCAATTGGACAAGAACCAAATTATGATGCAGCCATTGCTGTATTGTAATCAAAAAATATTTATTCAAAGGAAACCGCATATTGCGGTTTTTTTTGTGTTTATGTGAAAATATAAAAAAAGTAAGGAATAGGCCCCAAAAGCTTTGGTGTGAAAAGGTATAGAAGACAAAGCGAAGGAATGATTTATACTGAATGAATTCGCTTATCTTTGCAACAGAAAATCACTCAATTTGTATCAAATTCTTGTAAAAATACTCTTCTTATTATCTGCGGAAACGGCACATCATTTTTCTTTGAATGTAATGCAGTGGATATTCAAAATACCATTCATGAAATCGATCTTTCGTTCTATTTTTTTGGTGAGTGACAAGAGATTAGAGCGAAAGATCTTCAACTTAACTTTTAGAAATCCTGTTGGATTAGCAGCTGGCTTCGACAAAAATGCGAAGTATATTGATGTGATGGAAGTGCTTGGATTTGGTTATTTAGAAATAGGAACTGTTACGCCAAAAGCACAGTCTGGCAATGATTTACCACGTCTGTTTCGATTAAAAAAAGATAAGGCTATCATCAATAGAATGGGTTTCAATAATGATGGTGCCGACATCATTGTCGACAGACTTAAAAAATTAAAAGATAGAAAAATAATCATCGGTGGCAATATTGGCAAAAACAAAGTAACACCCAATGAAGAGGCGGTGAATGATTATGTGATATGTTTTGAAAAACTTTTTGATGTGGTAGATTATTTTGTAGTGAATGTGAGTTCACCGAATACTCCAGGTTTACGGGCTTTACAAGACAAAGATAGCTTATTGACCATCTTGTCTACTTTGCAAAAACTAAATCATCAAAAATCTGCACCTAAACCAATATTGCTAAAAATCGCACCAGATCTAGAACCTGAGCAGGTGAAAGAAATTGTTGAAATTGTTACAGAAACAAAAATTGCTGGTATCATCGCCACCAATACCACCATTGCTCGAGAACCATTAACTACAGATAAAGAATTCGTCACAGCCTTAGGTGCTGGAGGTTTAAGCGGATTACCTTTAACTAATAAATCATCACAAATCATTCAATTCATTCTCCAGTATGGTCCAGAAATTAAAGTGATTGGTGTGGGAGGGATTATGAACGCCGATGATGCCATAGAGAAACTAAACCTCGGTTGTCCTCTCATCCAAATCTATAGTGGCTTTATTTATGCTGGTCCAGGCTTGGTAACAAGCATTAATCGAAAGTTACTCACGCTGCATAAGTAATTTTTTTTGACCTTCTCAAGCATATAGTAAATCCATTGTTATGGATTGGTATGCTATTTTAAATGAGCGATTAATTTTATCCTCTTAAAGATTCTAAATTTTTTAATGCTTCTTTTTTCATTTTTATTTTTTTATGAGTACTAAACTTTTTTTGTTTTATCAAAAAAATGTATAATAATTTTAAAATATTACTATTTCTTTTTGATGAGGTTATTAGTTCTTGATTTCTCTAAGATTGTCTTGGTTTTAAACTTACCTATATCTAGATATTATTGATGCCTTCGAATATTATAAAAACTAAAAGCGTTCCTGAATTTTGTACTGCTGACATGACAATTCAACCTGTAATTTGAGCTCAATACATATTATATAACATAAAAAAAGGAGATGAATGATTCATCTCCTTTTTTTAATTTGTCTATAGATTGATTAAAACTTTTCTACGCCTTCATAATCACCCGGACGTCCGAAAGTAGCTTTCCATCTGTCTTTCCAAGTCTTAGCATGGAAAACATCTCTGAAGATATCGATATACTCGTGAAACACTAAATAAAATGGATTGGTATTTGAGCGAATTGGTTGTTTTACACCCCATTCAGGTTTTTCGCCTGGCTCCTTGTAAGTACCAAACAATTTATCCCAAAAGATAAACAT
>CAMBZT010000020.1 GCA_945872405.1 Chitinophaga pinensis | reverse complement strand
TATGTATTTCAAGGGTCATCCTACCTTAATATCAAAGGTTATACAGTGATGCATCGATTACATCACTCGCATACAGATACTCCAGAGGACCCGCATTCGCCTTCCCATCAAAAGAGTATTTGGGCAATGATGTTGAGAACGAGAGATATCTACTGCGATCTTAATAAAGATAGACGTCATGACATTGATGATCATTACTATAAAGATATTCCAAGTTGGGATTTAATTGATAATTTCGGTGATACCTACATTTCAAGGGTGTTTTGGGGTACTTTATATCTCGTTTTTTATATTTTGTTTGCAAAATGGTGGATGTTTGTTCTCCTACCAATTCACTTTTTAATGGGACCATTTCACGGCGCAATTATCAATTGGTTTGCACACAAAGTTGGTTATTCCAATTACCGAATGCGAAATACCTCCACCAATATCATGAATTGGGATGTGTTAATGTGGGGCGAAGGATTACATAATAACCATCACAGAAAGCCATATAGCGCTAATTTTGCTCAAAAATGGTTCGAATTAGATCCTATGTATCCCATCATCAAGATTTTTCATTGGTTGCACATTATCAGACTTAAGCCTGTGATTGTCGGAAGCAGTAAATAGGCCCTTTATTATTATATGGATATTTTAAACAAAGACGAAGTTCCATTTTTTATTTGTCCAAATTGTAAAAAAAAGTCCCAAAGCAGCTTCTGTCCTGACTGCGGAAACGAGCTTAACTTGTCGCGTTTAGGTTTTGTTATGCTTTTTCAAGAACTTTCTAAACGTCTATTTCTATTAGAATCAATTTATTGGACAACTTTCTTGGTACAATTAAGACACCCTGGTATTGTTGCTAGAGACTATATTAGTGGTAATCGTAAGAAATACGCCAATCCATTAAGTTATATGATCAGTTTTGGAATCGTTACATGGCTCATACATACGATGCTCGTTTTTATAGGCGGTAAAGCTGATAGCTTAGAACTAATGCTAGAGACATCATTCATCAAAGAATTTATAGGTGTTAATGTAAACGATTTGCCCCAAAAGGCTGCTTCAATTTTTAATCTAATCTTTGGTAAAGCAGTAATTACTAATATAATTTGTGTGATTCCTATTGCAATATTTATGAGATTGTTGTTTAGGAATGCTACTTACAATCTAGCAGAACATATTGTAATAGCTATGTATGGGCTTACGTTTGCCAACATTATCACTGTTATATTTTCGCTCTTACTTCTCCCCTTCGTTTTACTTCAATGGATCAATGTATCTAGTTTTGCTAGTACATTCAACTTTACAATACTAATTTTTTCCTCTATTTATGGTGCAAGGAAAATGTATAAAGTTGGAATTAAAACAGTAGTATGGCGAATCATTGGTGTTATCTTCATGTCTATGTTCTCGTTATTTCTGATTTTATTTCTCTTTATGGTTTTAATTTTAAAGTTAACAGAAGCCGCTTAGCCTGCATATTTTAGTTGGCTACTATTTGAAGTTGTCCCTTTTCGTTTATCTCAATTTTATGGCATTCCATAAGCCACTTCATAGTTTCTAATAAATCATTCTCCTTTACATGAGAAAGCAGAGCAACCAGTTGTTGAATGTTTTGTTTTTTGATTCCCAGCTCCGTAATGATTTCCAAACTTATCTTTTCGTACTCCGCTCCTATTAACCCTAATTTTTTCTTCTGAAGGCAAACATCACAAATCAAACAATCGGTAGCATTTATTTCTCCAAAGTATTTAGTTAAAATTACAGATCGACAAATATGTTTCGAGAATGAATAATGGTTAATATCTGCTAATTGCCGAATCTTATTTTTTCGTCTTAACTCTATGGCTTTCACATCCAATAATAAATTGTTTGCAGCATATCTACTCTTGATGAAAAATAGCCTAGGACTTGAATTTTCGGGTATGTAATCGATATAACCATGTTGTGTTAAAATGACCAAAGCCTTCTTAATCTCCCCTACATTAGTCTTTAATTTTGATGCTAAGAAGGACTCTTTAACTGTTGAGTAATTATCGAACATTCCTTCATAAGTCCTTAGTATCGTTTTTATTAAAGGCTCATAATTTGAGTAAGTTACCTGCAACTTATAGAGATCTTCATGACTACAAAGAATTCTGATTTTTGAAGGATTATAGCTAGCATCGGTAGATGACATTAGTGCCTCATGTTCAAAAATCTTGAGGATATTTAGAGCTTTTGCTGCTACATATCCAGTTCTTTGACAAAATGCTTCTAACAAAAAATCTTCAGTTTGGCCGGCGCCACTACCAATGCCGATTTGAAAAAAGCTAAATAATCGCTCATACATGTCTTTAATTTCTTCAAGAGTAGGAAGTGACTCCTCGAGTCTTCTTTCATTTTCTATCTTGTCTACTTGATGACAAAGTAAGACAGCGTAAGACTTTTTGCCATCTCTGCCAGCTCTACCTGCTTCTTGATAATAGGATTCTATATTTTCGGGTATATCCATATGAATCACCGTTCTTACATCTGGCTTATCAATACCCATACCAAAGGCATTGGTACACACTATCACTCGACATTTACTGGTGGTCCATGCTACTTGCTTACGATCCCGATCTAATGCATCTAAACCAGCATGATAGAAATCAGCTTGAATCTCATTTTGCTGCAAAAAGTATGCAATATCCTTGGTTTTTTTTCTATTACGAACATACACAACTGCTGTTCCTGGTACTTTTCTAAGAATGTCTAGCAACTTTGCTTGCTTGGCTTCTGTTTCAATAACAACATAGCTGAGGTTATCTCTTTTAAAACTCTTAGTGAAGACATTTTTTATTTTAAAAAGCAGTTTATCTTGAACATCTTCTACTACATCATTTGTGGCGGTAGCCGTGAGTGCAATAATTGGGATCTTGGGTAAGATTGTTCTTATATCAATAATTTTAAGATAGGCAGGACGAAAATCATATCCCCATTGCGATATACAATGCGCCTCATCAACTGCTATCAAATTGACTTTCATCCTTTTTGCGCGTTCAATAAAAATAGGTGTACTTAACCTTTCTGGTGAAACATATAAAAATTTATATTGACCATTTGCGGCATTTTCTAGCGTGATATCAATTTCTCTTTTAGTCATTGCAGAGTGAATCGTTGCTGCGGAGATATTTCTGGATTTAAGATTTTCCACCTGATCTTTCATTAAAGCTATCAATGGAGAGATGACAATACATATTCCTTCTTGAGCCATGGCAGGCACTTGAAAGCATATTGATTTACCACCGCCAGTTGGCAATAAGGCAAGTGTGTCGTCTCCTTCAAGTACAGAAGATATAATTTCTTCTTGCAGTTCACGAAACTGACCGTAACCCCAGTACTTTGATAATATTTCGTGAATGGACATCAAGAATCTTTTTTGTAGTTTTATTTTTTAGAAAGCTATACTACAAAATTTCCATCTTTCATCACTAATTTTCGATCTGCCATATCAGCCAATTCAATATTATGTGTAACGATGACAAATGTTTGTTGTAATTCTTTGCGTAGCATAAAAAACAAATCATGTAATTCCTTTGCCAACTCTGAATCTAGATTCCCAGATGGTTCGTCAGCAAAAATAACTGCAGGATTATTAATCAAAGCTCTTGCAACGGCTACTCTTTGCTGTTCGCCACCACTTAGTTGAGATGGTTTATTGCTAAGCCGTTGAGATAAGCCAAGTAGATCTAAGATCTTGCTTGCCTCCTCTTTTGCCTTGCTTTCTTTCATTCCTTTGATGAAAGCCGGTATACAAACATTTTCAAGGGCAGTAAACTCAGGTAAAAGATGATGAAACTGAAAGATAAAACCAATCTGTTGGTTTCTAAAGGCATCTAAAGTTTTACCTTTCATAGTATTTACTGATTGTTCGTTAATAAGAAGTTCTCCAGCATCTGCTTGATCAAGTGTACCTAAAATATGCAATAAGGTACTTTTTCCTGCGCCAGAAGAGCCGATTATTGAAACAATTTCTGATTTCTTTATGTGAAGAGAAACCCCATTCAAAACTTTTAAATCACCATAAGATTTATAAATACTTCTTGCCTCTAGCATATTTGTTTTATTTAACAACATGCAAACTAAGATATTTTTTTTGAGAGAAAACCATTTATTGTTTGAATAACCTTAAATTTGCGCGTACAAAATATAAAAAAAAGACAATTTATGAATTTACATGAGTATCAGGCAAAGGATGTTTTTAAAAAATATGGCGCAGCTATACAAGAAGGTATAGTGGCTGAAACTGTTGATGAAGCAATTAAAGCAGCAGAAGATTTAACAGCTAAAACTGGCACCAAATGGTATGTGATAAAAGCTCAAATTCATGCAGGTGGAAGAGGAAAAGGTGGTGGTGTAAAATTAGCGAAGAATCTTGATGAAGTTAAAGAAAAGTCTACAGACATTCTCGGTATGCATTTAATTACACCTCAAACAAGTAAAGAAGGTAAATTAGTTCGAAAAGTACTAGTTGCACAAGATGTATACTATCCGGGCGAAAGTGAGCCAAAAGAATATTATGTATCTATGTTGATGGATAGACAAACTAAAAAGAATGTCATAATCTATTCAACAGAAGGTGGTATGGACATTGAACATGTAGCGGAAGCAACGCCCCATTTAGTTTTAAAAGAATGGATAGAACCATCAGTAGGATTGCAGGCTTTCCAGAGTCGTAAGATAGCGTTTAATCTTGGTTTAAGTGGAAACGCGTTTAAAGAATTTGTGAAATTCATTACATGTGTATACAACGCTTATATAGGTGTGGATGCGAGTTTGATTGAGATTAATCCTTGTTTAAAAACAAGCGACAATAAAATTATTGCAGTAGATGGCAAAATGAGCATTGATGGCAATGCAGCTTATCGTCAACCAGAATTAGTAGCCATTGAAGATAAATTAGAACAAGATCCTACTGAGGTTGAAGCGATGAGTTATGATCTGAATTATGTAAAACTTGATGGCAATGTAGGTTGTATGGTGAATGGTGCTGGCTTAGCAATGGCTACCATGGATATAATCAAATTGAGTGGTGGAGAGCCTGCCAATTTCCTTGATGTAGGAGGCACAGCTAATGCAGAAAGAGTCGAAAAAGCTTTTAGGATCATCTTAATGGATAAGAATGTGAAAGCTATTTTAATCAATATATTTGGTGGTATTGTGAGATGTGATAGAGTGGCCCAAGGAATCGTAGATGCTTATAAATCAATAGGCGAAATTCCAATTCCTATTATAGTGAGATTACAAGGAACAAATGCAGTAGAGGCAAAAAAAATTATAGAAGACTCTGGACTCAAAGTTCATTCTGTCATTGAGCTAAAGGAAGCAGCGGAAATGGTAAAAAAAGTATTGACTTCGTAGTAAACACTTAAACTATAGTACAAAAATCCTTTCATTTTTAAAAAGATGAAAGGTTTTTTTTATCCAAAAAAATAAAGAAAAACTTTTAACTGAATTATCAAATACTGAAAGCATCCTAAAGGCTTGTTAACATCTCTTTCTATAATACTTAGTGAAAAATGACCACCTTTTTACTAATGGACTGAGCCCCATCTGTTAAAACCAAAATATATTGGCCACTATTTATATCAGTTGTTGGGATGCTAAAATTTGAAAAACTTAAAGTATGATTCTTGGCCCAAACCATTTCTCCATTAGAATTGTAGAGTTTTGCATCGAATAAAAGCCCATCGTATTCAACAAAGAGCATGTTATTGACTGGGTTAGGATAAATCGAGATTACTTCTGAGTTTATAAAACCCTTCACTGCGGTGCTATACTCACAATCGTTATAGGTAGCTTTTACAGTGGTAGTATCTATAATTATATTGTCATCACCTGGAAAATAGGCCAATGCTCCAAAATAAATTAGCATCATTTCATCTGTTGTCGCTTCCCCAGCGGTCACCCACTGAGGAGGACTGTTCGGATTATTTGGGTTAGCTGTTGTATTATCATAAGTGGCTGTGCCATATACAGTGCTATTTGCAGGTAAACGAAGTGGTTTTCGGAATAGATATGCACCTTGCCAGTGAAAATCCCATTTTGGTATATCTATTAGAGGAATGGTATCTCCAATGGGTGTTACTGCGTATGCTTTAACGCTAACTCCTACCAAATGCATGTGAGGCGCAACTGAAAGAACAGTTACATCGACAACTGGTGAGTTATAGATAAAATGAAAGGTTTTAATCTGATTCGGCGGAATTGCTAGAGGTCCATCTAAAATAGAAGGAAACGAATGATTTAGAGCAGCACCCATCACCACATTTCTGATGAATGGAGATGTAGTCAGTTTAAGATTTATATGCGTGGAGTCAATTTGTCCTGCACTACCTTGCGGATAATGAATTTGTGCAATCAATTTAACATTTGCTGGTAAAAAAGTACCCATTCCAGAGGGATAAAAATAAGCCCCCGATCCAGGAACCCAACCAGATATGAGTGTAGACGAGCTGCTGCCTGTACCACCAAATGAGAGATATCCAGGTGAAGAATCGGCACTATCTAAGGCCAAAGGCACGTTGGATGTGTCTGCATATAACAAGACATGATGAACAATACTTCTGTTCCCAGGAACCATTTCAAGTGCAGTAATGAATTGATCAACAGATAATCCTGGATTTAATACAAAACAACGATAAATATCACCCACTCCAGCTACAGTATAATTCGGTATTTGAACTTTAATATCTGGAGATGTTATTTCTTCTGAAGTATTGTAAACTGGTATTGTTGGAGCATGAGAAGCAACGCCTTCAGGAGCGCCATTATCAACCCAATTTGCAATCAAATCTATTTCTTCTTGACTAAGTAACCTTTCGTGCGCAAAAGATCTATAATTCTTATCAGCAGGCCAAGGTGGCATATGCTTTGATTGTGTGGCGGATTTAATAGCACCAGATTGAAAAATGGCATCACTGTATGTCAGCAAAGAAAAAGGCCCAACACCATTAGGATTATGGCATTTTGTGCAATTCGTATACATGATACAAGCTATATTATCCGACCACGTTGCAGATTGGGAGGATGCTAAAAAAGACAGAGATAAAAAGGATAAGAACAGAAGGTACTTTTTCATGAATCGTTTTCTTTATAGACAATAGAATCTCGAAATGGTTTAACACAAAAAAAAAGCAGAAGAATTATCTCCTGCTTTTTTAAACTTTAATTATTTTATTTAGGATTGCCGTTCTCGTCTAACAAAGGTGTAATCGTGTCTGTAGATTCTGTTCCCTCTGTAGTAAACTCTTCAGTATTTTCATTTCCGTTTAAATTTACTCCATCTGTATTTTCTGTTTCACCTTCAGTAGAAACTGGGATAGCAACTGGATCAGGTATTTTTTTAATTTGCATTTTAAAACAAACAACGCCCCTACCAGCTTTTGTTGCTTCCACAGGCTCCAAAGAATTTCTGATACTCATGTTTTTTGCAGTTTCAATACCTTGTAATTTAGTTATGTTATAATTTTCCATTGCAGTTAGAGAATTAACATACACAAACATACTATCTTGACGACCTTTCACCATGGTTTTTGCCATTTTTAGACTGACTGCATTTTCTTTTGCTTTTTCAGCTTCAGCAATAGCTTCGTTGGCTTCCGAAATCATTTTGTCATAAATAGATTTTCTATTGGTTCTTTTCTCCAATATCATTGCTCTTAACTTCAGTACATATGGATTTAACCCCTTAAGACTCACCTCTGAAAATATTTGTCCTTTGTAGGCAATCAAATCATATTTAGTCATGCAGTCGCCACCTGGCTTGTTTACTAACTCTTGAACTTTCCGTAGTCGAAAATTGATATATGTTTCAGATATTGCCAGACTGTCTGAAGTAAATTTCTCATCCAATGCCTCCAAGTCTGGAGTGATATCACGAACATAAGTAGCAATATCAATATCTTGTATAGCAGCTGTTGCATCATCAAAATTAACCTCTTTCAAAAGGTCATTTGTTTGTTCAGCTTGGCTTTGTGCTTGAAGGTTGGGTAAAGTAGCTAAAATAAGAAAAAAGGCAAATACAACATTTAGTTTATGTCTCATTTTGGTATTTTAAAGTTTTTAATAGTTAACGTTTTGCTGCCGCAAATTATTTTAAAATTGATTACCGTTTATAAAAGTAAAAGTTTTTAATGAAATACAATAAAAAAATAATACACACAGTTATTCTAATCCTTATACTAAATTGGACACAAAAGGTTACAATTTACTTTTTACTATGCTGGGCTTAGCTTTAGACGTGACTATAAAAAGGAAAACAAAGACCAGCACAAAAACAAATAACTGAAAAAGAATTGTTTCTAATGTTGGAAAAATCCCTAAAATGTCGTTTTTGTAATTAAATGGTAGAGAATGAATCGATAGGTAACCTGTCTCTTGAAATGAATGAGCTGCCTTTCCTACTAAAATAATTGCTAAGAATCCTAATACAAATGACGAGTACCGCAATAGTTTTCTTATGGGTATATTTTTAGAGATACGGATAAAGATATAAGCAATAATAATAACGGTTAAAACTGATGCCAAAGAACCGAGTATAATAGGAATTTGATTATTACCTGAGGTTGATTTATTAGCAGATATTGCCGTAAGAAATAAGACCGATTCGAAAACCTCTCTTCCAACTACAATAAATGACAAAACTGCTAAACCTTTGTAATTTCCTGATTCAATCAACTTACCTATCTTTTCATTTACAAATAATTTCCATTTATTTATCTCGGTATGACTGTGCATCCAAAATCCAATATAGAGAACAAGAATAACGGCAATCACAGACACGATACCTTCAAAAATCTCAATTTTGCCCATTCCTACAGAAACTAGCTTTTCGCTAAAGAACCAAGCTACTACCCCCATTAGAATGGCTGAAATCCAACCAATATTAATCCATTTCGTCGCTTGAGTTGCATTGGCTGAGCGTACTAAATTTATTAGAATCACTAAAATTAACATAGCTTCCATGGCTTCACGAATTATGATGGTGAAGCTCATGAAAAATGTCCACCAAGCAGACTTCTTTTCTGAATTTAACAAAATCGCTGCTTTATCTATCTCTATTTTTGCTTTTTCAATGCTCTTCATGAGTACATCGTTATCCACTCTGTCGCTAATGTTCTTCCTAACTTGCATCATTTCTTTTTCAAGCGAAGCAACAAGATTAGGTTGTAGCGATTTGATTTGCAATTCGACAGGTTCTATGCCTTCCAGGTATGCCATCACCCCTTTATTTTCAGCCTCCTTGTAATTTTTACTGAGGTAAGCTGAATAAGCTTTTGCCAACAGCGACTTAGCAATATCCAGGTACTGTTTTTTATCGAAAGAAGGAATCAATAATCGTAAGGAAGCTAAATCCTCTTGATTTGTAATTCCGAACTTTGTCATCAGCATTTTATCGCTACTTTCCGCAAGCTCTTCTAAGGAAATTTTATCAATAAATTTTTGTCTTTTTTTGTTCAGGTCTTGTGGATTTGTCTTTGCATGATGAATAGACAAAATATAAAAAGACAGATTCCATACTTCCTCATCTGACAAGGTCGCAAATCCTTTCATGCCCGTTCCTTCAATTCCTAGGCGAATGGTATTGTAGGCATTGGAGGGGGAAATTCCTTGGATTCTTTCAATTTCATGAAAATTTCGTGGTGGTGGTTGTAATCCAACGCCCTCGATTCCATTTCCCGTTCCATCCTGACCATGACATTTAGCACAATGTGTAATGTAGAGAGTCTTCGCACTTTCTAAGTCAAACCACTTCGATGGATAAGATACGAAACCAGTCTTAGCTATGATTAGACTTTTACATAGAAATCCAGTATTTTTAACACTATCAACATTGGCTTTATTATGGACTAAGGAATGAAATTTAGTTAACTGATAGTTTAACTCAGAGTATGTATCTAGTTGTATGTCATGAGATTTAACTAATAATTTATTATTGAACTCTGTCAATTCACCGTACTCCTGTTGACTAATAACCTTTCCATCTTTTACGGCGCCATCATAATCGTTGCTCACATAATCGAGCAAATGGATGACCGATCGAATCTCGTTGTCATTATTCGAGAAAACACAAAAAGAGATTGAAGAGATGAGAATGTAAAAGAATATCTTTTTCAATGCTTATTTAGAATTTGTATAAATAATACAAAAGTAGGCCTAAATTGTTTGGAAAAAAAATTATAAAATATGATTTATATCAGCCGAGAATTAGATTTAAACCATGACAGAGTTAATTTTTTATTTATAAAGTCGACTAATGCGCAATTTATAGCGCTATGATTGACTTATTTTTTTTGTTTTTCCTAAGATAATCTGGTCTACCACCGAAGCATCAAGTAGCGTGGAAACATCCCCAAGATTAGCGTAATCATCTTCCGCTATCTTCCTGAGAATCCTACGCATAATCTTTCCCGAACGTGTCTTAGGCAATCCGTCAACAATTTGAATTTGCTCTGGCCTAGAAAAAACACCTATTTTATCACTAACTATTTTATCGATCTCATTTTTCAACACCTTGACATCAACGGTCTTATCGAGACAAATAAGATAGGCATAAATTGCCTGACCTTTAATATCATGATTATATCCAACGACTGCACATTCTACCACATTAGAATGTGCTTCGATGGCATCTTCTACTTCGCCTGTTCCAATTCGATGTCCAGAAACGTTTATAACATCATCTACCCTTCCCGTAATTCTGTAATAGCCATCTTTGTTTCTCTTGCATCCATCTCCTGTAAAATATAGAGAAGGATAAATACTGAAGTAGGTTTCTAAAAAACGATGGTGGTTTTTATATAAGCTTCTAGCCATCCCTGGCCAAGGAAACTTGATACATAAATTTCCTTCCACTTCATTTCCCATAATCTCCACTCCATTTTCATCAACAAGCATCGGTTGTATTCCTGGTAAAGGAAGGGTTGCAAAAGCAGGAATCAAAGGAGTAATATTTGCAATTGGAGAGATAAGGATACCTCCGGTTTCGGTTTGCCACCAAGTATCCACTATTGGACAATTTCCCTTACCAACGTTTTTATGATACCAATGCCAAGCCTCCTCATTAATTGGTTCACCTACAGAACCCAAAACTCTTAAGCTGCTGAGTTTTTTACTAGAAAAAACGGAAGTACCAAAGCTTTCAAGTGCTCTAATGGCAGTTGGTGCGGTATAAAAGATAGTTACATGATGTTTGTCTATTATGTCCCAAAAGCGTCCGTGATCAGGGTAGGTAGGTATCCCTTCAAAGAAAACTGTGGTTATCCCATTCAATAAGGATCCATATAGGCTATAACTATGACCTGTTATCCATCCGATATCGGCCGTACACCAAAAAATATCATCCTTTTGAATATTGAAAACATTTGCGAAGGTATAGCCCACGTAAACCATATAACCAGCAACTGTATGGAGCACCCCCTTAGGTTTACCAGTAGAGCCGGAGGTATATAGAATAAATAAGGGGTCTTCAGCATTCATATTTTCTGGTTCACAATTAGAACTTGCCTCATGCATCAATTCATGCCACCAATGATCTTTTCCGTGATTCATATTGATGTCTTCATCTCCTCTGTTGAGAACAATACAATGCTTTACTTGTGGGGTTTGACTGATGGATTCGTCTATGATTTTCTTAAGGTTTATTTTCTTCTCTCCTCGGACCATCGAGTCTGAGGTTATAATTACCTTGGGATCACAGTCATTTACTCTATCAGTGATTGATTGAGCAGAAAAGCCTGCAAAAATAACTGTATGAATGGCTCCAATTCTTGCACAAGAAAGCATAGCAATGGCACCTTCCATCAACATAGGAAGATATATTGCTACTCGATCTCCTTTCTTGACTCCTAATCCTTTTAAAACATTTGAGAATTTAGAAACCTCTATTTGAAGCTCTTTAAATGTTAAACTTTTGGACCCTGTATTTAGGTCGTTTCCCTCCCAAATAATAGCTTTTTTATCAGGCATTGTCAAGGCAAAACGATCAATACAATTCGCAGTTATATTGCATTTTGCACCTTCAAACCATTTTATATCTGCAGTTTGAAAATTCCATTTTAAAACGCTATCCCAATTTCGCTCCCATACAAATTGGGCTGCAACTTCTGACCAAAATATTTCTGGTTCCTGAATGCTTTTTTGATAAGCATCGATGTAATTGGACATTGATTTAATAGAATCAATCATAATAAAAAAGAATTTGAATATTAAATTGACTACCAAACATTAAATACTAAGCCCTATTTCGACTCTATGTAGTGTTTAAATTAGAATATGATTACGTTTTTTCAACATTAGCGGTACTTCTCAATAATTTCTTGAATGACCATTTCATTAAATGGCTTGTCTCTTACCTCATTAATTTCAACAATCCCTCTAGCCTTCTCTAAATCTGTGGGGTCGATCGAGCTCGTCAATAAGAATACAAAACTTTGTAGTCTGAGCTGCGAATCGATTTTTCGATATTCGGTGATAAACTCCCAAGCATTCATTCTAGGCATATTGATATCAATAAAGATAAATTTAGGCAACTGAGTTTTGAGATTAACCAATGAAATGAGGTAATCAATGGCTTCTTCTCCATTTTCCTTGGTGATGATTTCATCAACACAACCAAGTTCATCCAAAATATAGCGATGAATGAAATTTATTGGTTCACTGTCATCAATCAATAATATTTTATTGATTTTGGTCTTCATGATTATTGGTTATTTATGATGAGAATTATATTCAAAAATAAATAAATTGACAGACTAAATTAACTTTTTTTCTTAATTTCAATCTAAGTATTGGTTCAAATCTATGGATTGCTTGATAGAATTAGAAACAAAAAGAGCCTATCTTTCGATAAGCTCTTTTCATAAATTCTATTAAATGTAAACTACTCTGCAGCAGGTGCTTCAGAAGCATCTGTTTCATCCGCTTTTAAAGTAGATTTTGATTTTGCATCTGCATCCATTTGGTTTTTCAATTCGCTTAGTGCTGACAAGTCACCTAAGGTAGATTTTTCATTCTTGCTATTGATAGATTTAGCAACTTTACGTGCTTCATCAGTTTCAGCATTCTTAGTTGCTCTTTCTACGTTCTGAGCATCACGTATCTGATCTTCCCAAAAACGTAAATGAGATACCAGAATCTTTTTGTCATTTCTATTGAAATCAATAATGGTGACAGGAATCTTCTCCTCATTCATAGCATTGCTTCCGTCCTGCTTTTTCAAGTGTTTTCCGGGTGCATAACCTTCAACGCCGTATGGCAATAAAACTTTTGCGCCTTTTTCGTCTTTATCCAATACAGTAGCTTCATGATTAGAGCCAACAGGAAACACGTTTTCAAAACTATTCCAAGGATCTTCCTCAATTTGCTTATGTCCTAATGATAATTTTCTTCCATCACTATCAACCTCAAGAATTACCACATCTAACTTATCTCCTACTTTAGTAAATTCATTAGGATGATTGTATCGTTTGGTCCAAGACAAATCAGAGATATGTATCATTCCTCCAACACCATCTTCAAGTTCAACAAAAACACCATAAGGTGTGATGTTTTTTACCAATCCGATATGTTTAGAACCAATAGCATAATTTCCAACAGATTTTTCCCAAGGATCTTGTGTCATTCTCTTGATAGATAAAGACATTTTTCTGTCTTCCTTGTCAATTGTCATTACTACTGCCTCATAAGTATCTCCCAATTTGAAGAAATCTCTAGAGTTGATAGGCTGACTGCTCCAGCTAACCTCAGAAACGTGAATCAAGCCTTCTACACCAGGGCTTAACTCAAGGAAAGCGCCGTAATCTTCTATATTAACAATCTTACCACTTACTTTTTGACCTAACTCTATGTTAGCCGATGCAGCATCCCATGGATGAGGAGTCAATTGTTTTAAGCCTAAAGAAATTCGTTTTTTATTGTCATCGAAATCTAAAACAACAATATTTAGCTTTTGATTCATTTCCAATACCTCATTAGGGTGATTGATTCTACCCCAAGAAATGTCAGTGATGTACAATAGACCATCTACGCCACCTAAGTCGATGAATGCTCCAAAGTCAGTGATGTTCTTAATGGTACCTTCCAAAACTTGACCTTTTTCAAGCTTAGAAATGATTTCTTGACGCTGATCTTCGATATCACTTTCAATCAATGCTTTGTGAGAAACGACAGCATTTTTAATGATTTCGTTAATTTTTACAATTTTGAATTCCATTGTTTTGCCGACATAGATATCGTAATCTGTGATTGGTTTTACATCAATTTGTGAACCAGGCAAGAAGGTATCTAAACCAAATACATTAGCTATTAAACCACCTTTTGTTTTGCTTGTAATTTGTCCTTTAACGATGATGTCATTTTTGTAAGCATCACAAATACTTTCCCATGCATCTAATAGTTTGGCATTTTTACGAGAAAGCACCAGTTGACCTTTAGAGTCTTCTTTTGATACCACATAAACATTTACCTTGTCTCCTACTTTCAAATCAGGCATATCTCTAAATTCAGAGAGAGAAACTAAACCATCAGATTTAAATCCAATGTTTAGTACTACATCTGATGATGTGATACTAGCTACTGTACCTGGAACAATTTCGCTATTGTTAATGATGCTTATAGTGCTATCATATTCAATTTCCATTGCTTTCTTTACCTCTAGGTCATATCTACCTGCTCCACGCTTATCTGTATCCCAATCAAAATCATCATGGGCTGTTTCAATAAATACTGGCTTTTTTCTACCTTTAGCAACGACAGTTTCTAAGACTGCTGTTTCTGTTGTTGTTTCTGTTGTTATTGTTGTTTCTGTTGAAGTTGATTCTTCAATGTTGTTTGTTTCTTCGTTGTTCACGATTGTTTTTTTTTTGTTTGTATCGTATTACTCTAGGTTAATAATGCACTACGAGAAGGTTAAATAAATTGCCCTTTATTAGGGGGTGCAAAAGTAAGCATTAAAATTTGATTTACAAAGTATAATCAATTTTTAAAACTTTATAAAGTATATGCTCAAAAGAATATGAGTAAAGAAAAAAATGATGGTGAGCTCTAAAATTTAAAAATCTTTGGTGACACCAGCATAATTATAGGGGGTAATCAATTTTAACTCATTTTTAATCAATTCATTAACATCAAGTGTTTCAATAAACACATGAATTTTTTCCATGGTTACTTTCTCATTTGTCCTTGTTAATTCCTTTAACTTTTCGTAAGGATTTGGATAACCTTCACGTCTTAACACAGTTTGGATTGCTTCAGCAACCACCATACAATTATTATCTAAATCTCTATCAATGGCATCTTTATTTAAAAGTAATTTGCCTATTCCTTTCTCAATCGATTGAGTGGAGATTAAAATATGTGCAAATGGCACTCCTATATTTCTTGTTACAGTAGAATCTGTCAAATCTCTTTGAAGTCTTGAAATGGGTAGTTTTGCAGAAAGGTGTTCAAAAAATGCATTTGCCACCCCCAGATTACCTTCTGCATTTTCGAAATCAATAGGATTTACTTTATGAGGCATTGCAGAGCTACCGACTTCGTTTACGTTTATCTTTTGTTTAAAGTATTCCATTGAAATATAAGCCCACATATCACGACAGAAATCAATCAATATAGTATTTATCCTTTTCAAGTTATCGAATAAAGCAGCCATCATATCATAATGCTCTATTTGTGTGGTGTATTGTTGCCTGTTTATGCCTAAAGATTTTGATAAGAACTCATTGCCAAAACTAATCCAATCATGATTTGGATATGCCACTTGATGTGCATTAAAATTGCCAGTTGCTCCGCCAAACTTACCACTAAATGGAAGTTTTTTTAACAACTCTGTTTGGTTGTCAATTCTTTCGACGAACACCATCATTTCTTTTCCTAAATTTGTAGGAGAGGCTGGTTGACCATGGGTTTTCGCCAAGATGCTTATATTTTTGGTGTCTTCGGCAAGTTTTTGTATCTGTGCTCTCAGTTTTAACAATGATGGCAATATCGATTCTTCCATCGCGTCTTTGATACTCATTGGTACTGCGGTGTTATTAATGTCTTGTGAAGTCAATCCGAAATGAATGAACTCCTTGACATGGCTTATTCCTAATTCATCCATCTTGTCTTTAATGAAGTATTCAACTGCTTTTACGTCATGATTAGTGATTAATTCAGTGCTTTTTATTTTTTTTGCATCCGACAGGTTAAGTGCCTGATAAATTAACCTCAGTTTTTCGTCATTTGACTTGTCATAATCCTTTAACTGAATAATTCCTGTGTTCGCCAAGGCGATAAAATACTCGATTTCTACTTTAATTCTATACTGAATCAGTGCGAATTCTGAGAAGTACTTCGAAAGATTATGAACTTTACTTCTGTACCTACCATCAATTGGAGAAATAGCTGTCAATTCTTGTAATTCCATAATTTGTTTGGCGTTTATTATGCTAATAAAATATTTATAAGTCGGGTGTAAATTTAATGAAAGTATTGGTAATATTGACGTTTATATTCAAATAAGAACAAGTTATTCACATTTTATAAAGATAAGCGAATTGTATTTATTGGTTTTATTTCTATTAATTTGTACTTGAAATACAAATATTAAAAATTATGTCGAAGAGTTTATTTATTGTGGAATCACCTGCGAAAGCAAAAACTATTGGAAAATATTTGGGTGATAATTTTATAGTTACCTCTAGTTATGGGCACATTCGTGACCTACCAGGTAGCAAGCTGTCTATCGATATAGAAAAGGATTATGAGCCACTCTATGAAATCAGTGAAGACAAAGAAAAAATAGTCAATGAATTGAGAAAGTTGGCGAAAAATGCGAAAGACATTTATTTAGCTACGGATGAGGACCGTGAAGGCGAAGCTATTTCATGGCATCTTTGTAAGGTTTTAGGAGTAGATCCCGCAAAAGCGAAAAGAGTCACTTACACTGAGATTACAAAGTCTGCGATTGAGAAAGCAATTGCAAATCCTCGTAAATTAGATTTATCCTTGGTAGATGCTCAACAAGCGCGAAGGGTTTTAGATAGAATAGTTGGGTATGAAATTTCACCCATCTTGTGGAGAAAAGTTAGACCAAACTTGAGTGCTGGTCGAGTGCAGTCTGTAGCAACTAAGCTTATAGTAGAGAGAGAAAGAGAAATTAACTCCTTTAATTCAACCTCAACCTTTAAAATCACTGCTAAATTTCCGGTGGAGGATGGAAAAGGAAAAATTGCAACACTTAAGGCTGAGAGAAAGATTGGTACCAATAAGTATTCAGATGCAGAAATGTTCCTGAAAAGTTGCCTGAACGCAAACTATTCTATACAAAATGTAGAAAAAAAGCCAGGCAAGAGAACACCTGCAGCTCCTTTTATTACATCAACATTGCAACAAGAAGCTTCGAGAAAATTAGGTTACTCAGTAATTAGGACGATGACCGTCGCTCAAAAGCTCTATGAGGCAGGACATATCAGTTATATGAGAACAGACTCTACTAATCTATCGCAGGACGCTCTAGACCATGCTGCTAAGGAAATTGGCAAGCGTTACGGCAAAGAGTATATTAATACGAAGCAGTATACCTCTAAATCAAAAGGTGCGCAAGAAGCTCACGAAGCCATACGTCCCGTTAACTTTGGTGTGATGGATATTGGCGATGAAGATGGAGCTAAACTTTATGAATTGATTTGGAAAAGGACAATTGCAAGTCAAATGACCAATGCTGAAACCGAAAAAACAGTAGCAACCGTTGAAATAAGCACCAATAAGGAAATGATGATTGCTAGCGGCGAGGTGATTACTTTTGATGGTTTTTTAGCAGTTTATAATGAAAGTCGCGATGAAGATGAGGAAGACGAAGATTCGTCAGGCTTACTGCCCCCCTTAAAGGTTGGACAAATGCTTGATTTAGATGAGATGATAGCCATGGAGAGATTCTCAAGGCCTCCAGCAAGATATACAGAAGCCTCTTTAGTGAAAAAAATGGAGGAATTAGGAATCGGCAGACCTTCTACCTATGCTCCTACCATTTCAACGATACAAAATAGAGGATATGTTATTAAAGGAGCAAAAACTGGTAAGGAGCGAAAGTTGAGGCAATTACTATTGAGAAAAGAAAAGATAAACATAACAGAGTTAACAGAGATTTTTGGCGCTGAAAAAGCAAAATTATTTCCTTCTGATATAGGTATTATGGTTACTGATTTTCTAGAGCAGAATTTTAAGGACATTATGAACTATTCATTCACCGCAAAAGTCGAACAACAATTTGATGATATTGCCAATGGTGAGGTGAAGTGGACAAAAATGATGGATGATTTCTACCGACCATTTCATAAAACAGTAGAAGATACGGCAGAAAACTCCGAGAGAGCCACCAAAGAAAGAATACTTGGAAATCATCCTGTAAGTGGCGAAACGGTTTTGGTAAGAATTGGAAAGTTTGGACCTATGGCGCAAATTGGTGTGCCAGTGGAAGATGGCCCTAAGCCTCAGTATGCAAAGATGAAGCAAGAACAAAGTATTGAGACAATTACCTTAGAAGAAGCATTGGATTTGTTTAAGTTGCCACGCAAGATGGGAATGTTTGAAGAGAACGAGGTTGTAGCATCTGCTGGGCGTTTTGGTCCCTATGTCTTGCACAATAAACTGTTTATTTCTATTCCAAAAGAATATGATGTTTTCGAAATTACCCTACCTCAGTGTATAGAAATAATTCAAAAGAAAAGAGAAGCCATTGCGAATGCACATATAAAGTCCTTTGAAAAAGAGGGCATCGAGATATTGATTGGTCGTTATGGTCCCTACATGAAAAAGGGAAAAGAAAATTACAAAATACCTAAAGATAAGGTGGCAGCTGACTTAACCTTGGAAGAATGCCTCGAGATAATTAAAGAACAAGATGCTAATCCAAAAGTAGGAAAAGGAAGGTTTGCAAAAAGAGGCGCAGCAAAGAAGACCACAGAAACTGCGAAAACAAGTTCTAAAAGAGCACCTGCGAAAAAAGCTGCAGCGAAAAAAGCACCGAAAAAGAAGGCCGCAAGCCCTAAAAAAGCCGCCATCAAAAAATAACTATAAATAGCCATCAAGTGAAACCTAAGTTGGAAAGGAAAGAATTAGAAGCGATGATACATCTCCTGGATGATAGCGACGTGGAAGTCTATAATCATGTATTTGACAAGCTGACTAATCTTGGTGTCGAGATTATTCCTGAACTAGAAAGTGCATGGAGCGATACTTATGATGATACCATGCAGGAAAGACTTGAAGAGCTAATTCATAAAATTCAATTCCAATCGCTTTATAAAGATTTTGAGTTATATACACAAGGCGAAGATTATGATTTATTGACTGGTGCATGTTTGATTGCTCGTTTTGCTTATCCAGATTTAAAGGAAGAGATGCTTCAAGAGGAGTTAATGAAAGTGAAGAGAGAAGTTTGGCTAGAATTTAACTATAACCTCACTCCTCTTGAGCAAATCAGTATATTGAATCAAGTTTTTTTCTCTAATTTAGGATTTGACGTGTCAAATTCTAGTGAGATCAATGAAGGTGACTTCTTTATTAATAAAACATTGGAGTCTAAAAGCGGTCATCCAATTCTTATAGGATTAATTTATTGTCTTATCGCGAGGAAGGTTGATTTGCCCATATATGGCTTAAATCTTCCTAATCATTTTGCCCTAGTTTTTTGTAAAAACGATGTCGACTTTTCTCAAAAGGTAGAAGATCTAAGATCAAGTGTTATTTTCTATATGAATCCACATAGTAAGGGTACTATTTTTACTAAAAACGAAATAGAAGATTATCTTTCTAAGATTGAGGTGGAACCAAAGCCTGCCTATTTTTCTCCTTGTTCTGATAAGCGAATAATCAAGCTGGTATTAAAAAATTTGATGACTTACTATCTTGAAAAAAATGACGAAATAAGAAGTAAGGAATTGAGTTTATTGATTGGTTTAATCTTGTAGTTAGTCTTTTAAAATTCTTGACAAAAATTCAATGGTGGCAGATTTCTAGCCCCGATAGAAGCGCAAATCCTTTTTTGTTTTTTTTTAAGTTAACCCCTATCATTCATTGCTCATCGATTGGGCTGTAATTGACGAACAAAAAAGATTGAAGTGCATAGCAGGAAAAGCTCTAAGAAAAAAATATTCTTAGATTTTGATTCCCTTTTTGTGTACAGAAGATGATTTAAAATTGGGCATGAGTTAGTGTACTTAAAAATGAAGAAACCAAGTTTAGACCACAGATTCAATAATAAATGGATATTTTTACTTTTGAAATAGAATTGCATTTGTGGCAAAAAAAGTAAAGAGAAAAATTATCGCCTACACAATGGTATCCTTGATGATGCTATTGATAATTATTTCCATTCTTATTCGTCTGCCAATGGTGCAAACATTTCTGACGACACAGGTGACAAAAAATTTGAGCAAACAACTTGGCACAACTGTCACCATAAAAAGCGTCAATTTTACGCTGTATACTCATTTAGAACTTGCCGATTTGTTTATTGCAGATGACCATTCAGATACCTTATTATTTATTAAGAAAGCAGATGTATCGATAGGCGTCCTTTCGTTTTTTAATAAAAAAATCAGCATTAAAAAATTAGAAATAAGCAATACTAAATTGTATGTTTCAAAGGATAAGTTAGGTCTTATCAATTTCGATGCTATTTTAAAAAAGATAAAAGGGAAGCCTGTTTCTGATGGTAAAAAAGTCAATGTTGGAAAGACAAAGCAGCCTTGGCAATTTAGTTTCAATGATCTGATTATAAAACAACTAGAAGTAAAATATGATGATCACTACTCTAATGGGCATCTTGCTGCAACTTTACCAAGTGCGATTATTGGCTTTGAGAAAATAGATCTTTCAAATAAGCTAATCGAAGTGAATCAAGCAGTGCTATCTGATGCGCTAATTTGCTACAATAAAGATATTTTTCTGTTGGTTGATAGCTCATCTCATAATATACATTTCTTAGGAGAGATGAAATTATTGTATCACAAAATTGATATCTCTTCTTCCCATTTCACCTACAACGATAATAGAAAGGCGATTGACACTTTAGGTATAGATTTTTATCACCTAGATGTAAAGGATATTGATATAAAAATAGCTGACGGTCAGATTGATCATGACACTATCTTCGGAATGGTAAAGCACATGAGTTGTAAAGAAAAAAGTGGTTTTGAGATTGTTAATTTAACCAGTAATGCACGTGTAAGTACCAATGATATTACCTTAAAGGAACTGAATCTACAGACTGGAAATAGTTTAATAAAAAATTATTTGCAATTCACTTATGATTCCTTTCCCGATTTTAAGAAATTTATTTCCAATGTTAGTATTAATGCTTCACTAGATAAAAGTGATTTATCTCTGAAGGATATCAATTATTTTGCAAAAGGCAAGTTGGATCAAATCGACCATAATCACTTATGGATTACTGGGGTGATAAAAGGGAAGGTAAGCAATATTAGAGGGAAGGATATAGAGCTTGAGGCGGGCATGAATACAGTGTTTAAAGGGAACTTTTCGATGCAAGGCTTACCTAAAATTAAAGAAACTTTAATCAGTGCTTCTATCGAAAATTTGGTGACTACGCTTTCGGATATCAAAAGAATATATCCTAGTTTAGTTATGCCTACTTTTTTGAACAATTTAGGGCGGGTCACCTATCAAGGCAAATTCGATGGTTTCCCTTTAGACTTTGTCGCCGATGGAATTTTTAATACCGAGCTTGGTAAAGTAGAAGCAGATATAAATTTTAAAATTCCCGAAAAGTTGATTCCCGTCTACAGTGGTCATTTGACTACCTATAATTTCAATATTGGTAAATTGATTGACCAAGAAAAAAATATTAGCACCATTTCAATTAATTCGAACATCAAAGGTAGTGGTATCAAATTAGCTGATTTGAATACTGATTTCGATGGTAAGGTAAATCAAGTTGAAGTAAGAGGTTATAATTACCAAGATATCGACATAGATGGTTCTTTTAAAAAGAAACTCTTTACAGGTAATTTAAAAGTCAAAGACGACAATCTCGATTTCTTATTTCAAGGATCTGTAAATTTGGATAGTACATTGCCTCAATTTAATTTCATTGCAGACATTAAAAAAGCAGACTTACAAGCATTGCATCTATTTAATAAAAAAGCAATTTTTTCTGCCTCTTCTTCCATTCATTTTACAGGAAAAAAACTAGACGACTTTAATGGTGGCATCGACTTAAAAAATATCGAAATTCAAACGGATAGCGGTATTTTTCCTATTAGTCACCTTGTTGTCAATTCATATACCGATATCTTTGGTATCAAGAGCTTGAAGCTAGAATCTAGTATTGCAAATGCAGATATACATGGATCTTTTAGGTATACTCAATTGCCCAATATTTTTAAAGCCTATCTGAATCATTATAGCATTCAACCAGCGATCATATCTATTGATAGCATTGGTTTTACTAATATTGATTTTAGTTTTGTAATTTTCGAACCAGGAATTTTAACGCATTTAGTGAATAAGAATTTTCATCTTATTCGAAACAGTACTTTCAATGGTACATTTGATTCTAGGAATAAGCAACTCCTGCTTCAAGCAAAAATTCCTGAGTTGATTTATTCAAATTTCAAATTTCAAAACTTTGAAATTACAACTAAGAGCGATGTGAAATCATTCGATATTAATATAGATGTTCGTAACATATACAATAAAGATAGTCTTTTGATCTCGAATACATTCGTCAAAGCAAATTGGCGTAATGATCGCTATTTTAACTTCAGTGCATTTACATCTTCCTTAGACTCTTCTTATAGAGCAGATCTGAACGGAGTAATTGGAACCGATTATAAAAAAGTGATCGCCTCATTAGAAAATTCAAAACTGCATATCAATAATCAGATTTGGAATTTTGCAGAAGATAATAGAATCTTTTATTCGAAAAAATACTTAGCTACACAGAATTTGATTCTAAGGCAAAATGAAAAGGAGGTGTACATCACTGCCACTCATCCAGAAGACAGTGTCACCAATTTAGAAATAGATTTAAGTAATATTAGTGTCAAAGATTTTTCTAAGATATTTGATAAATCTAAAAATAACTACTTTGGTAAAGCAGATGGAGGTTTAGAGATTCATGATCTCTTCAATAAGCCGACTTATTTTTCTAATCTTTACATTGCTAATCTAGGAGTCAATAACGATACTATGGGCAACCTTACGTTGGCAATGGAAGTAGAAGATTTTAAGGTAAAGATTCCTGTAACATTAAAGCTGAAAGGAAAGTATAATGATATTGAAGGCAAAGGAAGCTACACACCTGGTAAAATTGAAAATGCAATAGATCTCAATCTTAATATCAATAAATTTAAAATTGATGTACTTAATAATTATTTAGGCAGATATGTGACTCAATCCAGTGGCTATGTGTTAGGACAGATAAAGATATCTGGCAGCGACAAGAAACCTCAGTTGACAGGATTTTTAAATCTAAAAAAATGCGAAACAACGGTTGCTTATATCAATACGCATTATAAGTTAGAAAATGAAATAGTAAAGTTTAAGGAGAATGAAATTAATTTTGATAATGTGATACTGAGAGATGATAATAATAGTACTGCACTTGCTGGTGGGAGTATTCGACACAATCATCTGACAAATTTCTTTTTCGACATTAACGTGACCACTGATTATTTTCAGATGTTAAGAACGACTCAAAAAGAAAATCCAATTTATTGGGGTACTATCAATTTAACAAATGCCACCGCTTTATTTCAAGGGCCGCTCAAAAACATAAGTATTAAGGTATCTGGAACCACTGCAAAAAACTCGAATATTACGATACCTGTAAGAACCACAGCGGAGACTGAGAGTTACAGTTTTTATAGATTTGCAAACAAAGCCGATACACAAAAAATTATCCCTAAGATTTTGAAGGCAAGATCATTGATAGATGTAGCCATTGATTTAGATGTGACCGAAAATGCGGAAATGACGTTGATTCTTGACCCTGCAAGTGGAGATAGAATTGCAGCAAGGGGCAATGGCAATATTAGAGTCGGATACAATGATAATGGAGGTCTGAAAGTACAAGGAGATTATACTATTTCAACTGGAAATTACTTTTTTACCCTACAAAATATAATTAATAAATATTTCACTATTGATAAGGGAAGTCGAATCACATTCGATGGTAATATCTATGATGCAATGCTCGATGTTAGTGCTGTTTATTCGGTTAGGACAGCGACCAATGATTTGATTTTAGATCGTATTGGTGAAGACGAAGATTTAAAGACAGCCTCTAACTTAAGGGTGCCCGCAAAGTTAATTTTAATGCTCAATGGCCCCATGCAACAGCCGAGGATTAATTTCAATATTAAAATAGAAAATGTCGACCCAAGGCTGCAATCCTATGTAGACACTAAAATTGCCGAATTAAAAAATGATAAGAATGAATTAAACAAACAAGCTGCTGCTCTCCTAGTAATGAACAGTTTTTATCCTTCAGGTCTTGGTACTGGGGCTTTGCTTTCAGGAGGTGCAACAAGCACATTCTCTGAATTATTATCAACACAAATTTCTAATTTGGTCAGTAGATTTATTGGTAATTTCTTAGAGGGTTTTGATTTTAGACTAGAATACAAGCCTTATTCGGCCGAAGGTAGCTCCGGAAATGATATATATATTGGTTTACGACAAGGGGTGCTTGGACAAAGATTGATATTGAATGCTGGTGGCAATATTAATATCGCCAATAAAAATAGTGCGAGAAATCAAAACCAATACAACATTGACTTTAGTGCAGAATATCAGGTTACAAAAGATGGGAGGATAAAATTAAAGGGCTACAACAAAACCTCGGTTGGAACTTCAAGTACAGATGTTTTTACAACTAATGGAAATACCAACAGCACAGGTATTGGCTTAAGTTATAAAGAAGAATTTGACGATTTTAAGGATCTTCGTGAACAATGGAAAGCTCGGAGAGATCGACGCAAAGAAAAAAGACAAAATAAGCAACCTGGCCATACGCCACCTTCTGAAATATTGCCAAAAAAAGACGAATCTGCACAAACTGATCCTTTATAAAAACATAGAACAATGCATCTAGAATCATATTGCCTCTATGCACTTTACGATAACGACAATAATAAAGTAATGAGCAGCGGTGATTGGGTTTCAAGTGCTAGCACTAATCTCAATGTAAATCTTGAACTACATAATAGTGCCTCCACCCGAATAAATTATATCGTTCTTTGGTCTAAAAAACGCATAATAAAAGATTGGATTCAACATAAATCCTTACTTTTAATCATAAAACAAAGTAAACAATAAAGATGTCAAATATTATCATCGCTCCTTCTATCCTTGCCGCTAATTTCCTTCAACTAGGCACCGACATAGAGATGTTGAATAAAAGCAAGGCAGAATGGATCCATATAGACGTAATGGATGGATTGTTTGTGCCCAATATTTCTTTTGGCTTTCCAATTTTGGAGGCGGTAAGAAGCATTACCAATAAAGTCTGCGACGTTCATTTAATGGTGCAGCAGCCTGAAAGATATTTTGCAGAATTTAAAAGATGTGGCGCAGATGCCTTGTCGATTCATTATGAAGGAAACATTCATCTGCACAGATGCATTCAAGAGATTAAAAGTCTTGGTATGAAGGCTGGTGTGGTACTTAATCCTGCCACTTCTATCCATGTTATTGAAGAGATGCTTCCGGAGCTCGACTATGTTTTATTGATGTCTGTAAATCCTGGGTACGGAGGACAAAAATTTATTCCCTCTACCATAGAAAAAACGAAACAACTAAAAAAACTTATCTTGTCGAAAGGTGCAGAAGTGCTCATTCAGATAGATGGCGGCGTTACTCCCGATAATTGCAAAGCACTCATTGAGGCTGGCGCAGATGTTTTAGTGGCAGGATCCGCCGTTTTTAAATCAAGCGACCCCTTAGCTACTATAGAGCAAATGCTAAATAGTTAATAGTCTCAAAAAATAATAATCTCTCAAAGCTTTCGTTATTGCACTATATGTTTAACAAACTTTTCTTCCTCTTTTTTGCTTTTCTATTTAGTCATTCATTAATGGCACAGGAAAGGGCCTATATTTATGGAACTATCGTCAATGAATTTAAAACTGAATTAGAAGGTATCGCTGTCCTTATCAATGAAGATTCGACACTTGGTGCCATAAGCGACACAGCTGGAAAATTTACAATCACAGTACAAGCCAATCAAAAGTATACGCTACAGTTTAAATCGATGAAGGTGCTCCCCTATTCTTTAAATTTGAAGAAACTTTTACCGAATGACACTCTTTATTTTAAGACTACATTGGAAGAAAATGGGCAAGGAATTTTATTGAATGGCGTAAGTATCAATGGACGTAAAGACAAAGAAGGCGATATCATTATTTTTAAACCCATTGAAGGCTTTGTGAATGTAAATGGCGGTATCGAAAGCATGATAAAAATATTTGGTGTTCGAAGCATTGGCGGCGAACTAAGCTCTGCTTATTCAGTTCGAGGTGGTAGCTTTGACGAGAACCTAGTATATGTCAATGATTTCGAAGTTTACAGGCCTTATCTAGTAAGATCTGGCCAGCAAGAAGGACTTACATTTGCCAACCCTGATTTAGTTCAAAATTTGAAGTTCTCAGCAGGTGGTTTTCAAGCCAAATACGGCGATAAGATGAGTTCTGTTTTAGATATTTCTTATAAAAAACCAAGATCATTTGGTGGTCATGTAGCAGCAAGTTTATTGGGAGTGAGTGCACATATTGAAGCGGCAAGCCGAGATAGTAATTTTACCGCATTGCTTGGATTTCGGCAGAAAATAAATGGATATCTTTTAAGAAGTCTGCAAACAAAGGGACAATACGCTCCTTCATTTTACGATGTACAAACCTATCTAACATGGAAAGCTGGGAAAAAACATTTTTTTGAATTGATGGGAAATTACGCCTATAACGACTATCAATTTCAACCTGTAAATAGGAAAACAGATTTTGGGTTGGCTAACTATACTGTGCGTTTGCAAATGGCTTTCGATGGACAAGAACATAATAAGTATCAAAATATTATGGGTGGCCTTGCTTATACCATAGAGCCAAAAGATAAGCTAAAATTAAAATTCATGTTCAGTGGTTATCGAACATCGGAGCGCGAAGCATATGATATCATTGGTTCTTATTTTATTGGTGAGGTAGAAACAGATATCACCAAAGAAAATTTTAATGAAATTAAATATGGATTAGGTACCGGCGAAACACATGATTGGGCAAGAAGCGAATTATTTACAACAATCTACAATGCCAAACACATCGGAAACTGGTATAAAAATAATAATGTAGTAAATTGGAGTTTGGGCTATAAACACGAATCTATTGATGATCAACTTAAAGAATGGGGCAGAAAAGATTCCGCAGGATATACTTTACCTTTTAGCATGACAGAAGTGACTATTGCTTCTTATTTAAAGTCTGGATTTAAGTTAGAGAGCAATCGCTACGAAGGCCATATACAAAACACTTGGAGAAGTACTGGCAATAACAAATGGACGATTACTGGAGGGGTCAGATTTCATATTTGGGATGTGAACAAAGAATTTTTAGCGAGTCCTCGATTGCAAGTTTCTGTACGTCCTTATAACAAAAAAAATAAAAATATTTCCTTCAATCTAGCCACAGGATTATATCAGCAAGCTCCATTCTATAGAGAGATGCGTCGTTTAGATGGCACTGTAAATCTCGACTTAAAAGCACAAAAATCCTATCACGCAGTAGTAGGTATGGATTATGAATTTACAGGTTGGAGACGACCATTTAAGTTTAGTACAGACATCTACTATAAATATATGTGGAACATGGTTCCTTATGAACTAGACAATACCTTGATTCGTTATTTCGGAACAAACAATTCTGTAGGGTATGCCTATGGCATAGATTTGAGACTGAATGGCGAACTCGCAAAAGGTGATGAATCATGGATTTCATTATCATTCTTACAAACAAGAGAAAATATTTTAGATGATAATTATACCGAGTATTTAGATGGCGATGGACGTAAAACATATCCCCAATTTTTTGGACAAAACCAAGCGGCAGATTCGGTAGTTGTTTATCCTGGCTATATCCCACGTCCTACCGATCAAAGAGTTAGTTTTAGCCTGTTTTTTCAAGACCATATTCCACGCTTACCAGAGCTGAAAGTGAATATAGGACTCGATTTTGCGACTGGCCTACCTTTCGGTGCTCCAGATAGCAGAAAGAATACAGACACCCTTAGAATTCCGTCCTATAAACGTGTCGACATGGGCTTTAGCGGAATGCTTTATAATAATGCCTGGAAAAAACACCATATCAATAAAACAGTTTTCAAAAATTTAAAATCAATTTGGTTGAGTTTCGAAGTTTTCAATATTCTCGGCATCAACAATACGGTATCTTACTTGTGGGTCAAAGATTTTAATAATAGCAATTATGCAGTGCCCAATTTTCTCTCCAACCGTCGAATCAATCTACGGCTAGTCGTCAAGTTTTAATTTGTTTTTATTGATGGCGAATGGCTCCTAAGGGTCGCCAACCTTCTGTTCGCTTGTAGTTGCGTCTTCCGCCGCAAGCTATCGCTGCCATCACTTTCGCAATTAAATTTTCAATGTGAAATCTATACTAAATGGATATATAAAAGAGTTTAAAGAGGCGTCGTTATTGTTATAACAGACATCGTAAAAAAATAGCAACAAGTTATTTTCGTTCAAAAACTAAAACAACTTATTGCTATATATCTCTCTGACGAAAGAACTATTTTATTAGAAATTCTCCCTAATAAACATAAACACTATCAGACTGCATGATGTCTCCAAAAATAATATAATTAAAATAATAAAGACCAGTATCTGAAGGATAATAGATATAAGAGGCATCAAAAATTGGCGAAATTTCTGTGCAAACACATCCTATTCCACTAATCTGGGGTGTAGGAACAGATACTTGACAAGAATCCATATAAGGCATTATTTCGTAGTCCATAAATCCATCAAATTGACTGCAACCGTCTCGACCAGTAACCTTAAATTGAGCCACAATATTAGTGCCTAAGGCAACTGAATCAGGGAATACTGCTAACTCATTGATTAAACCTCTACCTTGATAAGAACAGATTGGATCTTTTTTTTTACCACAAGAAAACAAGATTACCATTAGAGAAAAAGTACAAATGACAAAGATTATTTTTTTCATTTTTATTTTATTTTTAGTTAAAACACAAGGTTAAGAAAATTGGTTGCCTTGAAAGTTTTTACCTACTTTCACGTTAAAGATAGTTTGAAAATTTGAAAATACAGCATGCTCAAAACAAAATAGTGATGCGAACTTATAAGAAAAAAAAGTAGTAAGAATGATCTTACTACTTTTTAAAATGGTACTTTTATTTTTTATTAATCCTGTATCGTTTTTTTAGGACTCGTCAGAATAAATAACTATCGAATCAACGTCACAGTTCCTGTATAAGATTTTAAATTGCCATTATATATATCTTTTGTTTCTACGAAATAAACATAAGAACCTATGGGTTGGTGTATACCATCAAAAGTTCCATCCCAACCATTGTTTACATCCTTCGATTCAAATATTATAGAACCCCAACGATTGAATATGCGGAATTCAGAAATACCAAGATTTGGTGATAATAAAATTCCAAATACATCATTTAAACCATCACCGTTTGGTGTGAATGCACTCGGAATTGCAATTGCAGTAGAGTCATCTCTCACAAACACATTTACAGTATCAATATTACTGCAATTATTCAGGTCTGTACCAATGACGTAATAAATGGTACTTATCTCAGGAGCAACAATATTAAATGCTGAAAAAATACCATTATTCCAACTATATGAATTAGCACCCGAAGCCATCAATCCGGCTGAAGATCCTAAATTGATAGTGGTGTCATTACCGGCCGAAACCGCAGGTAAAAGATTGACTATTAAATTTGTGATTACGATGGAATCGCAACCATATATATTATTATTATTCTGATAAATGATCGTATCGCTTTCGAACAGGAATCCCTGATATAGATCACCTTTACAGATCGAAACAGAATTAGAGGCAGAGTCCTTACGATTAACTGTTAGATATGTCGCAATAATGCTATCACAACCAACTAAGCTAACCAAAGAATCATAATAAACACCGCTTACCGTTCTTACTGCGCCACCGGCTATTATAGACTCGCCGTCGCAAAGTGAAACTATGTTTGAGTAATTCACAATTTTGACTTTTAGACTGGTAAAAATCACGCTATCGCAACCATATAAATTTGATAAAGTATCCGTATAATCCCCTGAAACGTAATAAGTAGACGAACCAACTGTAAATGACTCACCGTCGCATATTGTAATATTCAGGAAAGTAGAACTTGTGGGATTTACTATAAGATTAAGCGTTAAAAAACTATCACAACCTGCAAGGCTGATCAAGGTATCGAGATAGATACCTGCAACGCCAACATTTACATCATTAAAAAAGTATGTTTGTCCATCACATAATGTGATATTTATAGTAGATGAAGTAACAGGATTCTCAGTTAAACTCAAAGTAATAAAACTATCACAGCCTGCAGAATTCAGCAGAGTATCAAAATAAGTGCCTGGAATTCCTACATTCACTCCATTGAAATAATAAAAGTTGCCCGAGCAGATAGCTGCATCGATTGTAGCCGTTGTGTATGGTACGATTCCTAAGACAAGCGTCAAAAAGGAGTCACAACGTAAAGAATTAGATAAGGTATCAAAATAAATACCCGGGGTATTTAAATTTTCTCCATTAAACAAATAATAATCTCTATCACAAATAGACACATCAATCAGTCCTGTAGATGTTGGATTAACGGTAAGGTCTAGCGTTTCTACTGAATCACATCCTACATAGTTAATAAAAGTATCCAGATATAATCCTGAAGTATTTTCATATACACCGTTAAAGAAATAGAATTCATTACTGCAGATCGTACGGTTTGTTGTATGCGCTGAAGTTGGCAATATAATCAATGTAGTATTCACTATGCTATCACAAAAGCCGACAATATCGAAAGTATCTCTGTAAAGTCCCGAAGAAGAATAATTATGGGCATTTATAGTATACACGGATCCTGGACAAATACTGATTGTCTGATTGGTTATTGGGAAAGGAAGAACGATTAAATTTGTCATTACGATAGAATCCTGACATGCCCAACGACTTACTAGGGTATCTTTGAATAAACCGGTTGATGAATAGGTATGCGCGCCTACTGTCACAGAATAGCCTGCACAAACAGACCTATCCTGATAGGTCGAATCACCAGGATTAATAAAAAGGCTTGCCGTATCGCTTACAATACAAGAGCCTGCAGTCGCGGTAATAATATAATCGACCGAAGTAAGTGTCGTTGCAATAGGATTTAGAATAGATGTGGAACTTAAGCCAATAGTTGGAGACCAGGTAAATGTTGGTGGAACTAAACCAACAGAAGTCCATCGTAAAATCAATTGACCATTTCCTGATGTAATGCCCTGTGTGTGTGTGACAGAAGAGCAACCTGCATCTGCATAACTGCTTCCACCGCCGCCGCCCGCATAAGATAACCCAGCACCGCCGCCATAGTAACCTCCACCACCACCTGCGCCTGACACACAACCAGTACCCGAGCAAGAACAGGTGCTTAAACCTGAAGGGGAACAAATTGAAGCAGCTCCATCTCCAAAAGTACCGCTTGGTGCGGTTCCTGATCCACACCAGCAAGACTGGTTGCCACCGACACCACCAGCACTTGAGGTGCCTCCCAATCCGTTTAAACATGTACCTGAAGCAGACGTTCCGTTTGCTGCGGTCAGACCTCCACCATTACCTCCTGTTCCTTCATAAGAAGAAGAAGCCGAACCTGCGGCTCCACCTCCTCCACCGGCAACGATAATTCTATCCGTATAGGCAGTACCACCTGTTCTGATGTCAGTGGCACCACCGCCACCTGCCCATATCACTTCAGTGCCACTACAAGTGGCAGGAGCGCCGCCGCCATTAAATCCACCAATTGATGTAGTACCCTGACCGCCAACAAAAAGGTTTAAAATCTGACCGGGAGTCACGGTAAGTGTAGCTTCCACTCTCCCACCATTGCCACCATTTCTGCTTACAGAACCTGAAGACCATCCGGAGGCATATCCAACTGCGTTTCCGCCTTGCGCACCATAGGCGTCAACTGTAATGCTTGTCACACCTGAAGGAACCGTGAAAGTCTGCATAGCACCTGAATAACTCAAAACAAGAGAATCGGGACCTGTAGGAGAAGCCATAGAATCATAATCAATAACTGCGTTTAAAAGAACAGGATTACCCGCACAAATTGTGGTATCTGGCGTAATATGAATATCAAGTGGTTTTATGATTTTTACTGTATCATAGCTCGTACAACCATTTCTGCTCACGGTGACTGTATAATCAACAGCTGTTGACGATATTGTGTAAGTATAAGACGTGTCTGTTCTTGAAAATAAACTGCTCGAAGGTGTCCAGACATAGGTTGTAGGACCAACAATGATTGGAGAGGCCCAAGAGATTAATATTTGTCCGTTGCCCGTTCTAACACCTCCAGTATTGGTTTGTGAAGTTCCAATATTATACGAACCACCTCCACCACCGTAAGTGGAATAACTTGACCAACTTGCAGCGGTTCCACCACCTGAGTAGCCACCACCACCACCAGGACCACCTAACTGACCACCACCACCACCACCGAATCCACCATTATTAGTAGATCCATAGCATCTGTTTCCGTTGCCGCCCGCACCACCGCCTAAATAACTGGTGCCTCCATATGCTATAGTACAATGTGTACCACCATTCGCACCACCAGAGGAGAATCCACCTCCTGCTCCTCCCTGGTAAGATCCACCGGTTGAACCACCTGCACCACCTGTACCACCAGCACCTGAATAGCCTCCGCAACTGGTGGGTGTAACGCCGTTAATGCCTGCGCTGCCATCTGCTTCGCTTGAAAATCTCGAACAGGATGTACCATAGCTAGTAGAAGGTCCACCGCCACCGCCACCGGCAATTAAATAAGGCACAATTCCAATATTTTTTACGACGAAAGATCCGCCTCCGCCGCCATTTTCATTACCCTGTGGATCGTAAGTTACGGTACCTGTTTGACCCTGACCACCAACTAAAATATCGAATACTTCACCGGGAGTTACCGCAAAAGTACCTTGCATGCGAGCTCCAAGCCCACCCGGCACATTAATTCCATAGCCACCTCCACCTTGAGCCCCATACGCATCAATGGTAATCGAAGAGATTCCTAATGGAACTGTGAATGCTTGCATTGATCCTGTATAGCTAAAAGTAATAGTGCTGTCAGGTGCAGGAGTAGCTACATCGGCGTTCAGCAAAAGTGTATCTCCCTTGCAAAAAGGGTTTGGAGTAATAGTTGATGCAATTTCAGGGAATGCACCTCTTATAATTACATTCACTGTATCGTAGTTATAACATGAGCCAACCATAGTTCTTACTATATAAGTAGTACTAGCCGTTGGTGTTGCTACTGGACTAGCCACAGTTGTACTTGACAGTCCAGTTGATGGACTCCAAAGATAAGGTACACTTACATCAGTTGAAGTAGTGGTCAGGTTCAAAACCTCGCCGGCACAAATACTGGTATCTGCGATAGTAGAGATTGTATCAACTTGCGATATGGTTGTTACCATTATCGAATCACAGCCCGGTATACCACCGCGGAAAGTATCTCTATATACTCCAGTGGTGCTATAGGTATTAGATCCAACTGTAATTGGAAATCCCGGACAAATCGTTTGGGAGAATGTTCCGTCTGTTACACGGTAAACCGTTACTGTATCTTTAATATCACAAGCACCGTTTGATGCAGTTAAATAATAAGTAGTTGTATATGGTGCTGTTGCTGTCGGATTAGCAACAGAAGAACTACTTAAGGAGGAAGAAGGAGTCCATGAGTAGGATAAGGCATAAGAAGAATCATATCTTACTGAAGGATTCAGTATAACAGGCAAACCACCACAAACCAGTGTATCTCTTGCTGAGCCGATTAAATTAAGAAAAGTATCTCTAACTAAGGTAATCGTTTTGTTAACACTTGAGCATTCATTACTAAAACCATATAAAGAAATTACGACTGTAGTATCTGAAGTTACAACAACCGTATTTCCTTCGGTAGTATCAAGTACAGAAGCCGGGCCCCAGGTCCAGTGATAACCTGTATCAGCTGTTACAGAAAGAACAAAAGAACCTCTTCCACACAAGGTATCGCGCAGTGTGGTGGAAATATCTTCGCTACCTGATGAAATAGAAGGAGATCCCAATCCGGCAAGTGCCGCCGCCAGATCTGCTCTATTCAATAAATACGCAAAGTTCGCATCAACGCAGCCACCCGACGGAAGAGAAGCCCAGTAGTATCCGATAGAAATGGCCTCGTCGGAAGTTGAATTATGACCTAAAGTTGTATCCCTGCCAGTTCCACCACTATATCCTCTATATATGCCGCTAATAGGCGCCACAGTTGAAAATCCCCCGACAGAAACCCTCGCATTTTGCTGCATGGCTCCCAAAGCCAAAAAACAACCAAAATTAATTCCTGTGGCTGTTACTAAGGAAGCACAACTATCAGATCGCGGCTGCGCTTCGATAATATTTCTGGTGGTGTAAGACCCGCCTAACATAATATCATTATCAGGGTCCACATTCCTTCCATAATATACATTCGTCATTGTCGAACCGGATGTATTACATAAGCTAATCGAAGTAATAAAGAATAAATCAGCAACCTTCAATGTTGTGGTTTGCGTTACCCTTAAACCTGCACCAGGCCCTGAAGCCACCGTTCCCTGCCAAATAGTAGTGATGACACCACCTACGTTCGTATAAGAAAGGATGGAACCCGGTACTGTACTTATTCCACAAACATCACTATTGATATAACTTGTTCCACTCACTTCAACGCCCCATCCTTCGACTGGCGAGCCTGGTAAGAAATAATCTCCACAATAAGCAGGTGAACCTGTACTCCAACCATCTCTTCCAAAATCAGCGACAAATCCCAATCCTCCTCCTGGACTACGCGGATGGTAACCTGATGGTGGACGTGGAGAAGTACCATAGGAACCACAAGGTGTAACTCCAACCTCCACAAAGTTTCCCTGCATATATGAATTCCCGGAAATAAGCTGTGCTTTTACAGAAAAGTGAATGCAGAATATTACACAAAGTAATAATAGTTTTAAGTAAATGTTTTTCATAGTTTTAAAATTGACGAGCAAATTAAATAATTTTTGACAGATTGATCAATAATATATTGTTATTAAAATATTATGAATCAGATAAATAATTACGAAACTCTATGTATTGCCTTAAATTTCTTAAGGGCGCGAAGTAGTCAATACCAAATCTGAGATTTGGGCACTCTCAAACATATTATGAAGAATGCGCGTAGCGAAGGGTGATAACACCTGAAGAGAGGCAAGAATCTAGTTTTTGATAAACTTTTGCGTATAAGATTTATCTGTTGTAAGTATCTGCAAATAATACATACCTGTCATAAAATCAGCCATATCTATAGTTGTACTTTTGTCCTTTAGTTCTTTACTAGCCAAGACTTTACCCAACATATCGAAGATATTTACTTGAGTTAAATTAGTAGTCGACACGATGA
>CAMBZT010000019.1 GCA_945872405.1 Chitinophaga pinensis | reverse complement strand
ATAAGGCAGACTCAGCAGGAACAAGAAGGGTTGAATTAGAATTTTCACCAAACGAAGTTACGTTGTTTTTTCCGCTGTAAAAAATATCATCTCAGTGACTTATTTGGGCGTGTGCTTTTTGCGCAAATACAAAACGCAAAAAGCATCAGGCATTCCGCAGTACACGGTACTTGCTCCATTCCTTCACGCAGCCTCGATTTGAAATCTAACTTTTCTTGTATGGCAACATTTCTGACAAGCAAGGACCTCATGTGCAACAAGACTAAAATGCTTAACTTTGAGCATAATTTAAAATCATGGAAAATCCCATTTTAGTGGAAGTACATCGTGGTGAGATAGTGGAAAGCTTTCATCGAGGAGTCATTTGTGTGGTGGATGAAAATAATGAGCTATTGTTCTCTATGGGCGATATTCATCAAATGTGCTATCCTAGATCTTCAATGAAATTCCTGCAACATATTCCTTTGTTAGAAAGTGGAGCAGTGCTCAAATATGGCTTCACGCTTAAGGAAATCGCAGTGATGTGTGGTTCACACAATTCAGAAAAAATGCATCTAGAAACAGTAGCTTCTATTCTCTCTAAAATCGGTCTATCGGAGCTGGATTTGAAGTGTGGTGCCCATCTGCCAACACTCAGTGAAGATATTAAAGACATGTATCAAATTGATAAAAAACCAACAGATATCTATAATAATTGCTCGGGAAAACATGCTGGTTTTTTAGCCTATTGCATGTTTTATAATGTAGATACCGATGATTACTTAAATCCTAATCATCCCTTGCAACAGCAAATCAAAAAAGTATGTGCCGAAATGTATGAAGTCTCGGAAGAATCAATGTTAGCGGCTATCGATGGATGTTCTGCACCTGTCTATAGTGTTTCTGTGCTACATCAAGCAATCGGATACAAAAATCTTGCTGCTACATACAACTTTAGCGATGCTAGAAAACAAGCATGTGCATTGATCATCGAAGCGGTAAAAAGCTATCCTGAAATGGTGGCAGGAACCAATCGTTATTGTACAGACATGATGCGCATTTGTGGAGATGAAATTGTTGGCAAAACTGGTGCTGAAGGTGTCTATTGCATGTCTTTATACAATAAAAAAATTGGTGTATGCATCAAGATTGACGATGGCAAAATGCTGCCGCAATACAATGTGGCTCAAGCAATCATTGAATCATTATCCCTTTTTTCTTCCGAAAAATTAACACCTCTGCATAAATATCTTCAAGAAGATATCTTAAACTGGAATCACTTAAAAACGGGGGTGTTAAAGCCTTCTGTACTTTTACTCACTGAACTGAATCGACAGTTTATCTGATCATTCGCATAGATTTAATAAATCTTAATTTTTTACTTCTTAAATCATTAATAGCTTTATTATATTAAATTTGCTTAAAATAACACTACTATGACTTTTTTAGAATTCGAACAACCAATCGCTGACTTGTATTCAGAAATGACAAAGTTTAAAGAGATGCAAGAAAAGGGGTCCATCGATATGACAGATAAGATTGCTGAGTTAGAAACAAAAATTACAGCGACACAAAGTGAAATTTATTCAAACTTGTCAGTTTGGCAAAGGGTATTGGTATCTAGACATACAGAACGTCCGTATACCCTTTTCTATGCAAACAATATCTGCACTAACTTTATCGAAATGCATGGGGATAGAAATGTGAAAGACGACAAGGCAATCGTAGGTGGATTCGCCAGCTTAGATGGTGAAACAGTCATGATCATTGGACATCAAAAGGGAATCAACACAAAGATGCGTCAGTACAGAAATTTTGGAATGGCCAATCCTGAAGGTTATCGAAAAGCCCTCAGATTAATGCGTCTGGCTGAAAAATTTAATAAACCAATCATCACTTTCGTAGATACACCAGGAGCTTTTCCCGGTATTGAAGCCGAAGATAGAGGGCAAGCAGAAGCTATTGCAAGAAACATTTATGAAATGACTTTGCTTAAAGTGCCAGTGTTGGTGCTAATAATTGGTGAAGGAGCTTCTGGAGGGGCACTAGGAATCGGTGTTGGTGATAAAACACTCATGTTAGAAAATACTTGGTTTTCTGTCATCTCACCAGAATCTTGCTCTTCTATTCTTTGGAGAACTTGGGAGAAAAAAGAGCAAGCTGCCATTCAATTAAAATTAAGTGCCGAGGATAATTTGAAACACGGAATTATTGATGGTATCGTGAAAGAACCATTAGGTGGTGCTCATGCGTACCCAGAAGAAATGGCGCAAATGCTCAAAATCGAAATAAAAAAACATCTTACTGAGTTATCTAAACAATCGCCAGAAGAAAGAATTCAGAACAGAATTGAAAAGTACTCCAAAATCGGTTTTTATAAAGAAAGCGAAGTGGGTATCTAGTAAATAGATTTTTAGTCACGGAAATGCAATATAATGGGATTGTTTGATAAAATTAAAGCATGGTTCTTTTATCGGTTTTTGAAAAAAAGTATCGATGATGGGCAAAGAACAAAGAAAGTATTCAACTTAATGACAGCCACTTCAATAGGCATCATCTATGATGCTTCAGTGCCTAGCAATAGTATCATTGTCACAACTTTTGTCGAAAAGTTAAGAGTTCACGGGAAAAAAGTTTTTTCTTTAGCATATATGAACGATACAAAAGCAGAGAGTAACGAAATCATGAAACTGTTTAATAAGGCGAGCTTTAATTGGTATAAAATTCCTCGAATCAAGGAAGTAGATGAGTTTATCAAACAACCAATGGATATACTTATTGCAGTGCATACGAAAGAGAGTTTGCCGCTGCAATATATCGCCGCACATTCCAATGCAAAATTTCGCATGGGACCCTATTTTGAGAAAGCGAAGACAAGTTACGATTGGATGATTCATAGCGAAAAAGATCTTTCTGTGGAGTCTTATTTGAAACAAGTCGAATTCTATTTAAACAGTATTAACTCCTAATCTATGAAAAAATTTAAAGGGACAGGCGTCGCGCTCATTACACCTTTTACAAAGAAAGGTCAAGTCGATTTTAAAGGCGTTGAAAAGATGGTAGAGCACGTAATAGCGGGTGGCAAAGGGGTTGATTTTATTGTTGCACTAGGAACAACAGGAGAAACGGCAACACTCGATTGGGAAGAGCGATTGGAAGTATTTGACTGTATAGAGAAAAAAAATGGGAAGCGAGTACCCTTAGTAGCAGGGTTTGGAAGCAATGATACAGCAAAGTTAATCAAAGAGATTAAGTCCTTTAATTTTAAAGGTTATGATGCGATTCTATCTGCTAGTCCTTATTATAGCAAGCCTACTCAAGAAGGAATTTTTCAGCATTATAAAGCCATTTGTAGCGAAACAAAATTGCCAGTGATTACCTATAACGTACCTGGAAGAACGGCGAGTAATATCACGGCGCAAACAACCATAAGATTAGCCAAAGAAATTAAAAACATCATTGCAGTGAAGGAAGCAAGTGGCGATTTAATTCAATGTATGGAGATAGTAAGAGACAAACCAAAAGATTTTCTTGTCATCTCAGGAGAAGATGCATTAACCTTGCCCATGCTCTCTTTTGGAATGGATGGAGTTATTTCTGTCGCTGCAAACGTATGGCCAGTTGAGTTCTCAAAGATGGTGCGTCTGGCAATGAAGGGTGATTTTAAAAATGCCTCATCCATTCACTTTCAATTATTGTCGGGCATTCATCTTTTGTTTGCCGAAGGAAATCCAGCTGGTGCAAAGGCGTTTTTAAGTCATCAAAAGATGATAGATAATCAGTTACGACTTCCTTTGGTACCAGTTAGCCATGACTTGGAAACAAAGATGAAAGCCTTTTCAAAAAAGTTCGAAAAAAACTAATAGCCTTTTATAGGTTGGTTATCCATAAAATTTTTAACCAAGTAGCAATAAGTGGTCTTTCCACTGACATACTCAATGAGAGCCGCTCCATCATATTCAAAAGGTGGGTCTGTATTGTTCTTTATCAAAGGTTTCTCCCCCATGGGGTATCTTAAATATTCCGTTGCTTGTATGTTTATTGTCTCTCCCGCCTTAAAGGAATTTAAGTCAGGTACCGCTTCGTTTTTGGTGACCTTGGCGGTGTAATAATGCCTCCCAATCCAAATAATATTGAAGTAGCCACTAAAATTTTTTTTAAAGGTCAGTATCACATTATAGGTGATTCCTGAGCCACCTTTCCCTTCGGCTACACCGCTTTGCCATGGTATTTTTTCAGCTCGGACCAATGTAAAAAAACTGCTTTTCGAGCTAGGCTTTTTAAAACTTGTTTCAGGGGCACTCAGCAATAATGCCATGTATAAAACGAATAAGTAATTCATGTCAGTTTAAAATTTTATAGGCTGAATAATTCTCCATCCTCGGTGGAATCAAAAAACAAATCGGATGCAATTCTGTCTGCAAAAAGCTTGCCTTCTCTTGTTAAAGTTAAGATGTTATTCTCAATAATATACCAGTTTTTATTTGCATTTTCTTGCAGATTAAAATGTATTTCTTCAACAATTTCTTTGCCATATTTCTGTTGAAGTATTTCAAGATTGATACCCCATTTGGTTCTTATGCCCGTCATGATTTGTTCATTAATGATATCATGAGGCAAAAGAATTTCCATGGTTTGATAATCTTTTCCTCCTACCACACCTTGCACATACTTCATATTGCTTGAAGGATTCCAGCTTCTGTATTCTCCATTGAAGGAGTGAGCAGATGGTCCTATCCCTAAATAGTTTATTCCTTTCCAATAAGAAGAATTATGTCTGGAGTACTGCTCATCCTTGCAGAAATTGGAAATTTCGTATTGTTCGAAATGCTTAGCTTCCAGCAAGTCCAGCATGATTAAGAATTGCTCACTCGACTTAATTTCATCTACCGGTGCCAAAAGCTTTTTTTTGATGAGTATATCGAGTTTAGTATTTTGTTCCACTGTGAGGGCATAGGCAGAAATATGAGGAACTTGAGCATCTACTGCATGTTCAATGTTTTTAACCCAATCTTCAGTTGAAAGGGTAGGTGTTCCATAAATTAAGTCAATAGAGATATTTTCAAAACCTGTATCCTGCGTTCGAGAAATGCAATCTATTGCTTCTTTGCTGTTGTGCGCACGATTCATGTATTTTAAATCGGCGTCTATAAATGATTGTATACCTATGCTGAAACGATTGATGGGAGTTTGTTTGAGTGCTCTTAGTTTTTCTTTACTCAGATCATCAGGATTTGCTTCTAAAGTTATTTCAGCACCAGAATTTATGTCGAATCGAGTATTTAACTTGTCAAAAATTTTCTCCAATTCATCAGCCGACAAAATAGATGGAGTACCTCCTCCAAAGTAAATAGTATCTATTTTTTCATTCGACAAAAAATCTTTCCTTTCTTCAATTTCTTGCAATAAAGCTCCAATCACTTCGTTTTTATGTTCTAAGGAAGTAGAAAAGTAAAAATTACAATAATTACATGCTTGCTTGCAAAAAGGAATATGTATATAAATACCTGCCATTTGAACACGAAAGTATCAATAATGTACGGATAAGCATAACTTTGTACAAGATTGAACGATGCAATTATATTTTAAAAAATGCTTATTGATTTTTAGACAGAGTACAAGTGTGCTATTGTGGATCTTTTTCTTTTTTTGTTATACAAATTTAGCAGCACAAAAAAAGTGTGGCCTACAGTATGTATCCGTAGATGGAAATGAATCGGTATTAAAAAAATGGACTGTAGAATCGCGAAGCCTAGCTGACACTTTTGAATTGCAAAAAAGTTTATCTCAAACAGTAAAGAATCTTAAGAATAAGGGCTATTTAGCGGCCTCTTTAGACAGTTTTGCAAGGGTAGATAGTAATTACATAGCTTATGTTTTTGTGGGAGATCAGTTTCAGTCTTTCGTTTTGAATAACGGGAATGTAGAGCCATCACTTTTAACAGGAGTAAAGTTCTTAGGGGAAAAAATTTCGTGGGGAGAGGTGGAATTGCTCCAAGAAAAAATTCTTTCTAATGCAGAAAATAGTGGATATCCTTTTGCCACTATTTTTGTGGATAGCATCGTTTTTTCTAAGGAGAATGCTTCAGGTAAAGTATGGATAGAAAAGAATGATAAAATAACAATAGACACGATTCTAGTAAACGGAAAATCAAGAATAAAGAATCGATTTCTAAGTAGTTATTTGCACCTAAAACCTGGGAGTGTATATAATGAAGCGTCAATCATAAGGATGAAAAAATCTATCGCCGACCTGGGCTTTGTTGAAGAAGAACGACCTCACGTAATTAGCTTTTTCAATAACAAAGCAAGTATCAATCTCTTTTTAAAGAATAGGCGTACCAGTAAATTTGATTTTATCATAGGATTCTTACCCAACAACGATAAAACAAAAAAACTATTAATAACTGGACAGGCAAGAATAAATATCGTAAATCCGTTTGGCACGGGAGGCGATTTATTGATTGATTGGCAAAAGTTACAACCCAAAACACAAAGATTGCAATTGGCTCTTTCTTATCCTTATTTCCTATACTTACCTATAGGCCTTGATTTTAAATTTGATTTATATAAAAGAGACACATCAAATCTTGATTTGAATTATCGAATAGGAATACTCTATAATTTTTCAGGCAATAGTCAACTCAAAGCTTTTTTCGATTTGCATTCCACTCGATTGTTAAATATTGATTCTAATGCCATCAAGTTTTTAAGAAAGCTTCCTCGAATACTTGATACTAGAAATACACTTTATGGTATTGAATATCGATTTGATAACTTAGATTATAAATTTAATCCGGTGCGTGGTAATGAGTTAAATTTTTCATTTGCTGCGGGATTAAAGCAGATCGAAAAGAATACTGCAATTACTAGATTAAGAGACCCCATATCCAATGAGAGTTTGGTATATCTCTATGATAGTATTCCTAAAAAATACCTGCAATACCAAGTAGGTGTAGATTATGCAAAATATTGGCCTATCAAAAAACGTAGCACTATCAAAACAGCTATTCAAGCAAAAGCTTTTGTTACCAAAAATATATATGAGAACGAAATGTTCAGAATAGGAGGAAATAGATTGCTGAGGGGCTTCGATGAAGAAAGCATTTTTACCCCATATTACGCTATCGTTACTGCAGAATACAGATATTTGCTCTCAAAAAACGCGTATTTTTACACTTTTTTCGATGCAGCAGCGGTTGAAGATGTCAGAAGCAGAGGTTATAAAATAGATATTCCATTTGGATTTGGAATAGGAGTAACTTTAGAAACAAAAATTGGTTTGTTTGGTCTTACGTACGCTTTAGGCAGGCAGTTAGATAACAAGATAGAAATTAAGAATTCAAAAATACATTTTGGTTACGTTAATTATTTTTAAATTAAGAAGGGAAGTTGGGTAAACATATTGTTTTAGTATTCTTTATACTCTTGGGTCCATCAGGTAAGTTGTTAGCGCAATATCCTCTAGATTCTTTGTCACCTAGCCCCATCGATAGTGTAGCCTTGAAAGATTCAATTCGAAAATTTACACTCGCTCATATCGACACCTCTTTTATGCTCCTGTCTGCAAAATTTGATCCTAAGCCATTTCATGCTGGGAAGCAAATATTGTCAATGCAAGTAGAGACAATTCAATCTGTGGTAGGAATTGGATTTCTCATTTTCCCGACCGTCATTCTTTTGGCTCTGATTATTTTAGTAAAACTTAGATACAAAGATTATTTTGATGTTCTTTTCAAGAACACATTTAGATTTGCCTCAACTCAATCCTCTAGGGATTGGTCTGATTTAAATGCTTTTGGATCCTTCCTTTTAAATATAGTCTATGTTTTTGTTACCTCAATATATTTATTTTCTATTCTTAAACTTCCTCAATTTCATGCCGTTTATCAACAAAGTTTACAAGTCTTTTTGCTTATTCTAGTTGCCTTCACAACACATTATGTGTTTCGATTGGTTTCATTAAAATTTTTGGGACATATATCAGCAAAGACAAATGCAATTAACCTATACATCTCGCAAACATCAACAATCAACCAATTTACGGGATTATGTGTGCTTCCGTTAATGATATTTATTCAAACAGGAGGAAGGGAATATGAATTTTTTTTAATCATCTTGGTAGGAGTTATTTATCTAATGAGTCAACTCCTAAAGTATTTGAAAGGATTAGTGGCGGGTATTCAAGAACTTAGTAATGATTTTTTTCATTTTATTATCTATATTTGCACCCTCGAAATTGCTCCTGTGTTAATTATTTTGAAATTGATATCAAATTTTTCGAGGTAAACAAAACTTAACCATGGCCAAAACTACAGTTGCATTGAAAAAAAAGAGCGTTAAAAAAGAAATGGCTCCAATCAAAAAGAAGGAAGTTGCTAAATCATCAAAACAGTCCATAGCAAAGGGGAAAAATGAAAAAGTATCTGAGGCAAAGTCTAAATTTGCGAAGAGTGTGGCAAAAAAACCTCTGGTAAAAACCAAAACAGCGAAAAAAAAGGCAATCTCAAAAACTGTGGGGACGGTAAAGAAAAGTCAAGCAGTTAAGACTAAAAATGAAGTTGCAGCAAAATCTTCCCTAAAATCCAAGAAAATAGTTGCCAAAAAAAGTGCCCCTGCTGTTAAAAAAGCAATTCTAAAAGCACCTATAAGCAATAAATTGAAAGCAAAGCCAGCAGAAAAAAAGGGGCTAAAGCCAATAACTCCAAAAGCAACTAAAGCCATTAAGGAGGTTAAAATAAAGGCAAGTAAAACAACTATTGAAGTTCCTGCACCAATTGTTGTCAAACAAATTCCAGATAAAAAGCCAAGAATCAAAAATGTTCTTATTTCTCAAGCATATCCAGAAAATGGCAAATCGCCTTTTATTGATATAGGAGTTAAGTGGAAATTGAAAGTCGATTTTAGATCATTCATACAAGTAGAAGGATTAACAGCTAAGGAGTTTAGACGACTTAGAATTAATGTTCCTGACTATACAGCAATCATATTTAATAGTAGGAATGCCATTCATTATTTCTTCAAGCTTTGCGAAGAAATGCGTGTGAAATTATCTCCCGACATGAAATATTTTTGTACATCTGAAGCGATTGCTTTGTATCTCCAAAAGTATATTCACTATAGAAAACGTAAGGTGTTCTATGAGTATGCAAACAAGACATTATTCGAAATTTTGAATAAACATAAGGATAATGAAAAGTTCCTCTATCCGTGTTCCAAAGATAGAAAAGATGATATCCCAAATTTTTTATCAAGTAAAAAATTCAATTATTCAGAAGCTTTTATTTATCAAACAGTTCCAAGTGATCTTTCAGATTTGAAGTCTATAAAGTATGATGTTATTATATTTTTTAGTCCCGTTGGTATTAAATCATTAATGTATAATTATCCTGATTTTAAACAAGAAGATAGAAGAATAGGCGCTTTTGGTCAGGTGACTCATGATGCTGTTAAAGCTACGTTTCGCTTAGATATTGTAGCACCTTCGCCTGTTGCTCATTCAATGGCCCAAGCCTTAGAAAATTATTTGAAAGAATCGAACGGAAAGGCATAACACCAAAACTTTTTTGTGCAATCTAGTTATAGTTGCCTACATTTAATTTCAAAATTATATACTATAAACTGTTTGAAAAATATTTTTGTAGTTATTGGCACTCTAATTAGCGTTCAACTTATGGGGCAAGTTGAATCAAATTTCTCTCATTTCATGCTCAAGCCAGTTAGTTTTAATAGTGCTTATGCAGGCTCGCTGGAACCAATAGAAGTAGGTGTTACTTATCGAAATCAATGGACAGGACTATCAGGTAGCACCATTAGTACAGGCTCTCTTTACACTACTTTACCAATTCCTAAAATAAGTTCAGGAGTATCGCTAAACATGATGTATGATGTGTTAGGCGTCCAAAAAAATTTATATCTCTCACTAGGTTATGCTTATCAGTTAAAAATTAGAAAAGCCAAAATTGGTTTTGGATTTAGTGGCGGATTCATTCAGTCTACGCTGTTTGGCAATCTATTGAGAGCCCCTGAGGGTGATTATGAAAGTAATTTTGATCATAGAGATCCAATTATTCCCTTAAATAGAGCATCAGGCATCTCTCCATATCTATCTTTAGGAATCATGTTTACTTATAGAACTTTACAAATAGGTTATTCTTTATCAAATGTGATTGAAGGCAGCACAACAATCACGAACCCTTCTAACGCTAAGAATCTTATTTTTCAAAGAAACCATTTTGCCAATGTTTCGTCCAAGTTCAAAATATCAAAGTCTTTGAGCTTTTCTCCCAATTTATTATTTAAAACAGATTTTAAAGAAAATCAACTTGACATTAATTTCCTGTTGAATTATAAATCAAAGTTTGATGTGGGCATAGGCTATCGTGGCTATAGTAAAAAGTCGAATGAATCAGTTATAATTTTGTTGGGTGTTAATATTTGGAAGGGATTACAATTAATGTATAGTTATGATGTTGCAACAAGTAGATTTTTTGCCTATCAATCCGGTTCGCATGAAGTTTCTTTAACCTATAAATTGAACTATAAACCTAGAGTTTTTAACTCCAAAATTATTTACAATCCAAGGTTTTTATAATGAATGATTAAAAAAAACAGCATATTTGCACAATAAAAGGTGGGAAATTTTTGTTTTGTATAAAATTAACGTAATTTAGCAGACGAATTTTCAAAGGGTGTTTCAAAAGCACCAACAAAAAATCAATATGAAAAAGATAAAAAGTGTGTTTTTGAGTGTAATTATTTTGTCAATAATGTTGACAGGATGTGGAAAAGCCACATGGGATTCTTACAAGGGTCAGTTACTTGGCGCAAAAGATCGACCAGCTTGGGCTCCTATTCAACCATACGGCATGATTTATGTTCCGACTGGTGTGTTGCACGTTGGTCCTAATGATCAGGATTTAAACAATGCAATGGTTGCTCGTTCTAAGGAAGTTTCAATTCAAGGTTTTTACATGGACGAAACAGAAATTACGAACAATGAATATCGTCAGTTTGTAAATTACGTGAAAGATTCAATCGCACATACTATCCTAGGCCATCTTATAGATGCTGCCGACGGAAGCGATGTTCAAGCAATTGATTGGAGCCAAGAAATAGATTGGTCAGATCCTGAAACATCAGAGCAATTAGAAGACATGTATAGTAAAGATGGAATCAAACTTCTAGGTGTTAGAGATATGGATATCTCAAAAGTGGTTTATCACTATTATTGGTTTGATTGGAAGACTGCTGCGAAATTAGAGAATCGTTGGAAGGAGAGAGCACAATTTTTTCACGAAGAAAATATAAGAGTGTATCCAGATACATTAGTTTGGGTTCGAGATTTCACTTATTCTTATAACGAGCCAATGACTCGTAATTATTTTAGCCATCCATCTTTTGATGATTATCCTGTGGTTGGTATTAATTGGGATCAAGCAAATGCATTCAATGATTGGAGAACTAAGTTTTGGGCAATCTACAGAACAAGCATGGGCGAACCTTTAATGGATATTTTCCGATTGCCTACAGAAAGTGAGTGGGAGTATGCTGCGCGTGGAGGTAAAAAGATTGCACAATATCCTTGGGGAGGTCCATATGTAAGAAACGCAAAAGGATGTATTCTTGCTAACTTTAAACCAGGTCGTGGTAATTATCCTGAAGATGGCGGATTCTATACTGTTAGAGCTGATGCTTACTGGCCAAATGATTATGGTTTATACAATATGGCAGGCAACGTTGCAGAGTGGACATCTACTGCTTACTATGAAAATGCTACTCAATTTATGTGGGATATGAATTCAGATATTCGCTACGATGCTGACGATTCAGAATCAGAGACCTTAAAACGTAAGTCATTGCGTGGAGGATCATGGAAAGATGTAGCACATTATATTCAATGTGGTACACGTCATTGGGAATATCAGGATACTTCTAGTTCTTATATTGGATTTAGAAGTATCACTACATACTTGGGTAGAGATCCAAAAGATAAGCAATAGGATTAGAATATCCAAAATCTTTAAATTTTAGTGCAATTTTTTTAATCATTTTATTTTAAACAAAACCAAAAAAACAAAAATTATGGCAGGTAAAGGCAATTTCTTAACATCGTACAAAGGAAAGAAAATATTAGGTTACGCTTATGGAATAGGAGCAGCAGTCGTTATTGCAGGGGCACTTTTTAAGATCATGCACTGGCCGGCAGCGAATGAAATGCTTATCTTAGGAATGGGAACGGAAGTATTTATCTTCGTAATCTCTGCGTTTGAGCCACCTCATATGGATTTAGATTGGGCAAGAGTTTATCCTGAATTAGCTGACGATGTGCAGGTTTCTGGTGCTAAAAAAGCCGAGAAAAAAGCAACTACAATTACAGAGCAATTAGATAATATGTTGTCTAAAGCCAAAATTGAGCAAGACTTACTAGATAGATTAGGATTGAACTTAGGTAAATTGAGTGAGAATGTTTCAAAAATGGGTGAAGTGACTGATGCTGCTGGAGCAACTGCAGAATATTCTACAAAAGCGAAAGAAGCAGCTTCTGCGTTATCTCAAATGAAAGATGCATATACAGCTGCAGCGACTTCTGTTAAAGGTTTAGCTGATGCAACTACTGGAATGGGAGAGTTTCAAAGTCAAATTTCTCAAGTTTCTAAAAACTTAGGTGCTTTGAACAGTATTTATGAAATAGAGTTGAAAGAGTCTAATACTCATGTGCAGGTAATGAAAGAATTCTATGGTACAATGGCTTCAGCTACAGGTGAGTTAGCAGCTACAAAAGAAGATGCAATGAAATACAAAGACCATATGGTTACTTTAAATAAAAACCTTACTGCATTAAACTCAGTTTATGGCGGTATGTTGAATGCAATGAGACCTGCAAATTCATAGTTTTATTTAAGAAATTTATTAATAACCTAATACAATAATATATATAATATGGCAGGTGGTAATATAAGTCCTAGGCAAAAAATGATCAACATGATGTACTTGGTGTTGACAGCATTATTGGCGATGAACGTATCAAAAGAAATTTTAAATGCTTTCGTTACAGTAAATAATAGTATCGTTAAATCTAACGAGGTTATTTCTGAGAAAAACAAAGCAACATATACTGCTTTTGCAAATGCTGTGGCAGATCCTAACACAAAAGAGAAAGCAATCATTTGGAAAGCTAAAGCAGATAAAATTAAAGCTGTAGCAGATGAAGTAAACAAATTTATTGATATTCAAAAGGAAGAGTTGATAAAGGGCTCTAATCCTAAAACAGTTGATGGAATAAAAGAATTTAGTGTTGACAATCTTGATGCCGCATCACATCTCTTAATTGAAAAAAAGGTAGGCGACGAAATCTATGAAAAGATGATCAAAGTAAGAAAGGATTTGTTGTCAGTTATTGATTCAAAAGATTTTGCAGACAATCCTATGCTACAAGCTTCTATAAAGAAAGATATGGACGCATTCGGAAAAAGTTTGCCAATTGACATGACAGTAGCGCAAGCAAAAGAGTCTGGAACAAAGTTTGAACAAAATGGAAAAGGATGGTCTGAATCTAATTTTCATATGACTCCTACGATAGCTGCTCTGACTATCTTAAGTAAGTTACAAAGTGATGTTAAAAGTTCTGAGACACAATTAATAGATTATGCCTATTCTCAAATTGGACAAGTTAAATTGGTATTTGATCAATTTCAAGCAATCGCTTCTGCCAATACAAATTACTGTATGCCAGGCGATCCAATCGATATAGTGGCGGGTGTAGGTGCATTTAGTGCTTCCGCTCAACCAACCGTTACTATTGGTGGTTCAGTGGTGCCTTTAGGACCAGATGGATCAGCCTTATATTCTACAACTGCAAATGGAGCTGGTGAGCATTCTATTCCAGTAGTGATTAGTTTCAAAAAACCTGATGGAACTCCAGCTTCAGTAACTAAAGAAATTAAGTATACGGTAGGAACTCCATCAGGAGCAGCTGTTATGTTCGATAAAATGAATGTATTGTACATTGGAGTGGATAATCCATTATCTGTTTCTTCTGGTTCTGGTGATGAGAAAACATCTGTTTCACTAAGTACAGGGGGCTCAATCTCTAAAAAAGGTGGAGGTAAGTACATGGCTAATGTAACTACACCAACTAATGATGCAAAAATTTCTGTTTCAGTTTCAGGTGGAAAGTCCTTACAATTTCCAGTTCGTATAAAAAGAATTCCGGATCCAATTCCTACTTTGAGTGGAAAAATAAAAGGTGGGAAAATAAACAAGGCAACCTTACAAGCGCAGGGTGGATTGGTTGCTGTTCTGGAAAATTTTGACTTCGATGCACGATTCTCAATCACTGGTTATACTTTTATGTTAGCCCAAAAAGGTGGTGACGTAAGTCCAAAAAATGTGGATGGTCCGGTGATGAATGAAAGCGTGAAAGCAGTTATTGGTAGAGCAAAGCCAGGTGATATCGTTATTTTTGACAACATTAAGGCGAAAGGACCAGATGGCACTAGTAGAAGCTTACCATCTCTTACGTTTACAATTATTTAATTTATAGTATTATGAATATTCAAAAATCAATTTTCAGTGCAGTTTTAGGAATGAGTATACTATGCAGCTATGCTCAGTCTTTTGGACAAGATGTATTAGATGGTGTGTACGAAAAAAAGATTGTTAAGGAGAAAGAATTTATACCATACGATCATATTCGTGAGGCAGACGTATTTTGGTCTAAAAGAATTTTTAGAGAAATAGATGTTAACGAGAAAATGAACTTGGTATTCAAATTTCCAAAGCAACCTTTAATTGCAATATTTCATACTGCTGCAATGGAAGGTGAATTGACTGTTTATGATCCTGATGCTATGGAAGAAGGGGCGGATGCTCGATTTGGATATGATTTTATTAGGCCTATGGCTGTTGATGAAGTAAAGAAAATTGGAGCACGTGTAGATACAACCACTCAAATTGATCCCATTTCTTTGGAAGAAAAAACAGTATACATCAATCAAAAGCTTGAATGGAGAGATATAGTTCGTTTTCGTTTGAAAGAAGATTGGTTTTTTGATGAGAATACTTCAACTTTTCAAGTTAGAATTTTAGGTATTGCCCCAGTAAGAGAGGTAAAGTCTAGTGAAGGTATTTTTGTTGGTTTCTCGCCAATGTATTGGATTTATTATCCAGATTTAAGACCTATTCTATCAAAATATGAAGTATATAACCCGAAAAATGACGCAGTTAGACTAAGTTGGGAAGATGTTTTTGAAGCTAGATTATTTACTAGTTTTATAACAAAAGAGTCAAATGTTCATGATCGTTTTATTGGTACTTACGCTACTGGAATTGATAATCTTTTAGAGAGTGATAGAATTAAGCAAGAAATGTTTGAGTTTGAGCACGATTTATGGACTTATTAATATAAAAAAAACAACTTAAGAGACCTCGATTATTCGAGGTCTTTTTTTTTGACCAGAACAATTGTTCCTTGCTAAAAAAGAGTATGCTTTTTTAAATTTATTCCGTGAATACAATATTTTTCGCGTGTATGCTTTGATTCATCACCAAGTATTCTATGCTACATTTTCAGTTAATAATTATTGGTAGTGATTAAACATCTTAGTTAGCTAGAAGCTGCACCAGGGATTGAAACGATAGCTCCATGGTGCTGTTGGTTTTTTGTTCTAGCACAATGGACTATAAGTGAAAAGCGCGCTCGTGTGCCCACTATTAGAATTTGATATAAGGTTCTTCCATTTTTAGATGGTATCAAGAATAACTTTTTATGGTCTTTTTTGAATGGCGTAATTTCAAAATTTAAATGAGAATCCTTTACTATTTTTCTATCTTTGCTCACCAATTTTTTAGGATGAAGTTATTTAGTGAAATAGGTCGATTTGTAATGATGATTCTTAGCTTGTTTACTAAGCCAGAAAGATTTAGTATGTATTGGAAAGAGACGATGCGTCAAATGGTAAACATTGGTATTGGATCTCTAATTATTGTGGGTATTGTATCGACTTTTGTAGGCGGCGTTACGGCGGTTCAATTTTCAAATCAGATAATGGGATTAGAGTTGATACCTATGTGGTGGCTAGGTTATATTGTTCGAGATTCAATGATTTTAGAACTAGCACCAACAATTACGGGCTTATTATTGGCAGGTAAAATCGGTTCCAATATTTCTTCAGAGCTCGGTTCTATGCGTATTTCAGAGCAGATTGATGCATTAGAAATCATGGGAGTAAATACCCCTGCCTATCTGATAGGTCCAAAGGTTATTGCTGGTATTTTCGTGATGCCAATTTTAGTTACTATAGCTGTTGCGTTAGGAATTTTTGGTGGTGGAATGGCTGGGGTTGTAGGTCATTATTATTCTGCGCAGGAATACATGCGTGGTAATCAAGATATGTTTGTGCCAAGGTTTGCTTATATCATGTTGTTTAAGGCAGCTGTTTTTGGTTTTATTATTTGTTCAGTTTCTGCTTTTTATGGATATAATGTAAAGGGAGGAGCTTTGGCAATTGGCGAGGCAAGCACCAAGTCTGTGGTTAATAGTTGTATTCTAATTATCATTGCGAACTTTATTATAGCCTCCCTTCTTTTATCATGATCGAAATAATCGATGTAAGAAAGTCATTTGGTCAACAGGAAGTCTTAAAAGGTATTTCAACCGTTTTTGAATCTGGACAATGTAATCTAATTATTGGACGTTCAGGTTCAGGTAAAACAGTTTTCTTGAAATGTATTGTTGGATTATACACACCAGATAGCGGAAGTATTAGTTTTGATGGCAGAGATGTTATTGGGATGGATCGAAAGAGTAAACAGGATTTACGAAAGGAAATTGGCATGCTTTTTCAAGGTAATGCTTTGTTTGATAGTATGACAGTATTTGAAAACGTGCAGTTTCCCTTAGACATGTTGAGCTATATGTCTTTAGAAGAAAAGCGGGAAAGAGTTGCATTTTGTTTAAAGAGAGTCAATTTAACGGGGGCTGAAAAGAAATATCCAGCGGAGATAAGTGGTGGAATGATGAAGAGAGTTGGTATTGCGCGAGCGATAGTTATGAATCCTAAATATTTGTTTTGCGATGAGCCTAATAGCGGACTAGATCCAAAGACAGCCATTTTGATCGATGATTTAATAAAGGAAATAACTGTTGAATACAACATGACAACCATAGTAAATACGCATGATATGAACAGTGTAATGGGTATTGGAGATAAGGTGGTATATTTGAGCAATGGATTAAAGAGTTGGGAAGGAAGTAAGAACGAAATTATGAATACAGAAAATGAAGATCTGTATGATTTCATTTTTGCCAGTGATTTTTTAAAGGGTTTGCAGAAGGCAGCAACAGGAAGAAAATAGAATTAATTAAAAACAAAAAATATAGTATTTATTATGTCAGTTTTAGTCAATAAAAATTCAAAAATAATTGTTCAAGGATTCACTGGTAAGGAAGGTACTTTTCATGCCACACAAATGATTGAGTATGGAACCAACGTGGTAGGTGGTGTTACTCCAGGAAAGGGAGGTGAAATGCATTTAGAAAGACCAATTTTTAACACGGTAGCTGCTGCAGTAGAAAAGGCAGGTGCAGATGTTTCGATTATTTTTGTACCACCTCCATTTGCAGCAGATGCTATTATGGAAGCAGCAGATGCTGGTATTTCAGTAATTATCTGCATTACAGAAGGTATTCCTGTACAAGATATGGTGAAGGTAAGAAATTATTTGAGTGGGAAAAATAGTCGACTGATTGGTCCGAATTGTCCCGGTGTAATTACGGCAGGCGAAGCAAAAGTAGGTATCATGCCAGGTTTTGTTTTTAAGCCAGGCAAAATCGGCATCGTCTCTAAGTCAGGTACTCTAACTTATGAGGCAGCAGATCAGGTTGTTAAGGCAGGTTTGGGAGTCTCTACAGCGATTGGTATTGGTGGAGATCCAATTATTGGAACAACCACAAAAGAGGCAGTTGAGTTATTAATGAATGATCCCGAGACAGAAGGTATTGTTATGATTGGTGAAATCGGCGGCACTTTAGAAGCAGAAGCAGCACGTTGGGTGAAAGATAACATGAAAAAGCCGGTGGTAGGATTTATTGCTGGTCAGACCGCTCCTGTGGGACGAACTATGGGACATGCAGGAGCTATTGTTGGTGGAAAGGATGATACCGCAGCTGCTAAGATGGAGATTATGCGTGAATGTGGTATTCACGTGGTAGATAGCCCAGCTGATATAGGAGAAACAATGGCTAGAGTATTAAGAAAGTAGTCAAGGTATTTCCGATGAAATAAATATTCTTTATACAATTTTAGAAAGTCCTACATCCGTAGGACTTTCTTCTATTTAAGCATTGAAGGGATGCATAATTTAGTAATTTATATTTAATTTTGACAAACAAATAATTAGTTACAATGAAATTATTATCAAATAAAACAGCACTCATAACTGGTGCATCAAGAGGAATTGGTTTGGCGATGGCTAAAAAGTTTGCTGAGAATGGAGCAAATATTGCTTTTACTTATATGAGTAGTGATGAAAAAGCTATTGCACTAGAGTCGGAGTTAACTTTGCTAGGAGTGAAGGTCAAAGCCTATAAAAGCAATGCGGCATCCTATGCAGCGGCAGTTGAGTTAATTGATAATGTTGTAAAAGAATTTGGAAGTATTGATGTGTTGATTAATAATGCAGGTATTACACGCGATAATCTTTTACTAAGAATGAGTGAGGAACAGTGGGATGAAGTGATGGAAAATAATTTGAAATCTGTTTTCAATTTAACGAAAAGTGCTTGTAAAACATTTCTAAAACAAAAAAGTGGTTCTATCATTAATTTGACTTCTATCGTGGGAATGAAAGGACAGGCAGGACAAACAAACTATGCTGCCTCCAAAGCTGGTATTATTGGATTTACTAAATCTGTTGCTGATGAGTTAGGAAGCAGATCTATCAGATGTAATGCAATTGCGCCTGGATTTATAAGTACCGATATGACAGACGCTTTACCAGTAGAAACCAAAGAGCTTTATTTCAAACAGATACCAATGGCTCGATTTGGAAGTCCTGAAGAGGTTGCCAATGTAGCCTTATTTCTAGCAAGTGATTTATCAACCTATGTTTCAGGGCAGGTGATTAGTGTTTGTGGTGCTTTGAATAGATAAAAGGATGATTTGATACCTAGTGGAGAAGCTTTGTACTAAGATGTGCTAATTAAGGAATACTTATTTTTTTTCTTCCCAAATAAGCAACGAAATTAAATTGTTTTGTTTTGAGTATTTGCCTTCAATCAATAATTTTTCTCCTGTAATGGAACTCTCTTCGAAACGTAGTAAAGTATCTTCAACGCAAGATCCTAAAATTTGACTTTCAATTTCCTCACAATTCGCAATAAAGCTACAAAAATGGTTAACATTTTTAATCGGTAATTTAAAAATATGAGCAAGGTTATCCAATTGTACTTTTGTTATTACAAGGTGCGTTTTTTCTATTTCAATATAACCGGCCTGAAGAATTGATAGAATATTATCCGTGCTAGTATGGTCTAGAATATTTTTATTACTCTTTACCTTGGAAAGATATCTTTCTAGGGCAAATTTTATTTTTGAGTTTAGAGTTTCGGCATCGAATTTCCCTTTTACCATATAATCGTTCGCCCCTTTCTGAACAGTTTTTAAGCCAGTTTTTTCGTCGTTTAGCCCAGTGAGCACAATCACCAGTTGGTCAGGATATGCTGCCATCAATGTTATTAACGTGTCAATCCCTTGGCTATCTGGAAGATCTAAATCAAGCAGCACGATATCGTACTTTTTAATTTTTAACTCCTGTAGGCAATCTTTAAACTTATCTACATGGAAAAAATTATAGAATTCTCCAAATTGCTCTGCAAGATAGAATTCTATAATAGCAGCATCTCCTGGGCTATCTTCAACTAATAAAGTATTCAGTTTTTCAGACATAAATTAAAATACTTCTTTTTTAACCGTTACAACAGAGCCATGCCAAAAATTATAGAATGACTTAATCATATTTAAAAATCTTTCAAAATCTATAGGCTTAACCATATAGGCGTTCACCCCAAGATCATAGCATCTCGTTAGATCTAATTTAGTGTTAGATGTCGTTAGCATGATGATTGGAATATATTTTAGATTCTCATCTTTTTTAATTTTTTCTAATACTTCGATACCACTATATTTAGGGATGTTTATGTCCATCAAAATTGCATCTGGTCGAGGAGAATTTTCATAACCATTTCTTTGAAAAATAAAATTTAGTGCCTGTTCACCGTCATAGGCTACATGTAAGTTCAACTGAATATCGTTCATGTTGAATGCTTCTTCTGTTAGTCTAACGTCACCAGGATTGTCCTCAACCAATAATAAGTTCATCATTTGAATAAAATGTTTAAACAAATATAATCTAAAATAATTTTGTTTCTTTCTTAAATTACAAAATCCTAAGTAGGATTTTTAACCTATTCATTAGATAGATTGTATTGGAAAAGTGATGAGATTAAAAAGTCAAGGGCAAATTTTAGGGATTTGTAATTGGAATAGTATGAAGATGTCGTTTCGTTTCATAATTTTTATCATTAAGGATGATTAATTTTGTTTTTAAAAGTGCTTTGAAATACAAAGTATATTCACAAAAAATACTATTTTTTAGAAATTAGTTTTTCTAGTGCCCTGAGATGTTCATTAAATTCTTTCTTACCAAGAGATGTAACCTTATATGTCGTTTTTGTTTTTTTGCCCACAAATTCTTTATTTACTAGAATGTATTCCAGTTTTTCCAACGCACTGATGTGACTTGCTAAATTTCCATCAGTAAGTTCGAGACTCTCCTTGAGTTCGTTAAAATCCTCTTCCTGATTCACCAGTAGAATAGACATGATGCCCAGTCTGACGCGACTTTCAAAAGCCTTATTGATATTTTTAATTATATTTTTCACTGTCCTTTGTTGCTAATCATTTTATTTCAGACTCGATTTTTACTTGCCTCTTTCATATTTAAAATACATGAGTAACCCATATAAAATATGAAGTAATCCAAATCCAATAATCCAGATTGCATAGCCATAGCCTAGATAGAGCGCTCCCAATAATCCAAGAGCTATTTCAGAAATACCTAAGTAACGTACTTCATCGTGTGTATATTTTCCGGCATTGAAGCAAGCAAAACCATAAAATAAAAGAGTGCATGGCGCTACCAACACAAAAAGATTATAATAGAATAAAATCAAACAAAAGATGCCACCTGCTGCGAGTGGAATAAATAGATTTACCAAGAGTCTTTTTGAGGTATTATCCCAGATTTTTAATCCTTTTTTTTGCGATTGACGGTAAGTAAAGTATACGCCACAGCCTACAGATAAAAGTGCCACTATAGAAGCGTCAGTAATTAGGAAAATAATCGCGTTATAATTGAGTATGTCTACGGTCATATTATTCGCAAAATCTTGATAGTTTCTGCCGATCGAGGTGAGGTAAATTTGAGCTACCACAGCACCTGCAATAGCAAATATTCCTGCAAACACGCCCGAAAGTCCACTTAAGGAAATGACGCGCGACGATTTTTCCATCATCTCTTTGATGTATACCAAGTCCTTTAATGGATCGTTTTCTGTTGTTGTATTATTCATTTTAAAAAGTACTTTGAAAAATAAAGTTATTAATTAAATTCAATTTGTCAAGAGGGGGCTTATTATTTTTTAATAATAAGCCAAAGAAGTTAAGCAGATGCATCGCTATTGAAACTCAAGTTATTTATTTTGGGGCAGCTGCCAAGGCGAAAAATCCAGCCTTGGCATCCTGTGTTTCTCAGTACGCGGTACTTGCTTCACCCAGTGCTGCATGCATTTCGAGCAATGATGAAATGTGTCCATGATTAGTTTATAATCACGAACAATTGAGTGTAAGGATTTCAAATCCGCTTTATAATTAAACAAGATTGAATTTTCGTTACTTAACATGAGATTGCCACACTCGCAGAGACAGGCGAATTCGAAGTGACAATTAAGTGGGAGATTTTCCTAGTCGATATAATTGGTGTACTTGTTGGTGAAAAATACCAACAAGGGCAAAGGGGTTGGTGAAAAGACCACAAGGACAAGGGGGGTGCTGAAGTATATCCGAAAATAATTTAGTAAGAAACACTTGCCTATGTACGAAAACTCTGCGCGAGGGGCAGCAGTGAAAAGCCCTGAGGCGCTTGCTTTTGAAGCGCTGAGGACTTGTAACGAATGACCCGACCTGCCTGTTTTTTGCAGGGCGCGCCCAAAATAAATTTAAAAAAATGCTGTCTTAGATTTAGGAATCTACTTCTTCTTTGGCTAGTACGCGAAGCTTGTCCCACATACTAGGAAGCATGCGCATGATAGCGAGTTCTTTCCATTTTTGACGTGCGTCGATGGCTGGTGAACCGAAATAGGTTTTACCGCCATCTAAATCTTTATCGACATTAGAAGAGGCAAGGATTGTTGTATTATCGCCGATACGTAAGTCTTTGCTGATGCCAACTTTACCATAAATGATACAATTATTACCAATGATAGTCTTACCAGCGATAGCTGTATGTGCCGCAATTAAACACTTTTTACCTAGTACTGCGCCATGTCCGATATGTATATGATTGTCGAGTTTGCTGCCTTCTCCAATGATGGTGTCACCACTAACGCCACTGCTGATGGCACAACAGGCACCGATTTCAGCATTGTTATGAATTATTGCTCTACCAACTGTATGCATTTTCTCATATTGGTCGGGACGACCTTTATAATAAAAAGCATCACATCCAATGGACGTATTTGAATGTATGATTACGTTATCACCAATTTCTGAGTAGTCATATATTGTAACATTTGGATGAATGACACAATTTTTCCCAATTTTTACGTGATTTCCGACAAAAACATTCGGTTGAATGATAGTTCCTTCTTCAATAATTGCAGATTCGCTAATGCTTTTTTCAGAGGTGATAAAAGGTCGGAATTGTTGAGTCAAAAAATTATAGGCAGTGAATGGATCTTTCGATAAAAGCAAAATTTTACCTTCTGGACACTCTATCTCTTTGTCTATCAGTATGAATGTTGCTGCTGAGTGTAAGGCGAAGTTGTAATATTTTTGAAAATCTACATAAGTAAGGTCACCTACCTCAACTTTGTGTATTTCGTTTATTCCGGTTACAGTTGCGTTTTCATCACCTATCACGGTGGCATTGATCATTTTCGCAATGTCAGAAACTTTGAGCGGTTCTTTTAACTTCATCCTAGAAATATGGGTTTACTATTGAATCGTTGGAGCAAAATTATGCCAATTTTAAATCAAGACGATAATATTTATAAACAGGTTGTATAGGAAAAGTAAATAATTGTAAATTTGCCGACAATAATTATAAACAAATAATATGAAAAATACCCCTTTGGTTAAACGCCATGAAGCATTAGGAGCTAAAATGGTTGATTTTGCAGGTTTTTACATGCCTGTTTCTTATGCTGGAATTAATGAAGAACATGCTTCTGTTCGTAGTAATGTTGGTGTATTTGACGTTTCGCACATGGGTGAGTTTATGTTGAAAGGAGCAGGTGCTTTAGATTTGATACAAAGGGTGACATCCAATGATGCTTCAAAATTGATTAACGGACAGGCACAATATAGTTGTTTGCCTAATGCCACTGGCGGAATTGTTGATGATTTATTAGTCTACAGAATAGACGAAAATAATTATATGTTGGTAGTGAATGCTTCTAATATAGAGAAGGATTGGAATTGGATTTCTAAGCATAATTCAGAAGGTGTTCAAATGACAAATGTATCTGATGATTATTGTTTATTGGCAGTTCAAGGTCCTAATGCAGCCAAGGCTTTACAATCATTAACTTCGGTTGATTTGTCAACTATCCCATATTATCACTTTAGCCTGGGTACTTTTGCTGGAATTGACAATGTGGTGATTTCAGCGACAGGATACACTGGAGCCGGTGGTTTTGAGATTTATGGACCAACAGCAGAGGCAGAAAAACTATGGGACGCCATTTTTGCTGCAGGCGCTTCTTTAGATATTAAGCCAATTGGATTAGGAGCGAGAGATACACTGAGATTAGAAATGGGATTTTGCTTATATGGGAATGATATAGACGATACTACTAATCCATTAGAAGCAGGTTTAGGATGGATAACAAAATTGGCAAAAGCTGATTTTAATGGTAAAAGTTTGATGTCGGCATTAAAAGAAAAAGGCATACCTAAAAAGTTAGTAGGCTTTGAAATGATTGATAGAGGGATTCCTCGTCATGATTATGAAATTTGTGATGCTGAGGGAAATATTATTGGTAAGGTAACGAGTGGTACACAATCTCCTTCATTAAACAAGGCTATTGGAATGGGCTATGTAAATACAACTCATGCAGTGATGGGAGGTGATATTTTTATCCTGATTCGCGATAAAAAAATAAAAGCACAAATTGTAAAACTTCCCTTTTACCAGTCATAAATTCGAATCCATTTTGCAGAAGCCGAATATTGAAGTTTGTTTATCTCCATTATTATTCCCTTTGTTAGATCATCGCGGTAAAAATGTTGTTGTGATTGATGTTTTGCGTGCTACTTCCACCATCTGTAATGCTCTTGAGAATGGTGCAGAAGCGGTGATTCCTGTTGAGACCTTGGAAGAATGTTTAGCAATGGAAGGAGAAAATTTATTAAAGGCAGCAGAGAGGAATGGTCAGAAACCAGAAGGATTTTTGCATGGCAATTCGCCTTTAGAGTATACCCGTGATGTGGTAGAAGGCAAGACCATTGTCCTGACCACCACCAATGGAACACGATGTATCAAAATGTCTTTGGGCGCAGATAAAATTTTGGCTGGATGTTTTCTAAATATAGATGCAATTGTAGATTTTATCCGTAAAGATTTTAAAGATACTATCTTGTTCTGCGCAGGCTGGAAAGATCAGTTTAATTTGGAAGATACGTTATTTGCTGGGGCAGTGATTGACCGATTAAAGTTTGATTTTGATTATAATAATGATGCTGCTTTTTCTGCGAGACACCTTTATGTAAATAGTGAAGAGCATCTGATGGACGTGGTCAAGTTTTCTTCCCATTACCAAAGATTGTCAAAATATGGCGTCACTAAGGATATCGAATTTTGTATGTCCTTCAATCAAACAAAAATATTACCTATTTTAAACCAAGAAAATAAATTAGTACCCTATAAGCTATGAAGAAATTAGTCATTTTTGATATTGATGGAACTCTTACCAATACAAACGAAACAGATCACAAAGCATTTGAAAAAGCTTATTTAGAATTGTACGATATAGATGTCGCTGGCTTAGATTATGAAGAGGTAGAGAACTATACAGATACTGGTATTGCTCAACATATTTTTGAGGTAGTGATTGGTCGAACTTGTGGACCAGTTGATATGAGAAAAATTAAGAAAAAAGTCTATCAGAATTTACTTGATCTATATAATGAATCAGAATCAAATTTTGCAGAAGTAAAAGGAGCGGCTGATTTTTTAGAATTTCTAAAAACGCGTGATGAGTTGTGCTTAGCAATTGCTACTGGATGTTGGGAACACAGCGCTAATTTTAAATTGAACGTCAGTGGTATTGATTACGAAGAATTGCCGATATCAAATTCCGACAATGATATTAGTAGAGTAGGGATTACCAAGCATGTAATCGAACAGGCGAAGAAACAATATGAATGTGCTGCTTTTGATGAGATTATTTATTTTGGCGATGGAGCATGGGATTTTAAGATGGCGCAAGCTTTAGGAATTAAATTGATTGGAGTAGATGTTAATAATAACGGCCGTTTGAAAGAATTAGGTGTACAAAACATTATCAAAGATTACAGTAATAAAGAGGCGGTTTTTAATTTGATTTAATCTATTTTATAAAGCGATACGAGCATTATTATTTTCTTTCGCGATAAGATGAATGACTTGGTTTTCTCTATAGGTTGAATTCCCCTTTTCTATTTCTGCTTTTTTCTGAGTATTGGAGCTGTAATTTTTCATTACTACCTCAGAGATCTTTTAGATTTAATAAATACCTCCTGCCGCCGCCTTTTTAATGGCAGAAGTTAATTCTTTATTGCCAATACCACCTACTTGAATTTCTATTTCGTTCTGAAGCAATGCCTTCAAATCATAGATGATTATTTATTGATTATCTACAATAAGAATTTTAATTTTCTTCATCTTGAGTCTTGGTTCTTACTTAGCTGTTTCAGGGATACTGTGAACACTATAATTTAAGTCTTCTTTCTTAGATGAAAAATATTTTATTCGTAGTGGCTTGCCCGAATATTGTCTCGAATTAATCGTCTGAAATGTATTGAATTACTCTTGGTAATTATGGACATCCTTTCATCTAAATGAAATTTACTCTGTTTATTCTAGCTTAAAATTAACTAATTTAGCTTCCTATGATACGCAATCTATACTACTTTTTGTTTTGCATGATTATGTTTTGTTCAGCAGCATGTGAGCGCGAAAGAGCAGTTGAGATTGCTATTTATGATTGGGAAGCTACTGTGGTTTGGAGTCAAGAAAGAACAAGGTATCTAAATGCTATTCACGTGAATCAAATTTACCTAAAAATTTTAGAGACAGATGGGTTGAATATAATTAGAACAAGGCTTAGAGAGCAGCAGCCAGCCGATATAGAAATAGTGCCAGTGATGCGATTGAATGAAACCTATTTTGACAACCAGACAATATCTATTGCTGAACAAAGTATTCTTTTGATTGATGAGATTCAGAAAATGGAAGAGATGTATAAAATTCATTTTACTAATGAAGTACAGTTCGATTTTGACTATACTGCTATGAACCGTGAAAGCTATTTTGAACTCGTGAGAAGCGTTGAACAACAAAGCAGGAAAAAGGTTTCTATCACTCTGAATTTAGACAAATTGGAGGACAAAAAACATCTTCCTCCCGTATCCTATTGCATGCTCATGCTGTATGATTTCCCCTCAAGAGAGGCGGGTATCCCCCACGTTTTTGATATGCAAAAGTTGAATGCATATGCACAATCAGTCTCTAGTTATCCCTTATCTCTTCACTTTTCTATTGCTACTTTCTCAAGGTCGTTTGTTAAACGAAATAGCGAAGTTTTCCAAGTGCTGAATGTCGATTTTGAGGAACTAAAAAACGATTCCCATTTACTTTTTAGTGGCGATGGAAAGTATGAAGTAATTCAATCATTTATGTTTCAAGGTCAATATCTACAAAAAGGAGATATTTTTTATGCTGATGAATTGGCAATAAGTAGGGTGAAAGAAGCCATCAGATTCATAAAATCAAATACTAAATCTAAGGATGTTCAAATTGTATTTTTTTCATTGAATAATTCTATGCTTAAAAGATTTTCTGCAGTGGAAATCAATGAATCGACAGCACTATTGAAATAGAGAAGTAGTGATGCCGAGACCATTGTTCTGCAAGGTCATAATTTCACCATGCTCTAGGGTATAATCGTGAAATGGATTATTCTTAAGGAGCCATGGTCCGTCAAGATCTGTCCAATCAGCAAATGATTGTAAACTAGCGGCAGCGGCACAACCACAAGCGCTTTCACTCATGCATCCAAGTAAAATTTTTAACTCTAATTTTTTAGCTTCTTGAATAATCTTAAATGCATTTGTAATACCACCGCATTTCATGAGTTTAATATTGATACCATCATAAGCATCTGCAATTTGCACTAGCGTATCTATTGTCTGAAAAGCTTCGTCAGCAATAATTGGAAGTTGACTATGTTGTTTTAGTTCTTTCGTTTTTTTTATGTCCGATTTCTCAAATGGCTGTTCTATTAGAAAGCAATTTTGTGCGAGTAAAAAATCATGCATTTTCTTTGCTTCATCAAGATTTGTCCATGCTTGATTGACGTCTATAGCAAAGGGTTTGTTGCAATATTTTCGAAAGTTTAGAATTAAATCTTTGTCATTTTTACCATTCAATTTTAGCTTTATCAATCTAAAATCAGACGCATCAGCTAATTTCGATTTGAGTTCATCTTCACTACTGATACCAATAGTATATGTAGAAAAAATTAATTTTTGTTTAGTAGTCTGATCGAAGTAAGCGCTTACTTTTTTGTTTTCTAGTTTGCCTTTTAGATCCCAAAAAGCCATATCTATTGAGGCTTTAGCAGGCATGTCTGTGATTGAATCATCGAACAATTCAATGTTTAAAATAAATCGATTATATAGTTTTTCAATCTCTATATTTTGAAGAAAGGCAATGCTAGTGGACTGATTATCTTTAAGGTAAGGTGGTAAGGTGGCCTCACCGTATCCTAGTATTCCATCCTTTTCTATGGCGACAAAGACTGCGTCCGTACAAGTTCTTATACCATGTGCAATACTAAATGGATATTTGAATTGTAATTGATATGGTAGAATATGTAATTTCAAATTAGGAAATAAATGTAGTATTACTTTTGAATATTTTAACGGCGATGGCAATAAGAATAATTCCGAAAATTCTTCTCAGAACAGAGATACCACCGGCGCCTAAACGTTTTTCAATTAATGGAATAAATTTTAAAACTAGGAATACAATGACGAGATTAAAAAGAATCCCAATCAAGATATTCCCATCTCGATAGGCAGATTTCATCGATAGAAGTGTAGTAAGTACACCAGCTCCAGCAATTAAGGGAAACGCTAAAGGAACAATTGAGATAGACGTATAGTTTGCGTCTGGCTTGAAAATACTATGTCCTAAAATCATTTCTAATCCGATTAGAAAAATGACGATGGAACCAGCTATGGCAAACGATTTGATATCCAAATCTAGTAAACTTAACAATGTGCCTCCGAAATAAAGAAATACAACCATCAGTGAACCTGCCGCTAATGTAGTTTGTAAGGCATTTATTTTCCCATAAGTTTGTTTCAAATTAATCACAATAGGTATTGAACCAATAATATCTATGACTGCAAAGAGTGTCAGTGAAATAGTGATAATTTCTTTCCAGCTAAAATGACTGTATTCTCCCATTTGATCTTAATTCTATTGCCAAAATTAGTGATTCTATGCTGTTTATTATTAACTGTTTTCTCCAGGCAATTCAAGACTTTTGATATTGCCTACTGCATTGCCAGCAATCCCTTTCACCGAACCATACATTCCTATCGTATTTAGTATGACTTTGTCTATTTGCTTTTCGCGTTCTTTCCAAATGCTGGCCATCGCTCTTTTTTCTCTTATTAATGAATCTTGCATGCTCGTAAATCCTTCTACAATCGCCTCAATCTGTTGTCTGAACTCGGTTCCCGTGAGATAGGTATATAGCATTTGCATTTTTTCGCCTTTGTTTTCCTGAGTGTGATGTGCTTGCTGTACTTTGATAAGGCCATCTCGTAGTACATAGACCAAACTTTTGACTTCTTGAAAACTACAAATCCACACCCCATCTTTCAAGCCAAAACGATCCATGTCCTTTGGCATTGTTTGCGTAACGATGACAGCAATCATGGCACCTGTGTTTCGCATATCCGCTTTTAACTTGTCGATCCAATCGCCAGCAAAGTCCTTGGTACGCTTGCTTTCAAAAATTATTTTGCCACATTCTTGTTGGAAACTATCATATACTGTTTGAATGGCATCTGCCCCTTTCACACCTTTGCCAACTTCACTAATTATATCATATGGAAAATTATTCCTCAACAAATCTTCTAATGCAATCTCCTGAACTTCGCCTTGCAACTGCATAGAACCCTGTTCAGACTTTCGTTTCATTTCTTCTATCAATTTTTTCTGTTGTTCGAATTGTTGTTCCCATTCTTTCTTTTTGAGTTCAAATTTTTCAGCCTCTTTTCTTTTTGTTTCTTCTTCAACTTTAAGTTGATTTTCGAGTAATTGCTTTTGTAGAGAAATATTAAAGTTTTCTTTTTGTTCTTTGATTTCGTTTTGCAATTTCATCATCTCAATTTCTTTTTCACGAAGAGAGAGATTCTCTGCCTTTCTTTTTTCGTTATCTTCTTTTAACTGCTGTATAATTAATTCAGAAGCTGTTGTGGCATTTTTTTCAGCCTCAATGATTGCTTTTTCTCTTTCAATGGCCAATTCTTTGGCTAACTTTTCTTTGAAAATTTCATTTTCTTTTTCCTTCCTTTTCGCAAATCTTTCTTCCTGTTCCTTGATTGCAATTTCCTTTTGGTGCAGTGCCGAGTATGATTCTGCCATTTTATCATCATATTCTTTTCTGAATTTTTCCTCTGCTTGATGACCAAGCACCTCATCAACATTAATTAAGAAATTACATTGTGGGCAGTTTATTTGAACAGTATTTGACATTTTGTGGAATTATTTTAATGTAAAAATAAGGTCTTCCAACGCAATCTATCTGCATTTATAAGTTTTTTATTTAAAATAATTTTTCGTACTAATTTTGCAATCTAAACGAAAGATCATGCCAAGTCCCTCTATCAGTTTTGATAATACAGAAATCGCATTTAAAGCCTTGTCAAATAAAGAGCTAAATAGGGCAACGCTTCTGTTTTCTCTTTTTAATGTAGAGTGGTTAGTTGCCTTAGGAAGTTCTTTTACGGAGCGTTTGTTACATTTGGGTATTCCTATTCATGTGTTAGTGAAGCCGATTGTGTATTCTCATTTTTGCGGAGGTGAAGATTTGGTGGAGTGCACAATGCTGATACGTGAATTGGCGACTAGAAACGTTGGCGTACTTTTAAACTATGGGGTTGAAGCAAAAAGTAGTGATGCTGAGTATGAATATTCGGTCTTGCAGAATATGCAAGCCATTCAGCTCGCCGGTAAAGAAAAAAATATAAAAGCAGTTTGTATAAAATTGACTGGTTTTGGTAGAGTAGCTTTGTTCGAAAAATTGCAACAAAAGCAAGGACTTAATGCAAGTGAACAAATTGAGCTCAACGCCATTAATGAACGTTTTGATAGATTGTGTAGTGCGGCATTAGAAAATCAAGTGTCGATTTATATAGATGCAGAAGAAAGTTGGATACAACAGCCTATCGATGATATGACTTTAGAAAGAATGAAGCGCGTGAATACAAAGTCAGCAATCATATATAACACTTACCAATTGTATAGAAATGATAAGTTGAAAGATTTGAAAGCGGATTTGGAATATGCTAAAAAGCATGGCTTTTATTTAGGTGTAAAATTAGTTCGCGGTGCTTACGTTGAGAAGGAAAATGAATTTGCTAAATCAGCAGGTAAGGTTTCTCCAATCCATATTTCAAAAGCCGCTACTGATGATGACTTTAATCTAGCATTAACTTTTTGTCTTGATCATCTGGATACGATCGCTTGTTGTGTTGCATCGCATAATGAGTATAGTTGTTTGTTGCTAACGCAATTATTGCAAGAGAAGAAAATTCCATTTAATCATCCTCATATTAGTGTTTCACAATTGTATGGGATGGGTGACCACATCACTTATAACCTTTCTAATTCCGGTATCAACTGCAACAAATATGTGCCTTTTGGTCCAGTGAAGGAGGTGATTCCTTATTTAATACGGAGAGCACAAGAGAATGGTTCTGTTGAAGGGCAAATGGGAAGAGAGATAAAACTTTTGAAGATAGAGAAAACTAGACGAGGTATTTAATTCATTTTAATACTTTGTGATTGTAATATCCTACTTGGCAATCTTAAAAATTTCTCTAAATAAACGCACAAACTTTGTTTTAATTTCACTCATCCCAATAGAGTGTTGATTTGTTTCAATAGAAAGATTGGTTACTCCTTTGTCATGAATACCGCAAGGAACTATTTTATCGAAATAACTTAGTTCTGTATTCACATTAAAAGCCAAACCATGCATGGTGATATGCCTACTGGCCCTAACTCCGACTGCACATATTTTTCTTTCCTTTGATGGATTTGCTGTATCTAACCATACTCCGGAGGCACCTTTGCTCCGGTCTCCTTTAAGGCCATATTCTGAAATAAGTGTTATAATGGTTTCCTCTAAATTAAAAATGTACTGAGCAAGTCCAATATTTAGTTTTTCTAAATCGATGATTGGATAGACAACGAGCTGACCAGGACCATGAAAGGTAATGTCGCCACCACGATTAATTTTATAAAACTCAGCATTTAAAATCTTTTCATGGCCTAATAAATTGGACACATCCCCATTTTTACCAATGGTAAAAACTGGATAATGTTCTGTAAGGAGTAGATGATTCATGGTTTCTTTACGCTCTTTTTTTGCGATCAAATTTTTCTGAAACAACTTTTCTTGATAGTCCCAGCAAGGCTTATAATGCGTAAATCCGAGATCTTCTTCAAATAGCTCCATTATAATATTTACTGAGTTTGTATTTACTTGTTTTCTAGGAAGGCTTCAAAACGTCTATTGAGTGCTGCCACCAAATTATTCATGTCTTTGCTTCCCATAATACTAGCAGAACGATTTGGGTATGGAGCAAGAAATTGGTTTAAGTTTTTATCCTTTACAACCAAGCATTCCGTTATAGATTGATTGCTCTGTGTGGGATCCTGCACTGTTTCCTCTTGGTTCTTCTTCCATTTGGTTGGTTGGTTTTCGCTTGTGTTGTTCGATGGAATATAGTATGAGCCATAATCCATGAAAACGTAATAGGATTGTGTTAGAGAAATAAAGGGTGATGGCTTAAGGAGAGAGTCAACAAATACTTTTGAAGCACCATTTTTTTGAAGGGTAGCAATATCGTCATTGTACATGTATAATACAGGACTAAATTTCCAATATTTGTTAAATGCTCTTACAAGGGTTCGATTTGTTATTGCTATTTTTTTTTTCATCTCCTCTACAAGCAATGTTTTTCCTGCCTTTTCATAGGCCTCCATGGCTCTAGTTTTGCCTTTAAGAAGAACAATGACAGTGCCTTCTTTTTGGAGCATTAATAATTGCTGACGGGCATAAATATTTTTGTCTGCAATTTTTTTCAAGCTGTCTGATTGAGCATAGCAGAATGAAGAAATCAGAAGGATATAGCCTATAATAAAGTGCTTACTCATAACATGTTTATTCTGATACAAAAGTGCGATAAACAATTCAGAAATGCATCATGGATTTGTAATATTTGCCACCAGCTCCATTAAACTATGTTAAAGACAATACTTATTATGCGAAAAATATCATCGAAAAGCTATTTATTTGCATAGATATGCAAAGTAGAGTTTCAATTTGCTGTAGTTTATTTTAATACAAGTAAGAGAAATATATGAAAGGAAAATTTTTCGTTTTTTTGATGATAGCTTTTGGAGTGAATACCCTTCAAGCACAAATTACACAGGAGCAAATTGAATTTCAGAAATTTGGTGGGGTCATCGACTTGATAGATAATTTTTATGTAGATAGTGCAAAAACAAGCGATTTGATTGAGAATGCCATTGTTGACATGTTAGAGCATTTAGATCCTCACTCTGTATATATTCCTAAGAAAGAAGTTGAAACCACAAATGAGCCTTTGATTGGCAATTTTGATGGTGTAGGTATTCAGTTTAATTTACTAAATGACACTGTGGTTGTCGCAAATGTAATAACAGGTGGACCTTCTGAGAAGGTTGGTGTCTTAGCAGGGGATAAAATCATTAGGGTCAACGACACACTAATTTCTGGTGTGAAAATTGCAAATAGTGGAGTGATGTCGAAGTTGAGGGGCTTGAAAGGAACAAAGGTTGTCGTTACTATTTTACGAAGGGGGGAGAAAAAGTTGTTGGAATTTACAATCACCAGAGATAAAATTCCTTTATACAGTGTTGAAGCAGCTTATATGGTTGATGATAAAATCGGCTATATAAAATTAAATAAATTTTCGTCGACTACTACAGAAGAAGTTCATACGGCAATTGAGAAGCTGAAAGCTAAAGGCATGAAAGATTTGATTTTTGATCTTGAAAATAATGGCGGTGGCTATCTCAATGCAGCAGTTGGCATTGCTGATGAGTTTTTGACGAACGATAAATTAATTGTTTATACACAAGGCTTTCATCAGTCTCGCCAAACATTTCTCGCAGGTAATAAAGGGCTTTTTGAAAATGGCAACCTGATTGTACTTATCAATGAAAGTTCTGCTTCTGCCAGTGAAATTGTGAGTGGTGCTCTCCAAGATTGGGATAGAGCTTTGGTAGTAGGTCGAAATTCATTTGGTAAAGGATTAGTGCAAAAGCCTTATCCATTAAGCGACGGAAGTCAGGTTAGATTAACAGTAGCTCAATATTTTACACCTAGTGGTCGTTGTATTCAACGTCCGTATGATCATGGTAAAAAAGATTATTATAGTGAGTTTGAGAGAAGATATACTAGCGGTAGGTTGATGTATATGGATAGCATTAAGTTGCCAGATTCGTTGATGTTTAAGACTTTGGTGAACCAAAGAAAGGTATATGGTGGCGGTGGAATTCTACCTGATATTTTTATAGGTATTGACACCTCCGAGACCAGTGAGTATTATGGGAATTTGATCAGAAAAGGGGTAATGAATAACTATGTGTTGAGATATTTAGATGATAATAGAAAATCTCTATTGGTAAGTTATACCACAGTGGTAGATTTTAAAAATAAGTTTCAGGTATCACAAGCGATGATCGATGATTTAGTGAAAGCCGGAGAAGCAGAAGAAGTGAAATTGAATAAAGAACAGTTAGCGAAATCGATCAGACTTATCAAAGTAAATTTAGCTGGTTTAATTGCCCGAAGCTTATTTGAAGCAGGTGATTTTTATTATATGACAAATGAGTTGAATGATACTTATATGCGTGCTGTAAAAGTGCTTCAAGAAAATCAAATGAAGGATTTCAAAGTACAGCATTATTAGGATGTATGAACCATTTAGAGTGCATATTCTGAGGTAATATTATTAGTGCAAATAATAGGAGGTCTTATTTTTTGGTAGAAGGGAAAAAACATAAGAGAGTCATGATTCCTCAAAATCCCCAACAATTTGTTCTTCTTCAATTAACCTTGGTATCTATCTAATTTTATAATTTCGCAATACACGAATATTTTAAATCCATAGAACTTTATAATTTTTATGATCAAAAATCTTTTTTTTTCTGTCGTTTTTTTTGTTCTACTCTCCTTAGTGTTCGTCTCATGTAAGAAGGAAAAACCATCTGTTTCGGGCCCCATTACATTGGAGGCTCCAATCAAAGAATCAAAAGTATATAAATTATTTTCTGGCTATAGCGACAAAGATATGTTCGAAGCGAGTGGTATAAAATATATGGGAGATCATTTTTATGTTGTATTTGACAATACCTATAAAGTAGCAAGTATACAGCAATCATTAGTACCTTATGGAGTGGCTAATATCTTATCAGGCGGAAGTATTAGTAGTTCTAATTATGAGGGTGTTGCTTATGATTATGATGGTTCGCCAAACATTTATGTGGTGGCTGAAAATCAGAGTCATAACGGACAATACTCTCCCAGAATATACAAATATGATCTGACGCTTCATGAAGGAGATAGTGCTTGGGCGCCTTACTCTTTTACTTCATCCTTTAAGAACAAAGGATTCGAAGGATTAACTTTTTATCATCGAAACAATAAAGATTATCTTCTTGGATTATCAGAAGCAAATGGTAATATCATTGTGATGGAAGCTAATGGCAGCGATTGGAAATATATCTCTACGATGCCCTTTCCTCAAAGTATGGCAATGAATGATTATTCTGATATTGATATCAGCGAGACAGGCGCCATTGCTGTGACATCACAAGAATCATCTCAATTATGGATTGGAAAATTGAGTGGAACCGATTGGCAATTGGATGGAGAGGGCACTTTGTATACGTTTCCAACAGGTGATGAAAATGGAAATGTTGGTAAAGGCTCCAATGTACTATATGGAAATGTGGAGGGTGTTTCATTTATATCCGATTCACAAGTGGTAATTTGTTCAGATAAGGCTTCTAGTGATCAACCTTACTATCAAACATTCAAGGAACAAAGTATCTCTATTTTTAGCATTCCAAAGTAGCCTGTTTAATTTCCAATTCTATTAAATCAAAGGTATCTTTGA
>CAMBZT010000018.1 GCA_945872405.1 Chitinophaga pinensis | reverse complement strand
ACATAGTTGTTCTTGTTTAAAAGTAATTCTTTGGCTAGTGCTTCACCAATCCCTCTGCTGGTGCCCGTAATAAAGTAATAATTCAATGTTTAATAGTTTAATTTCTAAATCCCCCCGATGATGCAATAATACAAAAACGAATTTAATTCGTCGATTGTTGCGTTTGTTTATAATCTTATTGTTTTGTTTCTTAATAAATGATCTGCAATCGTCAGCGCAATCATTGATTCCACAATGGGTACAGCTCTTGGAACAACACAAGGATCGTGCCTACCTTTGACTGCCACCTCCACCTGATTGCCTTTTTTGTCCACACTTTGTTGCAGGTGTGCAATGGTAGCAGTGGGTTTGAAAGCCACATTGCAATAAAAATCCATACCATTGCTGATGCCCCCTTGAATGCCCCCTGAATAATTGGTACTCGTCACCACTTTACCATTTTGATTGGTAAAAGTGTCATTGTGCTCACTGCCTTTCATTTTCGTCCCTGCAAAGCCACTTCCATATTCAAAACCCTTTACAGCATTGATACTGAGCACTGCTTTGCCGATATCAGCATGTAGTTTATCAAAAACTGGTTCGCCCAATCCAGCAGGCATTCCGCTCACAATGCATTTGATGATACCACCTAGAGAATCGCCTTCTTTTTTTGCCTTTTCTATCGATTTAATCATCGCATCACTCACTGTTTTATCTGGACAACGAACCAAACTTTTTTCTGCGTCTGCAAGATTTAATAAAGCATATTCAGTGCTGCATTTAATTTTGCCAATCTCCGAAACATAAGCTGTGACATTGATGTGGTAATGCTTTAACAATAATTTTGCAATGGCTCCTGCCACTACTCTAGCTGCCGTTTCTCTAGCACTGGAGCGACCACCCCCTCTATAGTCTCTGATGCCATATTTTGCATCATAGGTATAATCGGCATGCGATGGTCTATAGGTTTCTTTGATATTCTCATAATCACTGCTCTTGACATCTTCATTAGGAATCAAAATAGCAATGGGAGCGCCTGTGCTTTTTTGTTCAAACACACCTGAAATAATTCGAAATTGTTCATTCTCTTTTCTGCTGGTCGTGATGCTAGATTGCCCTGGCTTCCTTCTATCTAGCTCCTGTTGTAGAAAGGCAAGGTCAATGTGTAAGCCAGCGGGACAGCCATCTATCACCACGCCGATGGCTTCTCCATGAGATTCACCAAATGTGGTGATACGAAATATTTCTCCTATACTATTACCAGCCATGATGGTGCGAAGTTAATAAGTATCTGTAAAATGAACGAATTAATGAATGCTAAATTATGCTTGCATCTATATAATCGCTCAATATGAAGTGTTTATAAAGCTTGTCTTTAACCTTATCCTTTGTCTTTCTACTAAATCCACGTACTTTTGATATCGATACTCATTTATTATTCATCCATTTTAATCCCAGTCTTTGCGCACTTTATTTATCAATATCAAAGAATTGAAGCAAGTATATGATAGCACACCTTCGCTAAGAAGAGGTAATGAAATGGCTGTGGTACCTTGCATTCAGCAGGCCTATTTACTTATAGAAAATGATATTATTACAGAGTACGGCTCTATGGACAATTGTCCAAAGCATGCCGATAAGGTGATAGATGTCACAGGTAAATATATTTTCCCAACCTGGTGCGATTCGCATACCCATATTGTGTTTGCGGCGAGTAGGGAGGAAGAATTTATCATGAAGATCGAAGGTAAAAGTTATGAGGACATTGCTGCCAAAGGTGGAGGGATTTTGAATTCTGCAAAAAAAATGCAAAGTATTAGTGAAGATGACTTGTATAGCTCTACAGCAAATCGTTTGCAGCAATTAATTCAATTAGGAACTGGTGCGATTGAAATCAAAAGTGGCTATGGTTTGAGTGTAGAGAGTGAACTCAAAATGTTGCGTGTCATACAACGATTAAAGCAAAATTTTAATATTCCGATAAAGGCTACATTCCTTGGCGCGCATGCTTTTCCAACAGAATATAAAAACAATCATGATGGCTATATCAATTTGATTATTGACGAAATGTTGCCAGCGATTGCCAAAGAAAATTTAGCAGATTATATAGATGCTTTTTGTGAAACAGGATTTTTTTCTGTGGAAGAAACAGATCAAATTTTGACTGCTGGTGCTAGATATGGTTTGAAAGCGAAGATACATGCCAATCAGCTCAATGTATCAGGTGGCGTACAAGTCGGCGTGAAGCACAATGCCATTTCTGTCGATCATCTCGAGGCTGTGGATGAGTCGGTGCTGCAATGTTTGGGTGCTTCTTCCACTATCGCGACGCTCTTGCCTTCTTGTTCCTTTTTCTTGGGTATTCCTTTTGCGCCAGCGCGCGACATGATTAATAATAATATTGCTATTTCGTTGGCCAGCGATTATAATCCCGGGAGCACGCCAAGTGGCAATATTCCTTTCCTTTTTTCACTAGCTTGCATCAAGATGAAATTGAAACCCAATGAGGTTTTGAATGCCTTGACCATCAATGCGGCTTATGCCATGGAAGTGCAAGATTTGCTTGGTACCATCACAGTTGGCAAGCGAGCGAATTTTATTTTGACGAAAGCCATGCCTAGCTTCGATTATATGCCTTATTCTTTCGGCGAAAACTGCATTGAAAGCGTGTATATTAATGGCGAATTAGTGTAACCGCATTTTCTTTTTATTTATTTGGAGCTATTTCCTGCTCTACGTTTCTAGCTTTTCTCTTATCGTTTTAAGGAATGATATTTCTATATTTTAAATATCTTCTGATATAGCAACAAAAAGAAAAAAGGCTAGCACTGCGATCAGGGCTAGGGATTCTAGTATCATGGCGTTTATAATTAGGCTTGTTAAGACACATAGATTGAAACGAAATACCCGCAGCATAGGCTAGCAGCAGTACCGTGTTCTGCTGAAGACGCGTTGCCATTGCGGCTGTTTGGGTAATGGCAGCTGGCCAAATTAGCAGTATACTCTAAAGATTAATATTGCTTTTTTATACAAGAAAGCTATCTATTTACGTTATTTGCGTGATGTTTCAAAACCTCTGAATTGCAAGCTAAAAATCTATTCCATCGAATTTATCTCTATTTTAAATCTTCGCGCAAAGTGAGGTGGACGACCTATTTGTTGCTCTTTCCATGCCTTGTTTTTTTCTTGCTCAATCTGATTTTTCCGTTAGATGCTAAATTGGAATATAGTCAAACAGTGCTTGATAAAAACGACCAAGTGCTACAATCTTTTTTGACCTATGACGATAAATGGCGCTTGTATACGGAGCTCAATGAAATTTCTCCCAACCTAAAAAAAGCCATCATCAATAAAGAGGATAAATATTTTTATTATCATCCAGGCATCAATGTTTTTGCGGTGTTTCGCTCTTTGGCGAATAATATTTTTTATCATAAACGAACTTCTGGAGCTTCTACCATCACCATGCAAGTGGCAAGAATGTTGGCACCCAAAAAACGAAATTATTGGTCGAAATTGATAGAGATGTTTCGTGCATTGCAATTGGAATGGATCTTTAGCAAAGATGAAATATTGCAACTCTATTTAAACAAAGTGCCTTATGGCGGCAATATAGAAGGAGTGAAGTCGGCATCCTTGTTTTACTTTCAAAAAAATCCTGATTTTTTGAGTATTGCAGAGATTACAACTTTGGCTATCATCCCCAATAGACCGAATTCTCTGAAGATTGGTAAGGATAATATTTATCTGGTAGAAGCTAGAAATAAATGGCTTAAAAGATTTGAAAAAGAAAAAGTATTTACGCCTGCAGAAGTGAGTGATGCCCTCTCAGAACCACTAACAGCCAAGCGAAATAAGTCGCCAAGATATGCGCCGCACTTCTGTCATAAAATGATAAAAATGTTTCCGAAGATGCCTTTGATTAAGACAAATCTTGATATCAAGATACAAAGTGAGGTGGAAGAAATTACCATGAATTATATGCGCCGTATGCATCAGAGAAGTATCAGAAATGCCTCTGTTTTTATCATTGACAATAAAACAGGCAATGTGATTTGTTATTTGGGTTCTGCCGATTTTAATAATAGTATTGATGGTGGACAAGTAGATGGCGTGAAGGCGATTCGACAACCAGGAAGTACCTTGAAACCATTGATATATGGACTTGCTATCGATAAAGGATGGATTACCCCCAAGACAGTGATGACCGATGTATCTGTGAATTTTGACGGCTATAGACCTGAAAATTTTGATAGAAAATTTAATGGTTATGTTACAGCGGAACAAGCATTGAGCAATTCGCTCAACATTCCTGCGGTAAAATTATTGGCTCGATTAACACCAGATACACTTGCCAAACACTTGATAGAAATGGATTTCAAACAAGTAAAAAAGGATGAGAAGCAATTGGGTTTGTCTATGGCATTGGGTGGTTGTGGAGTTCGCTTAGAAGAGCTCACGAATATGTATGCAGCCTTTGCAAGAGAAGGAAGATGGCAAGCCATACGATGGTTAAGAAGCAAGGAACCAGTTCATCAATTTCCTATTCTGTCTAGCGCTGCAGCCTTTATGATTACAGATATTTTGGTGCAGAAGGAGCGACCAGATATGCCAATTGCTTACGAAAACACATATCATTTGCCTAAAATAGCATGGAAGACGGGCACCAGTTATGGTAGAAGAGATGCTTGGAGTATTGGTTATAATATGCGTTATACAGTAGGCGTTTGGTGTGGTAATTTTGATGGGGAAGGCGTGCCTGAATTGAGTGGCGCCGAGATCGCTACCCCTTTATTGTTCGACATTTTTAATACTATCGATTATAATTCTGATAATGCTTGGTATGCGGCACCAAAGGAAGTTGACTTTAGATATGTCTGTAATGAGACAGGTAAGAGACCAAATGCCTATTGTGCAAATCAGGTGATTGATTATTATATACCCATGCTTTCAGAGAATTCGGTCTGTAATCATTTGAAGGAAGTATATGTTTCTGCGAACGACTCCTTCTCTTATTGCAATGCCTGTCTGCCAACTTACGGCTATAAAAAAATAAGTGTCAAAAATAATCCACCAGAGATGATTGATTATTTTGAACAGCATTATATCAACTATGAGCGAATTCCACCACATTATCCAGGATGCGAAAAGCTATTTATATATGGGGCTCCTGAGATTGTCTCGCCATCGAATAATATGAGTTATCTGCTTGATAAGAAGGAGACCAATCAATTAATGTTGGCCTGCAATGCTTCCAATGATGTGAAGAAAGTATTTTGGTATATCAATAATCAATTTTATAAAGAGGCAGATAGAAATGAAAAACTATTTATTCAACCAGAGGAAGGTAAAATAAAAATTTCTTGTAGTGACGATAAGGGCAGAAATTCGGATGTATGGGTAACGATAAAGTATATCGACATGTGAGTTGTATCTTTGTTTAAAATGTACGCGATGAACATTAAAAATACCAAGCCAGATATTTATTGGAATCAACAATATGAAGCAGATGAGATCGGGTGGGATTTAGGGGCAGTATCTCCACCTTTGAAGGCCTATATCGACCAACTTACAAATAAAGATTTGAGGATATTGATTCCTGGAGCGGGGAATAGTCATGAAGCCAAGTACCTGATAGAGCGAGGCTTTAGCAATATTTCTATCATAGATATATCTACAGTCGTAACTGATAAATTCAAGGCAAGCTACAGTAAGTATCCCCAACTGCATATTTATATAGGTGATTTCTTTTTACACGAAGGCGTCTATGACCTGATATTGGAACAAACTTTTTTCTGTGCCATAAATCCGAGTTTACGTAAAGACTATGTCTTAAAAATGCATGAATTGTTGGCAGATAAAGGCAAATTGGTTGGCTTGTTATTTAATAAAGTATTCGAAAAAGAAGGTCCACCCTTTAGTGGAACAAAAGCGACTTATGAAGCGCTTTTTAAAGATTATTTTAATCTAAATGGCTTTGATTTATGTTATAATTCAGTAAAACCACGAGCAGATTCAGAATTGTTTATTAATTTTGCAAAGAAGTAAGGCATTCATTTCCTATCATAAAAATTGTAGTTATTAATATGGTTCAGTTTCAAAACGTAAATCAGCAAGAGTTTCAAAATAAGTCTACAGAAGAAAATGTAGAGATTATAGATGTTCGTACCCCACTTGAAGTTGGTGAAGGATATATAAAAGGTGCTCAACATTTTTTTGATGTAAATGATTTTGAATTTACAGATAAAATTGATGCACTTGATAAAAACAAGACCTATTTGGTTTATTGTAGAAGTGGCGTTAGAAGTGTAAAAGCATGCATTTATATGTATGATGCTGGCTTTCAATCACTTTTTAATTTAGAGGGCGGTATCACTTCTTGGACTGGTGATAAGTCGTAAATAAGATAACTTTTTTAGCATTCTTTTTTGTTCAAACGCGTTTTTTAAAACTTTTATTTTAAGTATAACACTATATTGCTATATTGCAATGTGAATTAAACTTATGGGCGTTACAGATAGTAGTCATTTTTCCACTAAACATAATAGTATTTCAGAGTTAGCGAAAGCTATTTCTCACCCAGCGAGAGTTGCGATAATAGATTATTTATTAAAAGAAAATGGATGTATTTGCAACGATATCGTCGATTCACTTCCGCTCTCACAACCAACCGTTTCTCAACACATCAAAGCATTGAAACAAGCAGGTTTAATAGTTGGAGAAATCAAAGGAAATTCAATATGTTATTATGTCAATAAGAGTTCCATTACTAAGTTAAAAAAGTATATGGATAAGTTGAGCGAAAAGTTAGAAAAGCTCATTCCGTAATGAATCGGTTCATTTCTATTTATAATAGTTAAAAGAACTTAATCTAAGAACTAAAAACGGAGTATCCACGTATCTTGTATTATAAACTAGATATCAATGAAATCAATTGTCTTATTTTCTGTTTTAATACTTGTTGCCTCTGTGTTCTTATACAGTAGCTATCGGTCTCAGAACTCTGTTTCTATAAGTTCAACAGAAGCAGTCAATACTTCCCAAGAAAGTTTTTCTACCATCGAAAAGCTTGAAAACCCTTATTACTCAAGAACGGACACCAACAAACTAACTTTGACTGATGCACAGTGGAAAAAAGTTTTATCCCCTGATTTATATGCAGTTTCGAGGGAAAAAGATACAGAGCGACCATTTACTGGTAAATATTGGGAATTCAGTGGTAAAGGAACCTATTATTGTTCGGCCTGTGGTTTTAAGTTATTTAGGTCTGATGCAAAATTTGCAAGCTCTTGTGGTTGGCCTAGTTTTTTTGAACAAGAAAACCTATCAAGCGTTGTTTATGAAATTGATAAGGCTTATGGTATGGAGCGAACAGAAGCTTTGTGTGGTAGATGCGAAGGCCACTTAGGTCATTTGTTTGATGATGGTCCAAAGCCTACTGGAAAAAGATATTGTATGAATTCTATCTGCCTAGATTTTGTTGCAGATCATTAAATTATTCAGTTATTAAAATGTTCTTATCTTTATCAATAATATTGATGTATGGTGACTGAGAATAAAATAATTGAACAGACTCAAAACTGGATAAAAAATGTCGTTATAGATTGTAATTTTTGTCCATTTGCTGCAAAGCCTTTTCTTGGAAACAAAATTCGTTATAAGGTTCTTGCAGACTCTGATGAAAGCCTTCTCTTAGAAACCTTAATAGCAGAGTGGCAGTTGTTGGATAATGATCCTGAGATAGAGACATCATTCATTATTTTCCAAAGCGGTTTTGAAGACTTTGCAGACTATCTTGAAATGCTTTATACAGCTGAAGAATTGCTTGCTGATGAAGATTATGAAGGAATTTATCAATTAGCAAGTTTTCACCCAAAATATTGTTTTCATGGCTCCCATAAAGATGACGCCTCCAACTATACCAATCGATCTATCTATCCAATGATTCATATTTTGCGAGAGGAAAGCCTAAGCAAAGCGATAGCAACTTTCCCGGAGGTAGATCAAATTCCAGAGCGAAACATCAACTTCGCCAATGAAAAAGGAATAAAATATATGCAAGCATTACGGGCATCAGCACTTATTTAATATTCTTAGAAGTCTCGTTAAACTCTGAAACCAGGGTTCTAATTAATTTTATTTATTTTTTGAACCATCAAAGATTGAAATTTGCTATATTCGCCAGAGTTTACAGAAAATTATAAATCATATGACTATAGAGCAAATCTATACTGGATGTTTGGCACAAGGTGCTTATTATATAACCTCTGGTGGTGAAGCGATTATCATTGACCCTCTAAGGGAGATTCAGCCTTATTTAGAAAGAATTCAGAAGGACAATGTAGAACTACGATATATCTTGGAAACACATTTTCATGCAGATTTTGTAAGTGGACATATCGATTTAGCTAATGCCACAGGAGCAAGTATTGTATTTGGTCCTACCGCAAAGCCAGCCTATAAAATTCACCTCGCTGCAGATCAAGAAATTTTATCAATCGGAAAAATAAAAATAAAAGTGATACATACACCCGGACATACCATGGAAAGCACTTGTTATTTATTGTATGATGAAGAGGGAAATGAAACTGCTTTGTTTACTGGCGATACCCTGTTTATAGGCGATGTAGGACGTCCAGATTTGGCTCAGAAAGTATCTTCAGACTTAACACAAGAAAAGCAAGCGGAGTATCTTTTTGATTCACTACGTCAAAAGATAATGACATTACCTGATCATGTAATTGTTTATCCCGCTCATGGTGCAGGATCTGCCTGTGGTAAAAATATGAGTAGCGAAACAACGGGTACCATCGGTCAACAAAAGGAGAATAATTATGCACTCAGACCGGATATGACAAAAGCGGAATTTGTACGGGAATTGCTCCACGGATTGAGTCCTTCGCCTGCTTACTTTCCCGCCAACGTGATGATGAATATTAATGGCTATAAGGATATTGCAAACGTTTTGAAAGAAGGTACTAAACCACTAACAGCTTTTGATTTTGAGCTTTTGGCGAATGAAGGAGATGTTTTAATTTTAGATACAAGGGAGGCGCAAGTTTTCGCCAAAGGGCATATCCCAAACTCAATTAATATAGGTATTGATGGTGGTTTTGCGCCATGGGTAGGCAGTTTAGTCCCAAATATCAAACAGGAAATTTTATTGGTAACAGATGCTGGACGTGAACATGAAGTTGTCACCAGATTGGCTAGAGTCGGCTACGATGAGACGATTGGATTTTTAGCTGGTGGTTTTTCAGAGTGGGTTAAAGCTTCAAAGGACGTAGCTTGCATTCATACCATCAATGTGGACGAATTTTCGCAGATTCAGAAGAACAATCCATCTATTCAGATTCTTGATGTTCGTAAGCCTGGTGAATTTGAAAAACAATCTATTGTAGGTGCAGATAATGTACCATTAGATTATATCAATGAAAATATGCAGTCTCTTTCAAAAGGGCAGACCTATTATGTGCATTGTGCAGGTGGTTATCGTTCTATGATTTTTACTTCCATTTTGAAAGCAAGAGGATTTGAAAATTTGATTGAAATCAAAGGAGGATTCAAAGATATCAAGGAAAGTGGTAAATTTTCTTTAACCGACAGTGAAGTAGTCGTGAAGTAAGAACTGAAACATTTTTTTAACCTAAAGCAAATTTTATTTTGAATAATTTTTTGAAAATAATTGTAGTTCTTAGTCTCTTTTTAACGCTTCAAGAAGTGTTGATAGCACAAGTTGCGATGCAAAATGTAATTACAATTCAAGAGTTTGAAAAAATAATTTCAAAAACAGCAAGGCCGCAAATCATAGATTTAAGACCAGCGCCAGAATATTATCTAAATCATCTTCAGAATGCAATGAATCTTACGGCAGCTAATTATGATGAGACAATTAAAAGCATGGATAAAACAAAACCATTGTTTATATATGCATCATCAGAAGTAAGTCTTAATGCCGGATTTGAGCAGTTAAGTACAATTGGTTTCAGTAAGATTTACAAAACTTTGAAAGTGGAAGATACTGTAACGGCTACTATGCAATCCAAAGTTCCCCAATCTATAACAGCTCAAGATAGTATAGCAATTGGGCTGTCATTGACCGACTACAATAAATTGATAAAAAAAGAAAAGCTCCTACTCATAGCATTCTATGCAAATTGGTGTATGCCATGCAAAACAATGATTCCAATTATTGACGAATTGGCACACGAGCTAAAAGGGAAGTTAGTGGTGAAGAAAATCAATGTTGATGTGGCCCCAGAAGTTGTCGCTTCAATATCCGTATTTCCAATTCCGCTGTTTTATCTGTATAAGCAAGGGAAATTAGAATGGCAAACTCGGGGTTTGATTGCGAAATCATCTTTGATTGAAAAGATTCATTCTTATCAATAACTAGCTATTCAGATGTATATTTGACTTGTTTAAAATAATTTTTTATTCCTGCGAAAATTTCTCAATTATATGTATTCAGCAAAACCTTTTAAGAATTTTATTGGCGAGATGCTAGATGAATCATTTGAATTTAGAGTACCAGCTCCGGCAGTTCTTGGAAAGATATTGAGTGGTCATTCAACCGTAAAAAATGGAAAGCGGATTCCATCTAAACAAGAAAATATTATACATATGTTATTGGCAGTGGCCATAGGTTTAATACTTGGTATTTTGATCATCTACTTTTTAAAAATTTATCAAAAAGGTTGGCAAATTGCTATCTGTCTCGTATTGCCTTTTATTGGTGTTGTTATAAAATCTTCCATGCTCAATTTTCATCATTATTTTTTAGGTGAAAATGGGTTGGTTGCTATACAAGTGAAAGCAGATGGAGTAGAGTCGAAAGAAACAATGCTACTCTTTAAGGATGCCTCTAATTTGGTGAAAGGATTAACAGATCGATATAAAAACTTTGTATATCAAGGTACGGACTTTTCTTTTCAGTGGTATGACGAGGCTGGTGTTAAGCTGTTTGCCATCAGTGGGACCTATCATGATAAGGGAGGTAATCCAAAATATAAAAAATCATTTCAGTATTATTGGGGAGTTGAAGCTGAAAAAGTATGGACCAATTATATTTTTGATAAGGCGATTAGTCAAATTAAGTCTCAGGGATTCTATGAGTTTGGTAGCAAGTATGGCGACAAATATAGATTAGGCCATGGATTTATTGAAAAGATAAACTCGAAAGGTAAAAGTTATAGAATAGAAGAGAGCGAGATAACAAGTTCCTATACAGAAAAGGGTTCGCTATATATCAAAACAAAGGAAGGATTCCAGTGGTTTAACGAAAATGCAATTGTGATTACCTTTAATGACATCCATAATTCTAAAATATTTATTAGTCTCTTTTTTCAAATGATTAAAGTTCCAGAATAAAAATTAACGTCCCTTGAACTCAGCTTTTCTTTTTTCTACAAATGCCGTCATTCCTTCTTTTTGATCTTCACTCGCAAAACACATATAAAAGTTTTTTCTCTCAAACATCAAACCTTCATCGAGGGTAGAATTGAATGCTTGATTCACAGATTCTTTTGCTAATCTGATGGCAATGGGAGAGAAGCGAGCAATTGTTTTTGCTAATTGTAATGCCTCGTCTAAAAAGACTTCTACAGGTACAACTTTGTTAATAAGACCGTAATGTAAGGCTTCCTTTGCCGTTAAAAAGCGTCCACCTAGCACCATTTCCATTGCTATTACTTTGCCTACTGCTCTCGTCATTCTTTGGGTTCCTCCTGCACCTGGCATAATGGCAAGATTTATTTCAGGTTGACCAAAGCGAGCGGTTTCACTAGCAACTACCATATCACATATCATCACTAACTCGCAGCCTCCACCCAGCGCAAAACCTGAAACAGCAGCTATTATTGGTTTCTTTGTTTTCTTAATAGTATCCCATGTGGTGAATTGGTCAATATTAAACATGTCAATAGCTGTTTTATTGGCCATTTGTTTGATGTCAGCTCCTGCTGCAAAAGCTTTTTCATTTCCTGTAAGAATGATTACACGAACTGCTTCGTCCGCATCTAACATTTTAATGGCATCTCGAATTTCTCCCATTGTTTCAAGATTCAATGCATTTAATTCTTTGGGCCGATTTATTTGAATCAGCGCGACATGTTTTTCGTATTGAGAGGTAACAATGATAAATTGATTTTCCATTTATTTAAATTGCTTTTGTTGGTTGTAAAAATAAATAATTGCTTTGTTATATAAGTAATAAAAGAAAATTCCATTGAGGCTGCCTATAACTAGACCAACTAGAACGTCTGAAGGATAATGAACTCCAACATACACCTGTGCAAAAGCAATAGTAAGCGCCCAGAGTATAAAAATTATACAGATTACCCAACCATGTTGCCGATTTATAAAGTATTGTCCAAAGATTATCGCAAGGGTGGCATGATTACAAGCATGTGCGGAGGGAAAACTAAAACCACCACTACATTTTTTTAATAACAAATGCAGATGATCTATCATGAATAAATCATCACATGGTCTCGTTCTGTGAACCATTGTTTTAATATTGTTAGAGATTATGCTGTCTGAAAAAATAAGTGCTAAAACAATGCACAAAGCGAGCAATAAAAAATCTCTTGAATTTTTCTTATATATCGAAACAGATAGAATAATATAAAGTGGTATCCAGGTAGTCTTATTTCTGATATAAGGCATTATCCAATCAAAAAAATCATTGCTTAATGTTTGATTGATGAATGAAAACAGTGATAAATCGACGGAATTTATAGACATATTCTTTGTAGAACAAACATAATAAAATTATGTGAATATGCGTTAATAAGTCCATCAATGTCAAATTGGGTATTATATTTGCTTTATAAGTATTTATATGAAAAAATCATTTTATCTTTTACTGCTATCTTTCTGTGTGTACTCCTTCACAATAGCCCAACTCAGCAGCGATTCAAAGATGATTTTAGATGACTTACAGGATTCTCTAATAAAAGTTGGAGAGGTAATGGTAAATGATACGAGTACCGGCAAGCGAGTAGATGCATTGCATAAATTCATACCTTTAATGACAAAAGCTTTAAAAGTTGATGGCTCATTCTATTATAATTTTGACTCGCTTCAGACTATTTCTCATTTGTTTGCGCCTGACTCTAGCTTTAAAATAATGACATGGCAACTCTATCTAGGAAAAGGTATCTACAGATATTATGGAACCATTCAAATGAAAGGCGAGAAACTAAAAATGTTTCCACTTTTTGATACGAGCGATACAATGGACTATCACAATCAGACCACACTCAACAAAGACAGTTGGTATGGTGTGTTGTATTATAAAATTTTAAAAAATTATTCTCAAGGCAAGTACTATTATACTTTATTGGGTTATGATGCAGGTGATTTGTTTTGTGATCGAAAAATCATTGATGTTCTCTGGTTTCAAGAAGGCTATCCTATGTTTGGTGCTCCCTTATTTAAGTATAAATATCCAGATGGAAAAGTAGAAATAAAGAATAGAATTTTCATTGATTATAAATTTGATGCCTTAGCCAGTTTAGGATATGATACGGTACAGAAGCTGATCATCTATGATCATACTGGACCTACCGATTCCATTGAGCTAGGACTCACTTTCTCGTATGTTCCTGATGGAACTTACGAAGGATTTAAATTCGAGAGTGGCTATTGGAATTGGATAGAAAAGGTTTTTACTTTTGCCATAAATGAGAACGATCACCCTCCACTTCCTAAACCTCTTTTCGATAAAACAAAAGACGAGCGTTTCTAATCAGTTTGGTTTTCGCAGTAAATTTGCAAAAGATTTATAAATCTTCTTTGGACTTAGGTCTGATATCATCCTGCCATGAATAACCTTTTAAAGTTTTCAACTCCGCTGTCAATTTATTTATTGGTGTAAAAGTCGCGTCTGGTTTTCCCATAAATTTAACTTTCTCCACTTTTTTATCAAGAAAAAATAGCTTCATTCTGGTGCAAGATGATTTATTACTGCCTGTGAGGCTATTATTTGTATCGTCTTTAACAAAGTAAATGCTTTCTGCATTTCCTTCTATATTCATTGTTTCTATGCTGTTATTTTTTAAATAACCAATAATGTGGTTCCCTTTTAGTTGATCGAAATACGACTTAGTAGATTGCATTGTAATGAAACCATTGCCATTGACTCTTAGCTCATCTGCTTTGTTATCTTTTGTCAATAAAAAAATAGTATCTCCTGTAATTTGCATATTTTCACTCCATAAAACCGGTTGATAAAACATTTTGAAGCTTGAGTCAATGTAGGAATAATAAATAGAATCACATTTAGCTTGTAAATCTTTCCTAAACATTTTCACATTTCTATAACCATAAAAAAACCTTTTATCACTGCTGTCTTGTGCAAAAGAAACAATAGTGTCTGCCTTAATGTATATACTATCCTTTTCTTCAAAATTGACTAAGAGAGGCCGTTGCCAGGCAAAGAGATACTTATTCTCTTCTCTATAAACCGCTTTGGTTCCTGTCATATTTACTTTATTCTCAAGGTCCTTAAAAACGAAAAACTTGTATGTTTTGGCGATACCATTATTTCTGTCGTAATAAAGGCTGTCCGTGAACAATTGCTGTGTTTTTGTATCAATCAGGGTGTTAGTTCCAAAATCTGCCAATTGTTTTTTAGTATCATAATGTCCACTATAACAATATATCGTACTATTATCTCCGACAATAGTTGTCCTGCTGTAAAATGTTGCTAAATCTCTGTTTGTGTTGTATTGGAGTGTATCAGTAGTCATCTTAAATTTAGGATCGGTAACCACGACTTCATCTCGGAAGTAAACATCGGCACTATGGCTATAATAGATACCCTTCTTGCTAGTGATTTTGGTTGTTTCGTTAATCACTATTCCTGTTTTATAATAGTTTCCGATAGAGGTATTCAGATCATAAAAGACTTCTGGTGATTCTAATCTAAGTTTACCATTCAACATTACTACATGATAAAACAAACTCACTAGCTTGTCCGTTCCAGTATATTTAGCCATATCACAATATATATCCAATGAATCGTTATTATTGATATATACATGTCCAAATGCATGAACAGTTTTAGTATTCATGTATATTATTGCACTATCGCATTCCATATAGGTTTTTTCGTGCTTTATCTTAACCTCACCGCTCAAAAATCTTACTTCACCTATAGAAGTATTCATATAACTCATAGAATTGGAGTTGATTATTTCTACCTCCTTTCTACCGTCAGCGGTATTAGGAAATGATGTTTTTTGAGAAAAGAGAGATGTTGTGGACAGGTTTACTATAACTAATAATCCAACGATCGCTTTATTCGATGAGAGCATTGAGAGAAAACGATAGTAGATATACATGATAAAGGCTTAAGTTGAAAAGATTCTAATCAAGTTGCTATTTACCATCTAACTTTTTCTTTTGGTCGTTCTCCAGTTTTTCTGTCTTAACCGTTCTATCTATTTTTAGTAAGGAAAGATGCACATAACGATTAGGATTGGCTTTGAAATCTACGAGTAATAAATTTAAATTATCAGAAGCGGCTTTTAGATTATCGTATAATTTTTTATCATTGATTAAGTTAGAAACGGTGCCATTTCCGTTATTTACCTTATCCAACAAAACATTAATCTCATTCAAAGCAATTCGTGCGTCATTCACAGTTTGTTTGATGTCTGTTTGATTGAGCGTGTCTGTAAAGTGAACCAGATTACTAATGATTTGATCGATTTTCTGATTATTGTTGTTTAAATTTCCGGTGAAGTTTTCCAAATTTCCAAGCGTTTTATTAAAATTGCTATTTTTATCATTGATTAAGCCATCTATCCCGTTTGTAATCTTTGGAAGACCAGCAGTCACTTCATTAAGGTTATGAACAATAGCTTGTAAATTATCTTTATTGTTCTTATCTACCAAGCTATTTAAGCCAACTACTAAAGAATCTATATGTCCAATCAATGGGGTGATAGATGCTGCTAATTTGTCGACCATCCCTAATTGTATAGTTGAGATAATGGTATCACCATCTTTATAATTTTCCTTATTAGGAACTAACAAAAACTTCACAGATTTTTCTCCTAAAAGATCTGCTTGATAGATAACTGCAGCACTTCCTCTAGGTATATCAATATCATTGTTGATTGCATAAGTTACTAATGCTTTGCTTGTTCCGACTCCTGTCATAATTAAATCGATACTAGTAACACGCCCAACTTGAAAGCCATTCACCGATACTGGATTAGAAGGGAAAAGACCTTCCACATTTTCGTACATGGCATAATAGGTATTCTCTTTTTTAAATATTTTGGCACCTGACAAATATTTGTACCCAAAAATAAAAATAAGAATAGCAATTACAGTTAAAATACCGACTTTAATTTCTTTTGACACGTTTCAAATTATTTAGAAGGCAAAATTATAATAATATATCCATATTAGTAATTCATTTCAACAACTACTTTAGATAATTATTAATATTATCTCTTTTGCCATTTTTATATGGCACTATAAAAGCATCAGTGTATCCTTTTGCTTTAATTTCTTTTAGTCTTGCTTTGGCACTTTCAAGTGACGAATAATTACCAACCATATATCTTAAAATACCTTTCCCATTATCTTCATAGAGAATCGATGTTGAAAATTCTTTATCATATTTACTTCCTTTTGCAGCTTTTGTAGCTGCTGCACAGAATTGAATTCTAAATACAACTGAATTACTTTCTACTTGAGCGCTTATCTCATTGTTGCCACTGGTCGATACTTTTTCATCTAGTTTTTTCACATCAGAAGCGACCACTTCTAGTGCTTTTTTAACCTCTATAGGCGTGCTCACATCTTTTAGATTTTTGGCACTATCGGACTCTTTTATTCCATCATCATTTACCCTTGGCTTCAACTGTCCCGAAAGCTTATTTCTATAGGATCTGAAGGCTCTAAAAATTGCAGATGCCATTAAATCTTGCCCTTCATCACCTGCTAAAAAACGTTCTTCATCAGGATTAGATATAAAGCCAAGTTCTATTAACGTTGCTGGCATTACCGTTTTGTACAAAACCATGAATCCTGCTTGCTTTACGCCTCTATTTTTTCTTTTAACTTTTATCTCAAATTCTTCTTGCACGTTCGCCGCAAGTGTTATACTTTGGTCTAAATAAGCATTTTGAGCCATTGACATAATGATGTGACCAGCTTCAGAGTTTGGATCAAATTCATAATTATTCTCAAATTGATCTTCTAATTTTATAACGGCATTTTCTCGTTTTGCTACATCTAGGTTAGACTCAGAACGATGTAATCCTAATACCCAAGCCTCACTGCCACATGCTGCAGGATCAGTTGAGGAGTTGAGATGAATGCTTATAAAAAGATCTGCTTTATTTCTATTAGCAATGGCTGCCCTCTCATATAATTCTACGAACACATCTGTTTTTCTAGTATATATTACCTTTATATCTGGAAAGTTTGTATTGATATATGCGCCAAGTTTTAGTGCTACTGCTAAAGCAAGATTTTTTTCTTTTTTTCCAGTAGGCCCTGATGCTCCATCATCTTTTCCGCCATGTCCTGCGTCAATAACGATGGTTTTAATATTGTATTTCGAAGTTGAATTATCTATCCCAGTTTGTGAGCTATTTAAAACAAAAACCACTGAAATTAGGATAAAAAATAAACAACGATATAAGCCATTATTCTTATTAATTTTGTGCTTTATTTTTTTCATCAGTTGCATCATTTGTTTAACAATGGTAAAACTACTATAAATTAAGATTGGATTTTTTTAGGTTTCTTTTAGCGTCTTGCATTGGGTTGTCATTATATGTTTTATTGACTTCTAGTGTAGGTTTTAATGTACAATTTGAGCCGAAGATTTATTCTGCTCTTGTTGATAGTATGTATAAAAAAGAGAATAAATTAGCTGGTTTTTCCTCTACAGATAGTCTTTTTAGTGATAAATTGAACAGTATTAAGGAAAGGGATACAAATAATGTGCTAAAAACTGATACATTGCTAGAGCCTATCTCTAATGGAGGAATCAGTGATCCAATAAATTACTTTGCTGAAGATTCTATCATTTATGATATTAAGAACAAGAAAATTTACCTTTTTGGAACTGGAAAGATAGATTATCAGAGTATTCATATTACTGGAGATTTAATTGATATTGATCAAACCACTTATACAATAACAGCAATAGGTAAAGCGGATAGTTCTGGGAATTTGAATGGAAATCCTGTTTTAAAAGATGGAGAGAAGTCATATAGCGCAAAGAAGTTTAGTTATAATTTTAAGACTAAGAAAGGTAAAGTTTATGAAGTGATTACCGAAGATGGTGGTGGCTATGTCAGATTGGGCGAAGGAAAACGAACAGATGATAGTTCGTGGTATGGAAAAAATGTATGGTTTACCACATGTAATGAACTAGAACATCCACATTTTTATATTCAGGCGAGAAAAGCTAAAATCATTCCAAATAAATTGATAGTTACTGGACCCGCAAACCTTGTGATTGCCGATATTCCTACACCGCTTTATGTTCCTTTCGGAATTTTCCCCCTAAAACAAGGACAAAGAAGTGGTATTATTTTCCCACAATATGGAGATAGAGGACAATTGGGTTTTTTTTTAAGAGGCGGAGGATATTACTTTGCTATAAAAGACAGGGTAGGAGTTTCTATTACAGGCGATATCTATACTCGAGGTAGTTGGGGACTAAGTTCTAGTGTTCAATATGCTACGCGTTATCGATTTAAAGGGGGAGTTTCATTTTCATATTTTAGAACGCGACCAAATAATCCTGAAATACCGAACTTAAAACCAGCGAATGATTTTACTTTTAAGTGGAACCATGCTCAGGAGAGCCAAGCACGTCCATTTAGCACCTTTAGTGCTGCAGTAAATTTTCAAACCTCAACATTTAATCAGAATAATTCAGTCTATGGAATTGTTACTCAAAATCTCTTAAACACAGTAGTCAATTCAAATATCAATTATGTGAAGTCCTGGAGAAGTATGCCTTTTCAGTTATCCATAAGTGCACAGCACAATCAGAATTTGCGAACAAAACAAGTAAGAATTGATTTGCCTATCCTCAATTTTAATATGTCTAGGGTGAATCCTTTTAAATCAAAAGTTACTAATTCAAAGTTAAAATGGTACGAAGCAATTGGCGTAAACTATCAGTTAGAAGCTAAAAGTCTTATCAATACTTATGATTCTTTATTGTTTAAAGAGTCGGCTTTGAATCAGATTCAATATGGCATTAAACAGATAGCAAATATTGATGCGCCATTTTCAATATTTAAATATTTAAAAGTTAACCCCAATTTTAGTTTTACAGAACGATTTTATTTCAAGTCAGTGAACAAATCTTGGGATCCAGAAACTTTGTATGTTTTGCGAGATACAGAAAATAGCTTGTATGACACAATCAATGGTAGAATTATATCAGATACAGTGGATAAATTTCGTGCGGTACATGAGTTTAATTTGGGAATCAATTTATCGACCAAGCTTACTGGAATTTATAAATTTAAAAACTCTAAAGTGAAAGCGTTGAGGCATGTTTTTACCCCTCAGGCAGGCTTTAGTTATCGTCCAAATTTCGGAAGCAATAGATGGAATTATTGGAGCAAAGTACAGAAAGACAATCTAGGCAATTATCAGAAATATTCAAGATTCGAAAGCAGTAATGAACTCTACGGTGTGCCAAGTGATGGCCTTCAAGGGACACTGAGTTTTGGAATCAACAATGATTTTGAGCTGAAGACATATAGTAAGAAAGATTCAGTGACGCACGAAAAAAAGATTCCAATCATTGATAACTTATCATTGCGGTCTTCCTATAATTTTGCGGCAGATTCTTTGCGTTTGAGTCCTTTCCAACTTGGGTTTAACTCAAGAGCAATTCCTAATATTAGAATGAACTTTTCCATGGAATTAGATCCTTATGCTATTGATACAAATGGAAGACGATATAATAAATCTCTTTGGTCAGAGAAACAAAAATTACTTCGAGTCACTAATACAAATTTCAATATCAGTGGAACCTTTGCTTCTAAAAATAAATTGCCAGACAATACGGCTGGCAATGGATTGACTAAAAAAACAACAGAAGAAGAACAGGATTTTATTCTAAAAAATCCTGAGTATTTTTATGATTTTACGGTTCCTTGGTCCATCACTTTCGCCTACAATTTAAATCTTAGAAGGGTAGTATTGAATCAGAAAGATACAAGCATAGTGACTCAAAGTATAGCCACTAATCTTGATTTTAACTTGACCCCTAAATGGAAAATTAGTGCATCCTCTGGTTTCGATTTTGTAAATCTACAACCTACCTTAACTCAGTTAAATGTGATTAGAGATTTGCATTGTTGGGAGCTCAGCTTCAATTGGACTGCTTATCCAGTCAGATATCAAACATACATGATTACTTTAAAAGTAAAATCTCCTATTCTTCAAGATTTAAAGCTCACTAAGCGAAACAATAATAATGATATCATTTTTTAAATAAATATTCTCAAAACAATATTTTAATGATTGAATAATTCTTGTTTTTAAGATAAATTAAAACAAAAAAAATGCCATCAATTTGATGGCATTTTTTCTAACTATAAGAAACATCATTATTGTTTGATGATTGCTTTTGAATAATTATTTTTTCCATTGGATGAATTAATGAAATAGGTTCCATTTGGATAGCTACTAAAATCTAATTCTACTTTGCTATCACTTTCAATGTCATGAATAATTTGCAATACATTCCCATTTAAATCTAAAACCTCAATAGTTTTCAATGCTTCTGCTACTTCAATTATCAAGGTATTTAAAACTGGATTTGGGTAAATTTTCAGTCCGTTCATGAATAACAAATCCGTAATTCCTATTTGAGTGCTATCATTATCAACGATAACCAAAGTATAATTTTTAATACCTAATTTAGCTCCGTTTGTAGCATTCGAAAGAGATATTATCGCTTGCTCATTCACTTCATCAATAATGTCCTCTATGATGCCAATACTTAATACTTTCATTGTATCGCCTGAAAGGAAGGTGATGGTAGTGTCTTTGTATGTGAAATCAGTTCCAAGCGTGGCATCTCCACTTAAATAACGAACATCTATGCTAGTTGGATTTGCACTAATTCCATTCATCTTTACTTTGAAAGAAGTATTTACTACATCTTCTACCACACTGCTTCCTGCCCCCTGCATATAAATCAGTAAAGAATCATTGTCACGAATTGTAATGGTTAAGACAGAATCAATAATAATAGCTCCAGCAGTAGGATTTCTCAATCTTATCTGAATGGTCTCAGTGCCTTCTGCTATTAAATCTTCTATAATACTCACTGTTTGAGTGCCACCAGCAGGAAAGTTTACTATTGTTGAAGTATATGAATAGTCACTGCTTGCTATGGCTGTTGAAGTTATTGTATCTACTAATACCTCTACACTGAAAGCAATACTTGATGGATTTATTACTGTGAAATTGAAAGTGCTTGTACCAACACCCTCTGCAACAGTCAAAGAAGTCGGCATAATCGAAATAGTGGGTGGAGTGGGTGGCACTGGTGTTCCGCAAGGCATTGTGTGATGCGCTCCAAGTGAATCTGTTAAATCGATAGCCAATGATTGCCATTCGTTTACAGCACTTGACCAAATTTTATTTCCTTGGTAGGTATAGGCACTTCTAATTAAAGTGTGATCAAATGTAGACCCAGTTCCTACTGGCCAAGAAGTACCCGGATCAACTCCGATAATACCAATAATATCTAATGTATCTGTGAGATAGTTCAATGACAATGCATCGTTTCCATTGAAGTTCATAAAGCCAGTCGTGTCATCAGAAGCCAAGATGATAGCAGTATTTGCATTATTGCTTGAAATCACGTAAACACCGCCAGCTGCAATACTTCCGCTCAAGGCACGGGTTCCAGAAGGCGTAAGTGAACCATTTAAGTACTTAACTAAAGAATAGTCTGAAAGATCTATTGCTGCTGCGGTTGGATTGAAAATTTCAATTGATTTATTATTAGAACTACCTTCAATGTATTCGCTAAAAAATAAGTTTGAACAATCACCTGTTGGAATCACATCATTATCTGTAATAGTGACAGTGAAAAGCGAATCATCAATCAAAGCACCATTAGTTGGATTTGAAATTTTTAAGGTAAAATTTTCAATCCCTTCGTACAAGGCATCATCAATGAGGGCAAACGAAACATTTTGAGGAGTGGTTGAAGATGCAGGGAAAGTTATAGTTATCGGTGTAAAAGTGAAATCACTCATATCAGTCGCTGATCCAGCAATCAATGTTACATCAACTGATGTTGCCAAAGAACTGCTAGCTGAAATAACTATTTGAGAGGTTAATGAACCTGCGGCTTCGTTATAAGTCATAGCAATGGTATCCCAATTAACTCGTAAAACATCATCATCTGTAATCGTTATGGTGTGAACAGAATCAATGAATATTGCATTGTTTGTTTGGCTAGACATTTTGAGCACTACTGTTTCATTTGCTTCTGGAATAAGGTCATTCAATATGGTTACACTAAACGTTTGTGGCGTGCTCGAAGAAGGTAAAAAAGTAAGCGTAATGGGTGTGAAGGAGTAATCTGAAGAGGTCGCCGTGCTGGATCCATCAACCCCAATAGTCACCCTAGTGGTGTCCGAATTTGGAGAACTTATATTTACTTGAATTGTTGCTGTTGATGTCGATTCGCTGACTGAGGAAGAAATTGTATTGAAAGTAAGCGAAGGAATAATTACCGTAGCGAAGGTATCATTCACAGCTAGGGGAGTAAGTAAGGAAAGGTTTCTGAAAGCACCACTTCCGTTTGGTATTCTTGAAAACGAGGTATCAGCAATCCCACCAGCATAAGTGAAAGAATCCAAAATCCTACCCAAAGCGTTACTCAATGACAGGCCTCCAATGGTATTGTTCAAAGTAATATTCGTATGGATGCCTATACCAACGGTTTCAGTATCGCACCAAGCTATAAGATAACCAGATGCAGCTATGGTAGTACCAGCAGGGAAAGTGTAATTATACCAGCTAGAAGAAGAATTCCCTATACTCGATCCACTTAAATCTATTGATGAGGAAGTTAAGTTATAAAGCTCAATATAATCAGAATGATTTCCTGCTGGATTAACAACTGAAGAAGCAATGTTATTATTAACAAATTCATTTAATACAACAGAGCCAAGTAAAGCAGGACTGATACTCCCTGAAGTATTCGGCGTTATACATATATTGTCAATTGCAATCTCATCTCTACTTCCTGAACCTCCGTTATCCTTGATATTCCATCTAAGGTATAGAAAGGAACTAGTAGCTACGGTAAATCCAGTAAGACTTACAGCTCTATTTACGGAATCTAATAATCCTGTGGAGTCAGCAGTGGTGCTATAGCGCATTGAAGGAACTTGATAATAAGTGATATCATCATTTGAATATAAAAGATTTATGGTGCTAGATCTATTTTCGTCATTCTTCGAAAACAAATCATACACTAAGTCAAATTTATTTAAAACTGAACCTGTTCCATTCTGGATCCTCATTGTTAGATTGCCATTTGTCATGTCCGAAGAAGAACTCTGTACCATTAAATTTGCATTGGAACTAATTGAATACAGGCCTCCAGTAGAGACTGCACCCCAAGCTGTAATTCCTCTTGTAAAGTCGGTAGACGCAGTAGTTCTTGTACCGCCAAATGGAAGAATTCCATCGCTTAAACCATTGATTGCCCATGAATTAGAATTCATTTGACCTGTAACTGGGGATGGCGAAAAACCGGAAGCTGTATATCCAGTAAAGTTTTCGCAAAGAGGAGCCCCTACACTGCCAAATGAATAGCTTGAAGGTCCTGCCGAGGCAACAATTATGATTCCTTTCATTCCACTACTTGCATGTGGTGTGCAAACATAATAGTGTGTACCTACAGTCAACCCTGTTGCTGGAGTTAGAAGTCCGCCACCAAATGGTCTAGAAAATCCTCCGACTAATGGGGTGGTTCCACCTGTAGTCCAAGTGGCGAAGGAGACTTCGAGTACATTATGACTTCCAGAAATCGAAAAATTTACAGAATCTCCACTGGCAATTGTAACTGAAGAAGGGGAAAATGTTAATCCAGAAGAAGTAATAGTGCTGATTGAGGCATTGCTTTTTTGAAAAAACAACAGACTACAAATAGTTAAGAGTAAAAGATGATTTTTTTTCATTTGATTATTTATTAGTGTGCAAAGTAACAAAATATGTCTGAGAGTTTTAATAAATTAAGAAGTGAATTTATAAGTGATTTAAGCTAAATTAGAAGTGTAGGATAGGAAGAAATAAATGGGAAGATAATTTTAACAAATTATTCTCAAAATCAGTATTTGAAGAGTATTCTAATCTAAGATAAATAGGAAACAATCTTTTCGCTATCTATCCATATTTAAAAAGTAGAATGAACATTGAAATCCTTTGTCTGTATATTGTTGATTAATAAGTTTACTAATGCTTTTCGATATCCGCTATTCGCTTTTTTATAGATTCTATTCCCGATAAACGAGATACTCATAATGAGTAATATCTTAATTAATCTTTTTACTATTTTTTCAATTTATTTGATTCCATACGGTATCGCATGAAAGTAGGTCAAGATGGTTTCTGGAAACAATAATGTTTTCTCTTGTCTTTGTTGAGGGCAATGAAGAAATACCCTAAAATACTTGCTATTTTTTAGGGATATTACCTAAATTTGCAAATTAAATTAAAGCAACCTTAGAAGTTGATATACTAATTATATGGATATTGGGCATGCTAAATTAACATTACTAGATTTTGAAGGAATATTGTTTCATGAAGAGAAAATGGAGCTAAGTAAAATTTCTACTGATAAGGTTATTGCTTCACATGACTTTTTAAAGGAGTTCTCTAAAGATAAAATAATCTATGGTATAAATACGGGCTTTGGTCCGATGGCGCAATATCGAATCGCAGATGATGAAAGAATACAATTACAGTACAACCTTATTCGTTCACATTGTTCTGGTTCTGGTCAACCCTTATCTGAATTGCAGTCGAAAGCAATTTTAATTTCAAGACTAAACACCCTATTACTAGGTTATTCTGGAATCCATGAAGATGCTATACATCTGATGACTTCTATGGTGAATTTAGGTTTGTATCCAGTTGTTTATCAACACGGTGGGGTAGGTGCGAGTGGTGACTTAGTACAACTAGCACATGTTGCCCTAGCTCTTATTGGAGAAGGGGAGGTTTGGGTTAAAGGAACTATCGTGTCTTCTAAAGAAGCCTTTGTTATACATAATATTATACCTCTAAAAGTTCATATAAGAGAAGGTTTAGCATTAATGAATGGCACTTCTGCAATGACAGGTATAGGAATCATCAATCTAATTTATGCGAAAAAATTGATACGGTTATCCATCGTCACGTCAAGTTTAATTAACGAATTACTTGGTGCTTATGAAGATCATTTTAGCACTGAGTTGAATGGGACCAAACTCCATAAGGGTCAACAACGAGTGGCACAAGAGATGATGGATATTTTGGCTGATAGCATAATGATTAAGCACAGAAAGGAGCACCTATATGACGAAAAGTTGACTCAGGAAGTGTTTCAGGAGAAAGTACAAGAGTATTATTCTATACGCTGTGTGCCGCAAATTGTGGGTGCAATCATGGATACTATCTCCTATGCAGAAGAGGTAATTATTAATGAGTTGAATTCAGCGAATGACAATCCAATTATAGATGTTGCAACCCAAAACGTATATCATGGTGGCAATTTTCATGGCGATTATGTTTCTCTTGAGATGGATAAGATAAAAATAGCAATCACGAAACTTTCAATGCTCATGGAGCGCCAGTTAAATTATCTTTTAAATGATAAACTAAATGGTAAACTTACTCCTTTCATTAATCTAGGTAAACTAGGATTTAATTTTGGGATTCAAGGAATGCAATTTACGGCTACTTCCACGGTTGCTGAAAACCAATCGTTATCGTATCCAAATTATGTACATAGTATTCCTAATAATAATGACAATCAAGATATTGTTAGTATGGGTGCTAACTCAGCTCTTATGGCAGCCACTGTGATAGAAAATACATTCGAAGTTTGTAGTATTCAGCTACTAGCTGTTTTACAAGCTATAGATTATTTAGGAATTCAAGACAAGATGTCATCTTCGAATAAGGATTTTTATAAAACATGTAGAAAAATTATACCTAAGGTAAAGGAAGATGAACCTTCTTTTGTCTTGCTTCGTGAGATAAAACATTTCCTCAAACAATCAAAATTTTGATGGATAGAAAATATGCACTTGTTACTGGCGGATCTAGAGGAATAGGACGCGCTATATCAATACAATTAGCTGGAATGGGTTATTTCGTTCTCGTCAATTATAGGAGTAATGAAATGGAGGCTGATCAAACCGTGAAAATTATTTATGAAAATGGAGGCGAATGCGAAAAGATAAAGTTTAATGTTGGTAATCAAGTTGACGTCGAGAATGTCTTAGGTGAATGGATGCTTCAAAATAAAACCGAATATATTGAGGTCGTTATAAACAATGCAGGTATTAAAAAAGACAATCTACTAATGTGGATGACCAATGATGAATGGAAGAGCGTACTAGATACCTCTCTCGAAGGTTTTTATAATGTAACTCGATTTTTGATAAAAGGGATGTTGGTGAAAAGATATGGCCGAATTATTAATGTTGTTTCGCTTTCTGGTGTAAAAGGTATGGCGGGACAAACTAATTATTCTGCCGCTAAAGCAGCAGTTATTGGTGCCACAAAAGCATTAGCACTGGAGGTTGCAAAAAGAAAAATTACGGTGAATGCAGTTGCACCAGGATTTATACAAACAGATATGACAATGGATATTGATGCAAATCAATATAAAAAGATTATACCAATGGAAAGATTTGGTCTTCCGGAAGAAGTCGCAGCTGTAGTGGCTTTTTTAGCGTCAAAAGAAGCTTCATACGTTACTGGTGAAGTGATTAATATAAATGGTGGATTATATACATAACATAGTTATTTTCGATTTTAAAAGTTTTGAAGTATGAAATTGAGAAGGGTAGTAATTACAGGCATAGGCATTTATTCTTGAATAGGAAAAAATATAGCTGAAGTTACTGAATCATCATATCATCTTTTTACCACCAAATGGAAAGTTCACGAGGGAACTCTTGGAGAGCTCTTCTCTGAACATGTTGCCGAGCTTGAAACCAAGGTCAAAAGATATCCTTTACAATAGTTCAATTATTATCAATTATGGAGAAAAAAGTAAAAATACCACTAATAAATTTATAGTCCTATTTTTATACTATAAAAAATAAGGATAGTGGGGTTAGATTGTTTACAATCAATATACCTTGTTGATAAAATCAAAAATAGGAATGTGGTTTTCTCAGTAAAATATGCTATTTTTGTCTCAATGAAATTAGTATTGAAACTCCCCTAAGTTTTTTCTTCTAATTTTTTAATGTAATGAATAAGAATAAGCAGATTGCAGGTTTTTCTAAGTTGTCAAAAACAGAGAAAATTCATTGGTTAGCTCAAAATTTTTTGTACAATAATCCCATCAATGTAGCAAAGGAATTTGCTAGTTATTGGCACGATAGCATAGAAGAGCAAAAGGTCTTCGATGGTTTTAGTGAAAATACAATTACAAATTTCTTTCTTCCTTTTGGTATTGCCCCAAATTTCAAGATAAACGAAAAACTCTATGCTGTTCCAATGGTAACTGAAGAAAGTTCTGTTGTTGCAGCTGCTGCGAACGCAGCAAAGTTTTGGTTCGATAGAGGTGGCTTTAGAGCAGAAGTAATATCTACATTAAAAATAGGTCAAGTACATTTTAATTATAAGGGCAATTTTGAAAAGCTAAAAACTGTTTTCCCCGAATTAAAAAGTAATTTGATACTAGGAACAAGAGATATTACCGCGAATATGGATAAAAGGGGTGGAGGGATTGTCGATATAAAGTTAATAGACCTCAGTGATAAGCTTGAAAACTATTATCAACTACGTTGTTCTTTTGAGACGTGTGACTCAATGGGCGCTAATTTTATTAATTCAGTTTTAGAAAGATTTGGACAACTTCTTGTTGAGCTCATACAAGAAAATGATATTTTTACATACAGCGAAAAAGACGTTCAAATCATCATGTGCATTCTATCAAATTATACACCAGATTGTTTAGTGCATGCAGAAGTTTCATGCCCTGTAAAAGATTTAGGTGAAATTGAGGGAGTACCTGCAGAAGAATTTGCGGCAAAATTTGTGCAAGCTGTAAAAATTGCAAAAATTGATCCTTACAGAGCAGCTACTCATAACAAAGGAATTATGAATGGGATTGATTCTGTTGTTCTGGCAACTGGAAATGACTTCAGAGCAATAGAATCATGCGTTCATACCTATGCTAGCAAAAACGGCTCTTATGCAAGTCTGTCTGATGCAAGTCTGTCAGATGGAATTTTTAAGTTTTGGATGACTCTTCCTCTAGCTTTAGGCACCGTTGGTGGCTTAACTGCTTTGCATCCTCTTGCAAAAAAATCTTTAGAGTTATTAGGAAAACCATCTGCTCAAGAATTAATGAAAATTACCGCAGTTGTTGGTTTAGCACAAAATTTTGCAGCAGTAAAATCCTTAACTACCACTGGTATACAACAAGGCCATATGAAGATGCATCTCAGTAATATTTTGATGTCGCTACAAGCCACCGAAGAAGAGCTAGAAACGGCTAAAGAATATTTCGATGGTAAAGTAATCTCATTCAGTGCAGCAAGAGACTACCTCACTAACATAAGAAAAAAAGCAGTTGGTTAATTGTAAAGTGTCCATTGAATCTTTATTTTGTTGATATTTATCGAATAAAGAGATAATTTTGACTCGTTAAATTAAGCATACTATTCAATTTATTTATTTGTGCAAGCAAGCGTAGAAAAAAAAGTAAAACATGCCATTGTAAAAGGAAATGGCAAGTTATTAATTAGTGGCGAATATTTTGTATTAGATGGTGCTAAGGCCTTTGCATTGCCATGTAAGTTTGGACAAAATTTTGATATTGTCGAGTCTTCATCAGATTTTGAAAATAATTCTTTGTTATGGAAAGCATACAACTCTAACAATCAGTTATGGCTTGAAACTGAAATTAGGAATAGCGATATCGAGTCTGAAGTTGAAAAAACAAAAGAGGCAGAAATGCTTTACAAAATACTTAAAGTATGTAAAGAATTGAATCCGAAGTTTCTTACTGATCGAACAAATATTGAGGTCACAGCAATATTAGAATTTCCTAATAATTGGGGTTTAGGAAGCAGCTCAACTTTAATTCATTTTATGGCTAAATGGGCAAATATTAATCCATATCAACTGTTAGAAAAAACTTTTGGCGGTTCAGGATATGATGTGGCATGCGCAGAAAGTAATACAGCAATTTACTATACAAGAAGAAATATCAACCCCACTATTGAAAAAATAGCATTTAAGCCAACATTTAAAGATCAAATTTTTTTTGTTCATCTAAACGAAAAGATGAATAGCCGAAATGCAATTGCCTATTATAAGAATCTTAACATAGATAAATCTTCAATCATCGCGGAAGTAAATCAATTGTCTGAGTGTTTTGTAAATGCTTCGACAATTAAGGAATTTGAAAATTGTATGTTGCAACATGAAATTTTAGTGAGCAAAACACTAAAGATCGAAAGAGTGAAAAATACCCTCTTTAAAGACTATTGGGGTGAGGTGAAATCTTTAGGAGCTTGGGGAGGTGATTTTGTAATGGTTACAAACACCAGGGAAGAGGCGGTGTTTCGAAAGTATATGATAGAGAAGGGATTTGAGACTATTTTTAGTTATGATGAAATGATTTTACCTGACTAAATTTGTCTCATTTTAATTTATAATCAATAAATATATATATATGAATTTCAAATGGCGCAGTCCTTCAAACATAGCCTTAGTAAAGTATTGGGGAAAACATGGTAATCAACTTCCAAATAATTCTTCAATTAGTTTTACATTATCACAAGCCTATTCCGAAACTAGCGTTTCGCAGGAAAACAAAACTGATGATGGGAAGATCGAAATAGATTTTTACTTCGAAGGAGTGAAGAATGAAAATTTTCAAAAAAGAATTGAATTTTTTTTAACAGCTATCATACCACATTTCTCTTTTCTTACAAGTAGTCGACTTAAAATTGAATCTTCGAATTCTTTCCCACATAGCACTGGAATTGCATCCTCTGCAAGTGCTATGAGTGCTTTGGCACTTGGACTTTGTAGTATTGAAAAACAATTAACTGGACAGCTGCAAGATGATGAGTCCTTTTTTCGTAAAGCGTCTATTATCTCTAGATTAGGAAGTGGATCTGCTTGCAGATCAGTATATCCTCATCTAGCAATGTGGGGAGAAAACAAAGGTGTCGCATTGTCTTCTAACGAATATGCTATTCCTTTTCTCGAAGCAGATCAGGTTTTTAAAACATTTCATGATAGTATTTTAATTGTAAGCAGTGACGAAAAAACAGTGAGCAGTACAGCGGGACATGAATTGATGCACACTAATATTTTTGCAGATGTCCGATATCAACAAGCTAATCAAAATACCATCAAGATTATTGATGCAATGAAAAATGGAGATCTAGCAACTTTTGGTCAGATAGCAGAGGAAGAGGCGCTTACTCTGCATGCACTCATGATGACATCGAATCCGAGTTACGTATTACTTCAACCCAATTCTCTAAAACTTATTGAACTTATTCGAACATATAGAAATGATACGAAATTGCCAGTTTATTTTACGATTGACGCTGGCCCAAATATTCATTTATTGTATCCCCATGAGTTTGAAACTCAAATCCAGGCTTTTATTAAAAGTGATTTATCAAATTTTTGCGAGAAAGGGAAAGTCATTGAAGACAAAGTTGGGCATGGCGCAACTCTAATTGTCTAGTTTTTTATTATTGTTATTTAGTAATAAATCCTTAAATTAATCTTCTTAGGTTTATTTTTTTGGTCAACAATCTGTTTTTGAAGAAGTATCCAAAATACTTGTTTATCAATAATTTAAAGCTTAAATTTGAGAATAAAACAAAACAAAGTATCTTATTTTAATGAAACACCTTCTACAAAAAAAACTACTTTTTTGGATTTTAATCTGCTCGTTATTTACAGTTTTTAGCGAGAAAACATTTGCCTCTCATGCCGTAGGTGGAGATATTTCTTACACCTGCTTAGGAAGTAACATTTACAGATATAGACTCTCCTTGTATCGCGACTGTTCAGGCTTAACGATGCTCACTACACAAACTTTAAATATTTCATCAGTGGATTGTGGTATCACTTTTAATACTGTTTTAAATTTATTGCCAGGTTATCCAATTGAAGTTTCTCCATTGTGTCCAAGTTCTCTTGCTTCTAGTACATGCAGAGGAGGAGCCTTACCCGGAATTCAACAATATATCTATGAAGGCACCATTACGATGCCAGATACATGCGCTGATTGGGTCATTAGTTGGACATTATGTTGTAGAAATCCAGATATAACGACGCTTTCAAGTCCTGGTTCAGTAAGTATGACACTCAAATCAACACTGAACAATAGAATAATTCCTTGTAACAATTCACCTACATTTTCAACTTTACCCATTCCTTATATTTGTGTAAGTCAGCCATATGTATATAATCACGGAGCAACTGATGTGGATGGTGATTCACTCTACTATACCTTGACACCCGCTTTGGATGGATCCGTCTTAGCACCAGTACCCTACATTACTGGAATGGGTTATTCCTATCTAACTCCACTAACTTGTATTGGTCCATTTCTCATTGATTCCAGTAATGGAAACATTTCTTTTACTCCTTCTATTATTCAGGTAGGAGTAGTAGCTGTTTTAGTACAAGAATTTAGAGATGGGATGCTTATAGGTTCAATCATGAGAGATATTCAAGTAAGGGTTATTTTGTGTACGAATGAATCTCCTGTTCTTGATACGATAAGAAATAGTACCGGCGGGGTGTGTGTCAATCCTTATAAAATAATGATTTGCGCAGGTGATTCTATGAGTTTTCAAATTTTCGCATCCGATAGTGATGCAGTTGATACGCTCACAATGACCTCAAACGTGTTAGCAGCAATTCCGGGAGCAAGTTTTACTCCCTCACCTCGTGGAAGATCGCCAATTTCTGGAATTTTTTCTTGGCGTCCTACGAATGCCGATCTTGGCTCACATTTTATTGTGGTTTCAACTGCCGATAATGCCTGTCCTATTATTTCTACCACGGTAAGAGCTTACGAAATAGTTGTCGTCGGTGTTGAGGTCACCTCGCCAGATTCACAGTTTATATGCTATCCACCAGGAGTTTCCGTTGAGCTTCGAGCAGAGGGAAGCGCTGATACGCTGACCTGGTCTGTTTTGAGTGGAGATTCGGCAAGTCTTTTATGTGTAACCTGTAATCCTTTGTATGTTAGTCCGACTAGAACCACTACTTATGTTGTTTCTGGAGTTAGTATCGCAGGATGTAGGGACAAAGATACAGTCACTGTCTTGGTGTATAATAATTTTAGGATGACAAGTTCTAACGATACTACTATTTGCAGAGGTAGCTCGGTTCAACTGAATACTGTGGCTGACTTGGCTGGAACATATTCATGTGAATGGTTTCCAGGATCTTCATTATCCTCTACTACAATCAGTAATCCCTTGGCAACGCCAACTGTCTCCACTTCATATACAGTCTTGATGAATAATGTTGGAAGATGCGAAAATTGGGACACAATCAATATAAACGTCGTAAATGCAGGATTATTCACCCAGATAAAAAAAATATGTACTGGTGATACATTTACTGTTGGTCTGAGTAGATATAATCTACCAGGAATCTATCGCGATACTTTTGCAACAAGTCTCGCCAGTTGTGATTCTGTATTAGAAACTACTATTGCTTTTGATACTTCATTAGGATTTAGATATCGACCTAATGACACTACTTTATGTGCAGGACGATCAGCGAATCTCACTGTTTTGATGAGATACGACACCATGATTAGATACGACACTACCTATCGATGTGATACTTTCGAGATAAGCACAATTACATTTGCCCCTCTGACTGGAGGTGTCGAAATGCCATTATTATCGGCTGGTCATAATTTAAGTATGCCTTTCAATTTGGGATTTGATTTTAGTTTCTTCTGCAATACTTATCGTATTGCATATGCTAGTACAAACGGATTTCTAACTTTTAGTACTGGAGGTCTCACAGGTTGTTGTGTAGGTCAGTTTATTCCAAATGTCGTCACACCAAATAATCTTATTGCCTTTGGATGGAACGATTATACGCTTGTATCAGGAGGCGGGAGTATTACATATGCCATTTATGGTACTGCACCCAATAGGATTTGTGCCCTCAATTACAATGGTTTACCCCATAATGCAGGTTTTAGAGGAGGAAGTCTTACTACTCAAATTTTAATGTATGAAACAACGAATGTGATTGAAATACATACTACTTCCTTAACCTCAGTGTCATCAGCACATACCATGGGATTGGAAAATTCTACGGGTACTAGGGCAATTCCAGTCATAGGTAGAAATGCGTCTGTCTGGTCTGCGACAAGTGATGCAAGACGATTTACCTCTATCAATCGAGTTGCCCGACGACCAATTCCTCTGGTTGTAAGCTGGTCACCAACTTCTACCATGACTGGTAGTACAACACTCAATCCTAGAATTACCCCTGTTACAAATACAACCTATATAGTGAATGTGTTTGATAGCGCTTGTAGAGTGTATGATACCATTTCAGTTTTTATGGCTGGTCGAGATTCAGGCTATATTAACGCAACTATTTGTCCAAGAGATTCCTTTAGAGTGGGAAGTCGTACTTATAGAGCAACAGGTATTTACAGAGATACCTTTGCAACTATTTATCGCTGTGATTCTGTCGTGACTACGACGTTGACGGTTCTTCCTTTCCCCTCAGGATCACAAACAGTAAGTATCTGTTTTGGAGGAAGCTATGTCCTGAATGGTCATACTTATTCCACTGCAGGAGTTTATAACGATACAATGCGAATGAGTGGAGTTGCTTGCGATTCTATTATTGTGACTACTGTTGTGATCTCAGCTTTTGTGACAAATACTAGAAATTATAATCTTTGTTCTGGAAGCATTACTATTGGCAGTCATACCTATTCTAGTACAGGAGTCTATAGAGATACTTTTATCAGGCTATTGCCCTTGTGTGATTCAATTGCTATTTCTAACCTCATCATGCTCCCAAGTTCTTCGCGTACTCAAAATGTCAGATTTTGTTTTGGTAGTAGTTTTTCCATCGGATCTCATGTGTATACCTCGACTGGAATATACCTAGATACTTTTGCTAATTACCATGGTTGTGATAGTATTGTTACGACGAATGTTTTGGTAGATACATTTCCCGTCCTTCATGTGAATGCTAGAGTTTGTAATGGAATACCTTATGTTTTTAATGGTCATCTGTATACAATCACTGGTTCTTATAGGGACACTTTAAGTCGTTCCCTTTTGTGTGATAGTATTCTTATAACACATCTCGTCATTGACACCTTGCCGGTTGGGTATCAAAATATAAGCATTTGCACTGGTTCATCATATAGTATAAACGGACATATCTATAGCGTAGCAGGCACCTACATTGATACTTTAGTTAGGGTCATTCTTTGCGATAGTATAATAAATACAACACTAACATTAAGACCTTTAAGTTTTAGTGCTCAAAGTATTGTTTTGTGCAGCCCAGCCAGCTATTCGATTGGCGCTCATACCTACGTTACATCTGGAACTTACCTCGATACTTTCGTGAGTTATTTATTTTGCGACTCTGTGATAACAACAAACCTGACAATCAAGCCTTTTAGCACACATTCGATAGCAGTATGGATTTGCTATGATCAGTTTTATTTTGTTCAAGGTGCAAATAGAAACACAAGTGGTGTATATTTTGACACTTTAGTGAACTATATTTTTTGCGATAGTATACTTACCACCAATCTAACTGTGACGTCGTTAAGTGTTCATACTAGATTCGTAAATATTTGTCGTGGGGAGACTTATTTTTGTCAGGGTGCCAACAGAGGGACTGCCGGTCTGTATTACGACACATTGGTCTCTTTTTTGACTTGTGACTCTCTTCTTATTACAGATTTAACAGTGTACAATGAAACCTATCACAGTCAATCAATTAGTATTTGTGAAAGGGAAACCTTCTATTGTGGTGCTGGATTCCAAAGCACCAGTGGAACTTTTTATGATACATTATTGAATAGTAATAGTTGCGATAGTATTCTTACAACACTACTTACAGTCAATCGCATTGACTCAACCCACAGTAGTATGAGAATTTGTTTTGGTGATTTTTATGGTGGTCGTCCATATTTTGTCGATACCTTGCTTACTACGCTTCTAACCAATATTTTTAACTGTGACTCTGTGGTTACTTTGTCTATTTTTATTAATCCATTGCCTGTTGCAAATGCAGGTCCAGATGATACATTATGTAAAGGCTTTTCAAAAATCTTGACTGCAACAGGAGGCATCAGTTATAATTGGTCCTCGCCTGGTACTTTCGGAGCAAGTGTGATTGTTACACCTTTGGTTAATACAACATATACTGTTACTGCAACAGATGTAAATCTTTGTTCAGCTACTGATAATGTCACCATTTTTATTAAGACAATCACTATGAGTTTTACAACCATTAATGTTACTTGTCATGGCAATAATGATGGAATAGCAACAGTAACATCAACAAGCGGACTCGCGCCTTACACCTATGAATGGAGTGATTTATTACATCAAACAACAAGTACAGCTACTAACCTTTATCCAGGTACCTACAGAGTAACAATTACAGATGCTGACTTATGCAGTGGGGTTGATACAGTACAGATCTTTGAGCCAGCTTTATTGATAGGGTTTGCATCTTCGACAAATGCTTATTGTTATGGTGATTCAAATGGCACGGCCACATTATCAGCCTTTGGAGGAACTCCGCCATACACTTATAGAACTACAAGAGATGGAGTTTATTTTTATGTTGGATCTTTGATTGGTTCTTTACCTGCCGGCTCCTACAGCACAGAGGTAACGGATGCTAACGGATGTAAAGCTTTGTTGGATTTTGGAGTCAACCAACCGACGCCAATTACAATGAACTATGTAACAAATGAACCGAGATGTTATGGCTACTCCGATGGTGTCATATTTGTTTATGCAAATGGAGGAAATCCTCCTTACGACATATTACTTGATGAAAGCCAAAATACAACAGGATGGTTCATTGATTTAGCGGCAGGCAATCATAATCTAACAATTACGGATACGAAAGGTTGTAGCGAAACTTATGTGATTCCTTTAACACAACCTAATCCAATTATTGTTGATATCAATCCAGATTCTTTATTGCTTGAATTAGGAGAAACAGGTCAGTTTTTTACATCATTTACTGGTGCGCCAGCGGATAGTGTGAGCTTTGTATGGAGCACCGATAATGGATTGAGTTGTACTGATTGTCCTAATCCTTTTGTAAGCACTTATACAGATCAGGTGTACGAAGTAACTGTTATAGATAGAAGCGATATTAGTAATCCTCGCCCATGCTCTGGTTCCGCCATAGGTTACGTTTTTGTCAATGAAGGAAATCCAATATACATACCAAATGCTTTTACCCCAAATGGCGATGGAAGCAATGATTTTTTTCAAGTCTATGGTAAAGGATTGAAGGCTGTTTATATGCAAATTTTTGATCGATATGGAGAGTTATTATTCGAATCTAGCCAACAGGATAACGGATGGAACGGTACTTATCAGGACAAGCTAGTCGAACCTGGTGTTTACGTTTATAAGGTGGTTGCAGACTATCTAAATAATATTAGAATAGAAAAAACTGGTTCCGTTACATTGATTCGATAAAATAAATAATGAAACCTCTTAATTCTGTGAATAAGTTTATA
>CAMBZT010000017.1 GCA_945872405.1 Chitinophaga pinensis | reverse complement strand
GCAAAATATGTATTAGATACTATACCTGAAAGCGGCGGAGTGCCATTGAGTTTTGAAACCGTTTATGCATCCTCCGCTAACGCTGATTTCTTTATAAATGTCAATGCAAATAATAGTCTTGCAGAAGTAGTTAATGAGTTCCCAGAAATTGTAAATTTTAAAAGTTTTAAAGAAAAAAAAATATATAATAATAACAAACGAATAAATGCCAACGAGATTGGAAATGATTATTGGGAATCTGGCGTGCCTCGACCTGACTTGGTGTTACAAGATTTGATACATATTTTTCATCCTGAGCTTTCTTCTGATCAAACCTTATACTTTTATAAAAAAATTGAATAGATCGGCCTTTATTATTCTGACGTCATTTCTTATGATGCTTATTCTTTTTATCAGTCACATATTGATTGGTAAAGTGTCTATTTCCGTTGGTGAAATTCTTGCTATAATAGGTGGAGAGCAACAGAATTCTATTCATAAATTTATACTGTTAGAATCAAGAATTCCTACAGCAATCTGTGCCTTATTAGCTGGAGGTGCGCTATCGGTCGCAGGCTTATACATGCAGACACTGTTTAGAAATCCTGTCGCTGGCCCTTATATATTGGGCATTACAAGTGGCTCCTCTTTAGTGGTTGCCTTTTTTATCATGGGTGCTTCTTCATTCGGAATTTCTTTTAGCAAAATTTCTTTACTCGATAACTCGGTATTAGTGTTTGCTTCTTTGATTGGAAGTCTATTTTTTTCTATGATTATTTTATGGTTCTCGATTAAGGTAAGAAGCGTAGCCACTGTTTTAATTATTGGATTAATGTTGAGCAGCGGTGTATCAGCTGTTATCTCTTTGATGGAGAGCATGGCAAATAAGTCATCACTTCAAACCTTTACCTTTTGGAGCTTTGGGAGCTTTGCAGGAATCAACTACCTACAGTTAAGCATCATGGCAAGTATCATCGCTTTGGCCATTGTGCTTTCTCTTTCACAACTCAAAGGATTGAATTTATATATAGGTGGCGAGATATATGCACAAAGTTTGGGTATTAATGTCAAACAACTCAAAATCATCAGCATTATCTCAACAGCTTTATTAGCAGGTGTTGTGACTTCTTATTGTGGTCCTATTGGCTTTGTAGGGCTTGCTGTACCTCATTTAGGTCGTTATCTCATGAAGACAAGTAACCATATCATTTTATTGCCCATTTGTTTTATACTAGGTGCAATTGTATGTCTGCTCTGTTCTATGATAGCCTCTCTCCCATTCTTTGACACTCAAATTCCTGTCAATATTATCACTAGTTTAATCGGTGCACCTGTAGTGATTTATATTTTATGGAATCAAAAAAACAGCATGCAACATGGATAAGAAACATCTTTTGCAATGCGAAAATCTAAGCATAGGGTACCATCAGAAATCATTGCTAGATAATATCAATTGGCAATTTGAAGCTGGTAAACTCTATAGCATTAAAGGATTAAATGGTGCTGGCAAAAGCACTTTTATGAAGACAATAGCAGCACTCACACCTCCACTTCAAGGAAAAATTTTATTGGATAATCAATTACTACATACATATGAAAGTCAATCGCTAGCACAAAAGCTTGCCTATCTGGGAAGTCAACAACAGCTCAGCTTTCCGATGTCCGTGCAAGAATTTATCATGACTGGTCGTTATCCATACATGAATTGGTTAGCGAAAGAAACGGAGCAAGATAAATCAATGGTCAAACAAACTATCGAAGCATTGTCAATCGCTAAATTACAAAACAAAAGCATTCAAGCATTAAGTGATGGCGAATTTCAACAAGTTCGAATCGCCGCAGCTGTGGTACGAGAAGCATCATTTATCATTTTAGATGAACCTACCTCTTTTCTAGATTATAAGAATAAAGAAAAACTATGGAACATGCTGAAAGCGCTTTCTAGAGACAATAAATGCATCATCATCGCTTCTCATGATATGGATTATGTGGAACGTATGAGTGATGTCATTTATGAGATGAACCCAGAGTGAGATCAATAAATTATTTTTTCTCCAATCCACTCAATAAATAAGCTTTTATAAAATCATTCAAGCCACCATTCATCACTTCATCCACTTGCGAAGTTTCAAAACCAGTTCTTGCATCCTTCACTAATTTATAAGGATGCATTACATAGTTACGTATCTGAGAACCCCATTCTATCTTCATCTTAGAACCCTCTATTTTTGCTCTTGCCTCATTTCTTTTTTGAACTTCAATCTCATACAATTTAGATTTTAACATTCGCATGGCAATATCTCTATTGCCATGTTGGCTTCGCTCCTGTTGACATTCAATTACAATGCCAGATGGAAGATGTCGCACTCTAACAGCTGTTTCGACCTTGTTTACATTCTGTCCACCAGCACCACTACTTCTAAAAGTATCCCACTCACAATCTGCCGGATTCACAATCACTTCAATCGTATCATCTACCAAAGGATAAACATAAACCGATGCAAATGAGGTATGTCTTTTGCCATTACTGTCGAATGGTGAAATACGCACTAATCTATGAACCCCGTTTTCGCCATTCAAATAACCATAAGCCAACTCACCATCAATCTCTAATGAAACCGATTTTATTCCAGCCACATCACCTTCTTTCATATCTAAAATAGAGACCTTATAACCATTCTTTTCACCCCACATGGCATACATTCTTTGCAACATTTCAGCCCAGTCGCAACTCTCCGTCCCACCAGCGCCAGCATTGATTTCAAGAATGGCGCTTAACTGATCTTCAGGCTGATTAAGCGTACTTTTACCTTCCAATTCTTCAAGCACTTCATACACACTTTTTTCTTGTTGACGCACTTCGTCTTCTGTACTTTCGCCCAGCTCTAAAAATTCTTGCATCACCAACAAATCGTCAAATGCCGACTGCACTTTTAGATATTGATTTACCCAAGTCTTGTTGACTCTAATATTTTTTAAAATTTGCTCCGCTTTTGTAGAATCTTGCCAAAAATCTAATTCATGCGAAATCTTTTCCTGTTCGGCTATGGAGTACGTTCGATTATCGACGTCAAAGATATCTCCTCAAGGCAAATACACGGCCCCTTACAATTTCTATTTGTTCCTTGGTCATGATTGGAAACTTAGAGTTTAAAGTGAATTAAAAAAATAAAGTTACAAAAATCTTCATGGTATCGTCTTTTTTAAAACACATTTTTTTTTAGGCAGCTAGCCTTGCAAACAGCCAAGAGAAAGTCTAACGGGTCTTTCGCAGTACAAGATACTTGCTTCACCCCCTGCTGCGGCTTGCCGTACATCTTACAAATATTGTCTAGACTTGATTCGTTTCGCTAATTAGTTCTTACTATTTTTACTTTACAAAAGCTAGCGCATGGATTTTCCTAAAAATATCGTTTTAGAAAATAATCGAGTTTTATTAAGACCACTTTTTGATACCGATATTGAAAATCTAAAAGAATTCGTTATCAATGAACCTGAGATATGGACTTACTCTTTGGTGTGTCCGAGAGGTGAATTAGGACTCATGAGCTATATTCAACAAGCAATAAAAGCTAAAACTGAACAAAGAGAATATCCGTTTATTGTATTTGATAAGGAGAAAAAAAAATATGCAGGTAGTACCCGATTTTATGATATTCAATTAAACAATCAAACTTTGCAACTTGGCTATACATGGTATGGCAAAGAATATAGAGGTACTGGACTCAATAGACATTGTAAATACTTATTGCTTCAGTATGCATTTGAAGAGCTAGAAATGGAAAGAGTTGAGTTTAGAGCAGACAATAGAAATCAAGTAAGTATTGCTGCAATGAAAAGTATTGGATGCATAGAGGAAGGGGTTTTACGATCTCATTTACCAAATTCAAATGGTGGAAGGCGAGATAGCATTGTTTTAAGCATCTTGAAAACTGCATGGGAGGATACAGTTAAGCAGAAAATTGCTACGCAGTTGCTTTAGTATCCCTTTACATTTCCCCATTAGCATTCAAATTTTCTTTGAAACACCCAACGAATCTATAAAACAGACTTAAGATTAGATGGTGTCATTTTTTCAACAAGATGCAAAAAATCATTGCTATTCAATGATTATGAAAATATTTTTACGAGAAATATTGGGGAAAACGAACAAGTAAATTGGTCTGATTTGTAAATAATTTTGCAGAAAAACCTATATAGATTAAAATAAAAAACCGACTATCACTAGTCGGTTCTATCTTAAATATTATTATTTATTTTAATTATCCACCAATATGTTTCATCAATGATTTTACTTGTTCGTCCCAAAGCATTGTTTGACTAGGCTCTTCACCTTGTTCAACAAACTCTCTAATGGTTAAAATTGTATCGAATGCAATTTCAGACTTACTAATTCTAAATTCAAAAAACTCTTCTTTCTTACCATCGTTCCAGCGATACCTCACATATTCATTATCATGATCCATAATCATTGTTGCATATTGAACATCGCCATTCCATCCAAATAGATAATCATTTCCATTTTCAATACAAATATCACAAAACCATAGCGCCAAGCATGAAGAAGATTTGATAAATGAAAACAATATAGTTGGAGATGAACGGACCACATACTCTAATTTCAACAATTTCCTTTTTGGATTTTCTGCAAGATAAAGCTCTAACTCTATTCTAGCTTTTTCTTCTTGCTTTCTTCTTACTTCAACATAATCTATCTTTGGTGCTGCTGGTTTTTTAGGAGCTTTGGGTTTTTTAGGCGGCTTCTCAGGTTTTGGTGGCTTGATAGCCTTTGGTGGTTTAGGTGGTTTAGGTGGTTTTTCTAACTTAGGAGCTTTTACCTTCAACACCTTTTCAAGTGGCACCTTGGCTATTTTTTTACCTTTTTCTTGAGCTACTAATTTCTTATAAGTTTTAGATATTGTTTTTACTATTCCTTTTTTTTGAATTGGCTTTGTAGGTTTTACTACCTTTTTTTGAGATGGCTTTGCCTTAGTTACTACCTTTTTTTGAGGAGCTTTTGGAGAAGCCTTTTTTTGAGGAGCTTTTGGAGAAGCCTTTTTTGCTATTGCTTTAACTGACTTCTTAAGAATTGGTTTCTTCGCAACAGTTTTTGTCTTCAATACAGTTTTTTTCGCTACCGGTTTGGCCTTTGCTACGATTTTTTTGACAAGTTGTTTTGCTTTCACCACTGGCTTTTTCAGAATAGTCTTTGACTTAACCTGAGATTTTTTAACTGGTGCTTTTACCGCAGTTTTTTTAACAATTTTAGAGCTTACATTTGATGCTTTTTTGGCAACAGGTTTTGATTTTGCAATTATTTTTTTTGCAGGAGCTTTCGAAGCACTTTTTTTGACAACAGACTTACTATTTTTTGTAATAACTGGTTTTGATTTTTTAATAATACTTTTTGCGTTTTTTTGATTTGCGACTACTTTTTTTGAACTATTTCCTACTGCTTTCACAGAATTACTTTTTTGTTTGACTACACTTTTCTTTTGCGATGCTTTAGGAGCTATCTTTTTTACTACGACATTAATTAACTTCTTTTCACCTGCTTTTGTTTTAACAATTGGCTTTTTTTTAGTTATTTTTTTACTGCTGACCACTGGTTTTTTCACCACTGGTTTTTTATTTGACTTTACAACTGGTTTTATTGATTTTTTAGGTACCACTTTAATCGCTTTTTTTGCAACAGACTTAGCAGTTTTTTTAGGAGTCGGCTTCGTAGTTTTCTTAGGGGCCGGCTTCGTAGTTTTTTTAGGAGTCGGCTTAGCAATTTTTTTAGGAGTCGGCTTAGCAGTTTTTTTAGGAGTCGGCTTAGCAGTTTTTTTAGGGGCCGGCTTCGTAGTTTTTTTAGGGGTCGGCTTCGTAGTTTTTTTGAGAGGTTTCTTTTGTGCCAAAGTTCTTAAATTTAAGTGTGATGGTTGCAATACTAATTATTTTTACACGAAATCAAAATTATTCTTTCATTTATTTATGAATAATTATATAAACACAAGAGTTCAAATATTATATTTTTGCAGTTATCAATTGAATTATACTTTATAACTATGTTTGAAAACTTACAAGAACGATTAGAGGATGCGCTCAAAACACTCAAAGGTCAGGGGCAAATTACCGAAATAAATGTTGCTGCTACCATCAAAGAAATTAGAAGAGCATTGGTTGATGCCGATGTCAATTATAAGATTGCCAAAGAATTTACGGATAAGGTGAAGGATGAAGCAACAGGTGCGAATGTCTTAAAAGCAGTTTCTCCTGGGCAGTTGATGGTGAAGATTGTAAACGACGAACTCACCAAACTAATGGGTAGTAGTGCTGAAGAGATTAACCTCAAAGGCAGTCCAGTCGTTATTCTGATCGCTGGTTTACAAGGATCTGGCAAAACGACTTTCACACATAAATTAGCACATTACCTTAAAACAAAGAAAGGAAGAGCTCCATTAATGGTTGCATGCGATATCTATCGTCCTGCAGCTATTGAACAGTTAAAGGTATTAGGTGAATCTATAGGTATTCCAGTATATCACGAGGCAGAAAACAAAAATGCAGTACAAATTGCAAAAAATGCAATCGACTTTGCAAAGGTACAAGGGTACAATACTGTCATTATAGATACTGCAGGCAGACTTGCTATTGACGAGGAGATGATGAAGGAGATTGAGCAGGTTAAAAAGGCCGTGCAGCCATCAGAGACTTTGTTTGTAGTTGACTCCATGACAGGTCAAGATGCGGTAAACACAGCAAAAACATTTAATGACAGATTAGATTTTGATGGCGTAGTATTAACCAAGTTGGATGGAGACACTAGAGGTGGTGCGGCATTAACAATTAAGTATACGGTCAATAAACCGATTAAGTTTGTAAGTATGGGCGAAAAGGTGGATACACTTGATGTATTTCACCCTGATAGGATGGCACAACGGATTTTAGGAATGGGTGACATCGTTTCTTTTGTAGAAAAAGCACAAGAACATTTCGATGAAAAAAACGCGGCTGAACTTCAAAAGAAAATCAGCAAAAATCAGTTTGACTTCAATGATTTCTTAAATCAATTGAATCAAATAAAAAAAATGGGTAATGTAAAAGACTTGCTAGGCATGATACCTGGATTAGGCAAAGCAATTAAAGACATTGATATTGATGATAAATCATTCAGTAAAATCGAGGCGATCATTTTATCTATGACGCTCAAAGAGAGATCCAATCCAGATTTAATGAATGGAACGCGTCGTAAGCGATTAGCACTTGGAAGTGGCAATAGCGTACAGGATGTAAATAATTTCTTAAAGCAATTTGAGGACATGAAAAAGATGATGAAAACAATGCAAAAAATGCAGGGAAGTGGCAGGGGAATGAAATTGCCATTTGGATAGAAGTTAGTGTGAGGGAATGAAGCAAGTACCCTCCTCTTTGCGAGGTACTGCGAAATGCCCGACAGCGGCTTTTATGCTCTTAGCCGTTGACACACCCTTTCTTTAACAACGAAAAAATCAAGTTTTAGGCATCAAATTATGTACTTTATTGAATGTTTTTTATCTTGTGGCATAATAGTTGGTTGTTAGACAAGGTACAATCGCTATTAAAAAATGTTAGACCTCAAACAAATAAGCTATGAAAATACAATTTTTATTCTTCCTACTTTTAAGTAGTGGCATTCTAATGGTTGCACAAAAAAAGGATGATGCCGAAATACTGAGACTCACTAAGATTTTTGAGTCGAACAAGACAACATTAAATTGTCCGCTAGTGGCTTCAAAAATTGATTTTAAAACTTTGTATCTGGATGAGAACCGAAAACCTACTAGAGGTATTGATTTAATTTCCGATTCATCTGCGGTGAAAAGTCCGCTAGAAGGATATGTAACGGCAATTTTTCCTGATGAAGAAAAACTGAATAGCATCATTGTATGTCATGGCAATTATTTCTTAGTCTACACACATATTTATAATGTTTCTGTAAAGCAAGGTCAATCTCTAAAAACTGGCGATATGGTTGGTGCTGCGGCCGCAGACAGCAAAGGCAAGCCTCGTCTTCATTTAGAAATCTGGTTCAACTCTGATAAACTTTGGCCACCAGATTGGTTGATTTGCAGTAAATAAATGTCCTTAATAAAATTTCATAATCGTGATACCATCTCCTCCATATTCATGTGGTGGATGGTATGTTTCTTTTATTTCTTTGTAACCTTTAACACAATTTCGAACAAGGTCGCGCAATGCTCCGGATCCTTTTCCATGGATAATTCTAATTTCTAAAAAATTACCAATGATTGCCTTATCCAAAAAGTTTTCAATGAGTGGATATGCCTCCTCTTTCATCATACCACGAATATCCAATTCGTATTTTACTTCCTCTTTCTGAACCTCATGTTTTGCACTTTGACCCACAATTCTACTTTCGTATTTCTTCTTATCGGCTATTTCCAAGCTATCTACTCCAATCCATGTTTTTAAATGATCGAAAACAATTAAAGCTTTATCCTTCTTTAGCTCTTCTATGATACCACTTTCTTTGGTATCAACAATTCTAACAACATCGCCCTTTTTGAAGATTGAGATTGGTTTTTTACTACTTAGTTCTAACTTAGTTTGGTCAAGCATTTTATTGGCTTTCCCTTTTTCAAATTGCACCACCTTTAAAGCTGTAAGTGCCACCTGCTCTTCCTCTTTTTTGCTTTGCTTTATTTCTTTGAGTAAACGATTCAACTCTACCTCTAGCTTTGTTTCGTGTTCATGTTTCTGAAGATAATACTCGTACTTCAATTTCTTCTTTTGGTATTCGATATCCTTATTTTGAATTTCAAATTTTCTTATCAATTCTTTCAATCGTTTGTCTTGCGATTCAATATCTACTGCTACTTTTTTCAGGTCTTTTCTTTCTGTTTCAACCTTATTCAAAAGTTCTTCATATCTGACTTTTTGATCGCCCACTAAACTTTTAGCGTAGGCGATTAATGAAGAAGGCAAGCCACTTTTTTCAGCTATAATAAATGTATATGAACTGCCAGGTTTACCAATCTGGAGACGATAGGTAGGTTTTAAGTTTTCCTCATCAAAAACCATCGCCGCATTCACAATTTTTCTATTCTTTTCAGCAAATAGCTTCAGATTGCCGTAATGGGTATTAATCATCCCTCTAGCTTGCTTGTGCAACAAGTCTTTTAGAATGGCTTCGGCTATGGCACCACCAAACAGTGGATCAGTACCCGTTCCAAACTCATCGATAAAGAAAATCGTTTTCCGATTTGAATATTGAATAAAATGCTTCATGTATTGCAGTCTCGAGCTATAGGTACTTAACTCATCTTCTAAAGATTGAGAGTCACCCACATCAGCTAGTATTTGATCATAAATTCCAAGTTCTGAACTTCGATCAACAGGAATATGCAAGCCACTTTGAAACATTAATTGTAAAAGAGCAAAGGTTTTCATCGCAACTGACTTCCCTCCTGCATTCGGTCCACTAATTAAAACAATTTGCTGCTCGTCGTTGATAGTAGCTGAATGAGCAACAGTTTCCTTTTTCAGTTTCTCATTCATCAATTTCAATAAAGGATGAAACCCATCATTCAACTTGGTATTGGGTTCCTTCAGCATACCCGGTGCAACAGCGTCAAGCAGAAAAGATAGTTTTGTTTTTGCATGAACAAAATCGCAGTCACCCATAATCTCTCTATAAATAATTATTTGTTCAAGAGACCTACGGAGTTCATTTGATAATTCTTTCAATATCTTATAAATCTCTCTTTTTTCGGCACGTTCAAATTCAAAGATTTCGTTATTAAGAAAAACCGTTTCTTCAGGCTCGATAAAGGATGTTTTGCCCGTATCGGATTCATCATGTATAATTCCTTTTACGGCTCGTTTATGTTCAGCAAAAACTGATATAACTCGACGACCGTTTCTGATACTTTGTCCAGTATCGGTTACAAAACCAGCCGTTTTAAGCTGTTGCGATACTCTTCGAAACACTTTGTCTAATTCTAAAATCTTTTGAGAGACCTCCTTTCTAATCTTTTGCAATTCTGGACTTGCGTCACTTTTTACCCTCCCACTTTCGTCAAGAATTCTACTGATGGCAACTTCAATTTGTTTCTCATAGCTTTCATTTCTCAATAAAACTAATAAGTGAGGAGCTAATGCTTGATGTAAATTCATGAAAGTAAAAAGTTCAGCAATAGCATTTAAAAAGGACCTCAAGCTATTTAACTCCTCTTCTGGCAGGACATAATCGCTCACTTTCAACATGGCAATCGATTGTTGGATATCTTGAAAATCACGTGCAGGAAAATGAAATCCAGAATCGATCAATTCTTTCAACTCTGTGATTTGCTGCAAGGATTGTTCAATCAATGCAAAATCATTATCTGGTATTAAATTATCGGCTAAATGCTTCCCCATGGGAGAAATGCATTTTTCTGATAAGATCATTTTGATCTTTGTAAATTCTATTTTTTCTAATATATCTGGAGGAAAAAGTTTCATTGATATGAAAAGGGAGTAAGTAATGAGAATGACGAAGAACTTAGCTTTTGAAAATAGTGGTGATTCGTTTTGACAATTTTTGCAGACGCTTAATATTTTTACTTACATAGGTAACGTCTATATCATTTGCCTGAATGATACTTGTTTCGAATGTAGACTTCAATTGTTCTGGATAAATAAGGATAAAGTTACCATCCTGAAAGGAATGTGCCAACTTAGTATGCCAGTTGCTAAGATCTTCATTATATGAAATCGTACCTTTTCTTGCACTTACCACCACCATTAAATTTTCCTTCTGATTGTTCTTTGGAAAGTTCGAAAAGTCTGTCCAAAAATTAAACACATTATAAGTTATGTTTGTTTCGGCTGACAAAAACACGGCATGTTGCTTTATAAAATCGATGGTAGCCTCATGCGCATAAAGATGCAGTGCTGCATTTAGAGTGCTACTATAAAGAAACAACTTATAGAGAATATGATTAAATCCCTTTTCATACTCGGCATGCTCTGGAAAAACTACATAAACCTGCTTGATACTTATAGGTTGTGTATTTAGCTTGCAGACAAAGATGTTTTCCCAAATATATTCTTTGATATTCTCTAAGATGCTACCAAACAAAAGATCAGTGGTGGATGATTTATCTGACCATCCAATTATGACATCGGTGGCTTTAATTTCTTTAACCGCCAAAGAGATACCTGATGCAATATTTAAATCTTGACGTGTCATAATCTTTACATTTTCTTCTCCAATTCTAAGCAACTTAATGACTTTTTTAATCAACTTCTTGCTAACCTCCATTTTTTGTTCTCCTTCAGAACTATCATCAAAAACAGTAAGTGGATAGATAGGATACTTGTTCTCCTTGCTTTTGATGAGATAGGCAGTCTCTAACAATAGTTCTACTTTGTCTTCATTTGAAGTAGCGATAATAATCTTCTCCCTTTGGTCATATTTGTTATTATTATCACCCTTCTTTTGTTCATTTAGAACAATGGAACGAGCTGCGTTTTCTGTTACAAAGGATGCCACCAAACAAGTTACCAAAATCAGTATGATGGTTCCGTTCAGAATATTTTCATCTAAGATTTTTAATTGATATCCAATCAAAGCAACCGCCATAATAGCTGCAGCATGTGCATTACTTAATCCCCATATCAATCTTCTTTGGTATTTATCTAGCTTATAAATTTTTTGAACCACATATGCAGCCATCCATTTAACGATAATGGCAACAATGGTTAAGGTTGCTGCGAAAATGAGTGCTGTATTTCCTTTGAACAGAATTCTAACATCGACTAACATACCAACGCTAATCAAGAAAAATGGAATAAACAAAGCATTACCAACAAACTCAATTTTATTCATCAAATCAGATTGATGAGGGATCAAACGATTGAGCGCTAATCCAGCAAAGAAGGCACCAACAATGGGTTCGATACCTGCAAATTGCGATAAAGCTGCACATAAGAAAACAGTTGCTAAAACAAAAACAAACTGAGAGGTTTTCTCCCCTTCAATATTTTTAAAAAACCATCTACCAATTACCGGAATGATTCCGAAAACGACGATACCAAATAAAACAAAGGATATAATCATTTTCACCCAATATAAAGTGGTCAATTCGCCCTTGATAGAGCTGGTAATGATTGCCAAGAGAACCAATACAGCGGTATCTGTGATGATGGTACCGCCAACGGCGATTGTTACTGCCGGATTCTTTGCAACGCCCATTCTACTTGCAATAGGATATGCTACCAAGGTATGTGTAGAGAACATACTAGCAACCATCAAAGAAGCTATTGGAGAAAGATGCAAAAAGTAAAGACAAACTGGAAAGCCCACTAAAAGTGGTATAAAAAAAGTTAAGGCACCGAAAACAATACTCTTATTTTTATTTTTAATTGCTGAAGTTAAATCTAGCTCTAATCCGGCTAAAAACATGATATACAATAAACCAATTTTACCAAATAACTCAATTCGTTGATCAAGCGAAATAATATTAAATCCTTTTGGACCAATGCATACACCAGCAATAATGAGTCCAATGATACTTGGAATTCTCAATTTTTTAAGTAAAACTGGAGCTAATAAAATGATAAAAAGAATAATAGAGAATAATAAGATAGGATCGTTAATAGGCAGTTTGATCGCTCCAATTAATTCTGAAATATTTTGAAATAGAGACATCCATTCGAATTGTGTGGTAAAATTAGTATATATATTTGGATAGCGTAATTAAATGTAGAGAATAATGTATACTTTTATTGAATGAAATTTAATAATAATCGCTTTGTCCTATTTGTGGTGTTTTTGAGTGTTTTGATTGCCTGTAAACAATCAGAATATAAAGAGACAACTAACGTAGATTCTTTGATGACGGCACCAAAAAATACAGCGATAACGGTTGAGCAATCAGTATCGATAACAACAGATAGCGCAAAAAAAAATAATGCCAAAATTGATAAGGTGCTTTCTATTTCAAAGGGCACAAAAACATATTATGATAAGATTTATAATGTCAGTTTGGTCTATCCTGATAATTGGACAGAAGAGTACAATCAATATGTTGCATTTAAAATCAACTCGCCTCAAGAGAATGAGAGAGATAGTATGAAAGAAAATTTCTTTTATGCTGTTATTGAAGAAAACCCACCTACCACCAAGGTGATTGCCAAAGAACCTAAACCTATTTTTCTGACTATTGATCAGATGGCAACAAAGATGGAGAAAGAAATTAGTACTGAAAGTACTAATAGAAAAAATTGTAAAATTGTGTCTAAACACAAATTAGTACTAAATGGTGTACCTGCCTATGAGCTCATTAGCACCGGCACCATAAAAGGTATTGCGATGAAATATAGAATTGTTGCGATGAAGCTTGGTTCACGTCAATATTATCTATATTTTTCCTCTGAAGAAAATAAGTTTGAGGCTTATCAAACAGAGGCTGACATGATTTTTAACTCTTTTCTTGTAAAGTAGTGAAATGAAAACTTTTCAACTCTTTATTTGTTTATAGGTGATGCAAAACAAACTAAGTATTTTTTGGTTACGTCGTGATTTGCGTTTACAGGATAATGCGGCCTTGTATCATGCCTTGAAATCTAAGCAAGCTGTACAATGCATCTTTATTTTTGATAAGGATATTTTGGATAAGTTAGAAGACAAAACTGATAGACGAGTCAACTTTATCTACGATACACTTACAGCTCTAAACCAAGAACTAGAGTCTTTTGGCGCTAGCTTATGGGTTTACTATGGTAAACCTATTGAGATCTGGAAAGAGATACTAGAAAAAAATGAGATTGTAGAGGTATTTGTCAACCATGATTATGAGCCATATGCTATAAAAAGAGATAGTGCTGTCAAAAATATTCTATTAATAAAAGGCATTGAACTCCTTAGCTTTAAAGATATCGTCATCTTCGAAAAAGCGGAGGTGACAAAAGAGGATGGATTGCCCTATACGGTGTTTACGCCATACAGCAAGAGATGGAAAGCGAAGTTAAATGATTTATATCTACGCCCTTATCCTACCGAAAAATATTTAGCAAATCTCAGCCAGTCTAAATCAAAAAAAATATTGGTTTTAGAAGAGATTGGTTTTCAAAAAAATGAGTCTACAATTCCGCCACTTTACATTGATACAGAAATCATTCAAAAGTATAATTTAACAAGAAATTATCCGGGTTTGTTGGGTACCTCACGCTTGGGTTTATATCTACGATTTGGGAATATTTCGATACGAGCTCTAGCAGAAGTTGCTTTAAAGTGTAATGAAACCTATCTAAATGAATTGATTTGGAGAGATTTTTATCATCAAATTTTGTTTCACTTTCCGCAGGTAGAGAAAGCTAGTTTTAAACCTGCCTATGATGGTATTCAATGGAGGAATAACGAAAAAGAATATCGGGCTTGGTGTGATGGACAAACTGGCTATCCAATTGTTGATGCAGGCATGAGGGAACTAAATGCCACAGGATTTATACATAATAGATCGAGAATGATAGTTGCTAGTTTTCTATGCAAACATTTATTGATAGATTGGCAATGGGGTGCACTTTACTTTGCCCAAAAATTATTAGATTTTGATTTGGCGGCTAATAATGGCGGTTGGCAATGGGCAGCCGGCTCAGGCACTGATGCCGCACCTTACTTCAGAATTTTTAGTCCCAGCGAACAGACCAAGAAGTTTGACGCTGAACATATTTATATCAAAAGATGGGTGCCTGAATTCGAATCATTGCAGTATGTTCATCCAATTGTCAATCACCAACTAGCAAGAGAAAGATGCTTGAAAGTATATAAGGAGGCGTTGGAGAAAAGGTAGATAAAAGGAAGTCAGATTATAATCTATACTTCAAAATGAAGAAACCCTTAGCTAAATTTTCAATACATTTGAGCTCGGTTATTCTAGCTCCACAAAAACAATAAATATGTTAGACTTTAGCAATTGCGGTATCACTGATTTATGTATCCATCATGTAGGCAACAGAACCAATGACGAGGATATTATGCTCTCAAAAAGTAAACATGATATCAGTGAGGAGAAGTTACAAGATTTGTTATTGCGTTATTTTTTAGCACCATTTACCAATGTAGAATATTATTCTTTTACCTTTTCAAATGGAGATGTTTCCTTAAATCCAGTGTATAAATTCGCCACTGAAATTTTTAAAAAGTCTAATTCTTTGCATGAGAATAGCATTGATATTGCCAAGCATTTGTATGAGATTTCAGTTCATCCTCAAATCAAAGCAGGAGACCTTTTTGTGAGCATTTTTTCTGACATAGAAATCGATGGAGAAATGTGCCAAGCGATTGGTATATTTAAATCAGAGAACAGACAGGACTTTTTAAAACTCAACAATAAAAAGAACGATTTTAGTTTAAAGTATGATGATGGTATTAATGTTGAAAAATTAGATAAGGGTTGCTTAATAATGAATAAAAGCAAAGAAGAGGGCTACAAGGTTTGTATTATTGATAGATCGAATAAGTCAGGAGAAGCAATGTTTTGGAAAGATACTTTTTTAAATTTAAAACCTTGTAGCGATGATTATCATCATACCAAGGACTTTTTGAATATTACAAAAAACTTTGTCACCAAACAATTGATAGAGGAATTTGAAGTGAGTAAAACCGACCAAATAGATTATCTAAATCGCTCTGTTGACTATTTCAAAACACATGAATCCTTTGATAAGAATGACTTTGAGAAGGAAGTATTTAAAGACAAGGGCGTCATAAAAGCTTTTAGAAATTATGATGAAATCTATAGAGGGAACAATGACTTGGAACTTATAGATAATTTTGATATTTCAACGCAAGCTTTAAAAAAACAAGCTAAGATTTTTAAAAGTGTACTAAAATTGGATAAAAACTTTCATATTTATATACATGGCAATAAAGAGATGATTGAACAAGGGATAGAGAAAGATGGACGAAAATTTTATAAAATCTACTTTAAAGAAGAAAGCTAGTGAAGCACAAAGGAAAAAGAACGATACTTTCTACTTTTTGATTCTATTATATTTAATGAAATCGCTATTTTTGATTTTAAATACAAAACGTCCAATGAAAAAAATATTCCTATTTTTATTTTTATTTTCAAGCTTAGAGCAATTTTCACAAGGATTTAAGATTTGTGCCTCATACGAGGTCATTAAGGAACAAGATAGATTACATCCTGGTTACAAAGCCATGGTAGATGCTAGTTTCACAGCTGTAAAAGCAATGGCAGATGCTAATAGAGGTTCACGAGCAGTGAATGCCGCAGATACCATTTATCATATTCCTATTGTGGTTCACGTGGTTCGTCTGGCAACCGAGGATAATATACCAGACTCCTTAATTTATTCGCAAATTGAAGTATTGAATCGTGATTTTAATCATCGTAATGAAGATAGTATTCAAACAAGAAATGCATTCAAACCGCTAATGGGAAGATTGAATTTTGATTTTTTCCTAGCGACTACTGACCCTTTAGGCAACCCAAGTACAGGTATCATTCGAAAGCTAGGAGCACCTGCCATTAGCTTCTTCGGCTTTAATGCTTTCTCGGATAATGTGAAGGATCCAGTAGAAGGTGACGCTCCATGGCCTACAGATAAATACCTAAATGTATGGGTTTGTAATTTGAATACAATTCCATTGGGTTTGTTAGGCTATGCCTATCCACCAACGGGTGCTGCTAATTGGGATGCGGGGAGTTATATTGATTCTGCTCAGCAAGGTGTAGTAATTGATTATACCGCTTTTGGCAGAAACAATCCCTACATCATCGATCCAGGTATCGCACCAGGACGTACTGCGGTACATGAGTTTGGGCACTACTTTGGACTAAGACATATTTGGGCAGACGAGGCAGCTTGTGTTGAAGATGATGGAATTTCGGATACACCCGCACAAGGAGACCAAACTAATTTTGATTGTGATACTTCTAAAAATAGTTGTACAGACATTGGCACAGACTATCCAGATATGATTGAAAACTATATGGACTATTCCAATGAATTTTGCCAAAACATGTTCACAAAAGAACAGGCTGACATTATGTTTTATAATTTACAAATGCTCCGACCAAACTTAGCTCAAAAAACAGTGGTTTATGGCGTTGGAATAACGAAAAGCGACTTTGATTTTATAAGTGTATCAATATACCCCAATCCCGCTAAGGAGATTCTATATCTTGATTTAAATTTTAGTAAAGAGAAAAATATTCAATTCACAATTATAGATCAATTGGGAAGACAAATAAAAACTCAAACCATAAATCAAGTATTGAATAAGATAGAAAAAATAGATATCTCAGGCATGTCTTCTGGTATCTACTTTATAAATGTGTCAGACGGAAATCATTTGATACATCAAAAAATCATCAAGAACTAAAGAAAAAATCGTCTTCCTTTGTTCGAGTGCAACAATCTCTTTTAGGCTTTTATTAAGCTGTGTTCTAATAGCTCGCCTTCAATACATCGCACAACGGTGAATGGAAACTTTTGTATTAATCGATAATCGTGTGTGGCAAACAAGATCGCTGTTCCGGTCGTTTCGTTGATTGTTTTTAGCAAATTCATGATATCATCTGAAGTATCTGGATCTAAATTCCCTGTTGGCTCATCTGCTAGAATTAGCTCAGGCTCATTTAATAAGGCACGAGCAATTACTACACGCTGCTGTTCACCTCCACTCAATTCATGAGGCATTTTATGTTTTTTGTTTTGCAATCCAACATTGGCAAGCACTTCTTCAATTTTTTCTGAGATTTTTACTTTATCTTCCCATCCGGTTGCTTTCATCACAAATTCAAGATTATCTTTCACATTTCGATCTATAAGCAATTGAAAATCTTGAAAAACAATACCAATTTTTCTTCGCAAGAAAGGAATATCCTTCGCTTTTATTAATTTTAAATCATAATCTGCTACAATACCAAACCCACTCTGCAAGGGAATGTCTGCATAGAGTGTTTTCAATAATGAACTTTTCCCTGAGCCTGTTTTACCGATGATATACTTGAATTCTCCTTCTGCCAGAGAAAAATTAATCTTCTTTAATACTAGGTGTTTACCTTGATAAATATCAGCATTTTCAATTTGAATTACAGTTTCCATGTTGTATATATTTTACTTAAAATACGATAGATTATTTATTTTTACTCTCCTCCCACTCTGCTGTTTTTCTTGCTAGATTTCTACAGAATTCATCCATGTCTTTTTGAACAAAAGGACTTCCTGTTGCCTTCTGGTAGCTGTGTCCAATGTTGACCAATGACTGAAAAAAATGGGCATGCATTTCATCTGTCGTCATTTGATTTGTCCATAACTCAATGCCTAAAGTATTGTTCTCCAATGGATCCCATATAGATAGCATGATAGACTTACAATCTACTAATTCTTGATACTTGCTGTCAGTTGCCTGCCATTTAATGTCTATGGGGATGTTTTTGTCATCTAATCCAATTTTAAATCTAATCTCTGATGTCTTTGTGATACTAGCCATTTTGATATTTTTTGTACTTAAATTATTTATAATTGCTTGTTGAAAACGATTGCTTTTGTTTGAAATATTCGAAGAGTTCCAACTGAATAGATTGATTATTATCTTCTTTGTACCATTCTAGAGCAAACGCCAAAATCTCCGCTTCCTGCTTATTATCTATCCTCATGTTTGCAACAAGCTCTGCAAGCTCACTTGGTCGAATACTTTTTGAAAAGCAAACATCTCCTTGTTCCTTGTCCACACAAGTTAATTTGAGTAAACCTTTGTTCGTAAGATCTTTTTTATTTTCGTCGCTTTCAACTTCTTTTTCAAGATAAATAATTCTTAGCTCTATCCGATCTGCAGCAAGAGTCAAAGCTTTTAAAATTGGTGCCACAAAAGGCAATTCAATACTCCATTTAGGCGTATATAAATTGAATATAAAAGCGTTTTTTATTTCACTAAAAAAGTTATATACCTTTTGTTGCAATTGAACATGCTCACTTATCTCAAAATACATTTTAGAATGTGGCATTCTTCCAATCTCAAATGGACATTGATTGGTAATTGTAGTAATTTCTTCCTCAAGTCCATAAAGTATAGAATCTTCCATCTCCTCGATGGTGAGAAACGTTAAAGTGTTTTCCAAGGAATACGAACTTTTCATTGCAAACAAAGATAGTCTCATTCAAAAAGAAGCGCATAGAATTTGTCAAGAAGAAATTCACACCTTTTGTGCATAATTAAGTAGGTTTGTAATTCATAAAACAGAAAGCACCATGGAATATAGAAGATTAGGTAAGTCGGGCTTACAAGTGAGCGAATTATCATTGGGTTCATGGGTCACTTTTGGTAATCAAATTAGTGATGAGGTAGCGGAACAATTGATGATAAAAGCTTATGAAGCTGGTGTTAACTTTTTTGACAATGCCGAAGTATATGCCACAGGTAAGTCTGAGATTGTAATGGGCAAGATTCTTAAAAAGATGAGCTGGGATAGAAGTACTTGGCTTGTTTCAAGTAAGGTGTTTTGGGGTGGACAATTGCCTAACCAAAAAGGTTTGATGCGTAAGCATATCATGGAGGCTTGTCATGCAGCATTAAATCGTTTACAAGTTGACTATTTAGATTTATTTCTCTGTCACCGACCTGATATCTATACCCCAATAGAAGAGACAGTTTGGTCAATGCATAATTTGATTACACAAGGAAAAATCTTGTATTGGGGAACCAGCGAATGGAGTGCCCAACAGATTACTGAAGCGCACTATGTGGCTGAGAGATATAAATTGATCGGTCCCATTGTAGAACAACCACAGTACAATATGTTCTATCGTGAAAAATTAGAGAAATCATATCTTCCACTATTTCAGAATTTCGGTCTAGGCACCACCATCTGGTCGCCTCTGGCAAGCGGTATCTTAACAGGTAAATTTTTAGAAGGTGATGTGGCAGATTCGAGAGTGCATCTTCAAGGGCTAGAATGGCTAAAGGAAAAGAACATCGACAATGAAGAGTTTATTGCGAAGATTCAAAAACTCAAAGTTTTATCTGATAAACTTGGGATTTCCTTGACTAAAATGGCATTGGCTTGGTGCTTAAAAAATCCTAATGTTTCAACAGTTATTCTTGGTGCTTCAAAAGTCAGTCAATTGGAAGAAAATCTTACATGCCTTAATGCAAAAGAACTTTTGACAACTGATGTGATGGAAGAAATTGAAAAAATATTAGACAATAAACCAAAGATTACCATTTACTAGTTTATAGATGTAGGCATGAATACACTTCCATTTCAAAGATTTTATGGTAAACTACTATTGTTTGGTGAATATGCTATCATCAAGGGAGCTGTAGGTTTGGCTATACCATTCGAACGCTATCATATGGAATTTGTATATGCTAAGGATCAATTTACCATCAGAAAGAGTACTGCATTATTAGAAAATTATTTAGTGTATCTTAAGCAACATTTTTCTTCAGAACACTATGCTTTTGATGCCTTTCAGAATGATTTAAAAAAAGGATTATGCGTTTCATCAACCATTCCGATCGGTTATGGATTAGGAAGTAGTGGAGCGTTGGTGGCTTGTTTCTTTCACTCTTACTGCATCAATAAATCAGCTTTTGAGGATATTAATGTGTTGAAGAAAGAATTAGGATTGTTAGAAGGTTTCTTTCATGGCGACTCAAGTGGATTGGATCCATTGGTATCCTATGTATCGAATGCTGTTTTGATAGGGAGCAAACAAATCTGCAGTAAAATAAATATAGAAAATTCAGTAGCTCAAAACTTCAATTTGTTTATCTTAAATTCAGGCATAGAGAGAAGAACAGCACCGTTGGTAGATATATTCAAACAAAAGTTAGAAAATGATAAAGGCTTTGCAGAAGTTGTGCAAAATGAATTACTTCCTTTGAATAATGAAATCATTCAAGCCTATTTGAAGAGTGATGCTGCCGCTGGCTTAGCAAAAATAAAGCAACTCTCCATACTTCAATTTGAACATTTCAAAGAGATGATTCCATCACCTATTGAAAAGGTTTGGCAAGACGGACTTGATTCTGGTGCATACAGCATGAAGCTTTGCGGTGCCGGTGGTGGTGGTTATTTTATGGGATTCGGCGAGACTTCAAGCATTGTCAACTATGAAACAAGCCCATTTTAGAGTTCACCCTTCACGCTACAAAACTTCTGCATAAAATTTCATCTTCTGAACCATAGAAGCCAAGCCATTACTTCTTTGACTGGTAAGATGCTCTTTTAGTTGTATGGCGTCAATCACATGCATATTGTATGCTAAAATATCAGCAGCAGTTTCGCCACTTAGTATTTTTACCAATAAAGCAATAATTCCTTTGGTGATAATTGTATTACTATCTGCCTGATAAAATATTGTATCATCCGTTTTATAGGCACGCAGCCAAACTTGACTTTGACAGCCCTTTACAAGCAACTCGTCTGTTCTATACATATCAGCTAATACAGGCATCTGCTTACCCATTTCTATGATCAGTTCATACTTGTCAAGAGCGTCTTCAAATAAATCAAACTCGTCAATAATTTCTGCTTCTTTGATTTGTATACTCATAAGATTCTATATTTAAATTAATAGATGTTTAAACATTTATTTGAATTGGATCTTCAATCAATTCTGTTTTTGGCGCCTTTGATGTTGTAGCTTTATTCTTTTTATCATTCAAAACCCATCGACTAATTTCCGTTACCCCAATCGGATATATTGTAAGTCCCTCATTGCTTACACGTATTCTCAAAAAGTTTTTAAAACCTTCATAACGTAGTGAACTAAAAGATTCATTATCGTGGTTTCCTAACAAATGATTAGAAATGAAAAGGTGAATACCAAAAATGGTACTCACCACAAAACCACCAATCAGATAAATCATCAATTGAGTCATAATATTATTGTAGATATTATTTTGGAACAGATGAACGTGTGAAATAAACCACAAAATATGATAAAACACAATAATCTGGACAATACTATGCAGTGCTCCAAAAATTTTATAGACAATTGGCTTATATTTCTGATTTGTGGGAATATCGGCATGCAAATACAGGGTACCAATCAATGCCCAATTAAAAACCAAAAGAATCAGGTTATTTAAATACAGATCTTTAATGGTAAGTATAAAATCAAAAAAATTAGCTGTGCCAATCTGACTAATATGATTCATAAAAGTGGCTGATTCGCCACTACCTGAAATGAATTTTTTACTTTCAATAATCCATGTAATTAACAAAAAGAAAGCACCTACATACAAACTGAAAGACTTGTTATACAATGGGAATAAGAAATTCCTTCGAGAGAGTGATGAACTATCCTTCTTAGAAGGAAACGTTGCCTTTAGATTAAAATTTCCCTCTCTTAAACCATACAATTTTTCCGGCAAATTATGTGTTGGATGCAAAAACGCACCACCACCGCCACTTACTATTTTCTGCATCTTCACTCCTTCTGTACTTGCCGTATATCTCGAGTAATGGTGTAAGTCACCAGTTAGTGAAAGTATGTAATTTAAAGGCTTATGAGCATCATTAAAAAAGCGATCTTCAAAATAACGAAGACTTCTATATCCTGCATTCTTGCCATCTGCATAAAATACCCAGCTCGGTTCTGCAGTACACAATATCACATTGTCATTGGCTTTCATTCTATTTTTTAATCCCTCAAAATAATTCAATTGCACCTGATCTACGTCGCCCTCTAACTGAACATCGATTGCCCAAATCCACCAGTTATGTGGTAACTCAATTGCAAAATAACTTCTAGCCTGTTTTGTTTGCCAATTTCCAACTAATCTTTGTCTACAAAAAAGCCGGATAAAATTATTCAACCCATCATACCAATCATGATTTCCAGCAACGGCATACATATCCGCTTTTGGAATATCATTGCTGAAGGGAAAAGCTAAGTTATATGGTGCTTTGAAACGATTTCTGTACTCCTCTCTACTTGCTGTTGGATACACCTGATCGCCACCTAAAATTAAAATATCGCCTCGTGGCAAAGTCGTTCCCGCTATCAATAATTCTTGCTGCGCCAATAAATGCGCCATCGTATAAGTACTATCGAAACCATCGCCCAAGTCTGCAATATAATCTACCCATACTTCGTCCTTTTCTGTATAACAATATGCTTCATTTACGCTTTCTGCAAGTAGCGCCATAATTTCTCGCTTGTCTGCAAACGAACCAAATAAATTTGAAACTACAGCTCTGAAGCCAGTTGCTGCCAATTGTGGAATATGAAACCATGAGACCATTTCCTGTCTTTCAAAGTCATAAGTATCCTCATCGTCCAATGAATGAAATCGCCTTTCATTGATGATAAACTTCGCGAATTTATTGTCTAATAAAGGATTTTTCATCGTATAAAGATAAAGAAAAAAGCAGCAGGAATAGTTCCGCGTGTTATTAAGAGAATAACACCTTAATGGGCATGCCCACTGCTAAATACAAGAGCAGTGGTCGGGCTATCTGTGCCAAGTCCTCCTTGAAGTCCGGGCTTTTCACGTCTATCCCTCATGCGAGATTGGAATTACAAAAAAATGAATAGATATGGAGTTTCTTGAGAAGGGAAACAAAAATTATAGATTACCTACAACAATCATCTGATCTATTATGGGACTGACGCTTCGACCTTTATGTTCGATGGTAATAGCATAAGCTTGAGGTTCTGACACAGACTTGGCACTCAGGATGCTGCTTCCATCATAAGTTTGAGGCAATACACCTAAATCAACAGGTTTGCCATCTACAATAGTCCAAAGTTGATATTGCTTTTCAGCATCTTGTATCGGCATTTTATTCAATGCAATATTTATGGTCTTGGTAATTTTATTCCATATCACGGTAGCTCCAGCATTTGGTAACAAAGGCAAACCTCCCAATTGAATCACTAATATTTACAGGTATTAACATTATCTCCAAATCCTTTGCCATCAAACCAATCTCTTGTTCCTTTGCTAGTGTAGAATCTTTTAATTTACCAATTATTTGGTTGGCTTCTGCTAATTGTTGTTTCTTTGAATTAAGAGAAGAAGTTAAAGAATAATTAAAACACGCACTCACTGTTATGCGTAAAATACTTGCAGCAATACCCCATTGTATAAAGCTTCCAATCTGACGTGAAGGATTTTACAAACTAGAGCTTTCATTATCTTTCAACGAATGTAAGTCATCGATTTGTGTTTTTTTTATCGTAAATTCTTCTTAACTATGAATCTGTCTTTTATTCGTAATATCTAAAGAAGAAGTTACACTAAAATCCATGGCACCTATAATCTTCGCTTTAACATCGGCAGGTTGAGTTTTTTCAAAACTGCCAACATAACTATTTATCACATTTTGAATCAATTCTAATTCTGCTTGTATCTCAGGATGAGCTGCTATCATACACTCCACTCCTACCTTCTCTTCAGCTGAAAGTGTGCCCATGGCATATAAATCTAAAATTCCAGATTCTGTGTACGCTTTTGTTTCCAAATCAATTAAAATATTTTCTTAAATGTATGACAGCCTTTCTAATTCTTGTTTTTACAGTTCCTAAAGGTATGCCCAATTCCTCTGCAATTTCTGATTGTGTATAGCCTTTAAAATACATATAGTCTACGATAATTCTTTCGTTTGGATCTAATTTCCCTACTAATGAATTCAAATCAATTTCGTCTGGTTTAACACTTAAATCTGACATACTATTTACAGATACGTTTTTAAGGTCACTTCGGTTTATTTCATTGGTATTATAATCCTTAGATCTTATTGTATCAATGGCTTCATTTCTGGTAATGTTCAACATCCAAGTATATAGCCTGCCTTTTGTTTTATCATAATTGGAAATATTTTTCCAAATTTTCATATAACTACTTTGCAAGATATCTGCAGCAATATTTTCGTTAGAAACAATTCTATAGATAACTCCATAAAGAGCCTTACTATAATTGTCATAAAGATATTCATAAGCCTCCTTACTGTTTTGCTGCAAGGCAAGAACTAATTCTTCTTCAGTAAGAGTGATTGTTTGAGTCAACAAAATACGAATGTGATTGTAATGTTAATGATAAAAATCTGAAACTAAAAATCGTTTACAGACACGCTCATTAATTTACAAAAAAATAGTGAAACAATATAATGGAAGAATTATTTTTCGTTCTGCTTTACCAAAAGGTGTTCTAGATTCTTGTAAATGTCCAATAGAACGCAACACAAGCGATACAAATAGAAATGGGATATACAACTCTTAAACGATACCATATCTTTTGCTCAAAAGTTTTGATGATTGAAAAAAAGATGATTAAAACAATACTTACCTGTGCCAATTCAACCCCTACATTAAAAGATATTAATGAGGTATAAAAAGCATTTCTGGGAAGTCCTAATTCATTCAATGCTGCTGCAAAGCCCATCCCATGAATCAATCCAAAAAAGAATACCAACAAAATCCGCCATACTTTCAATTCTTTAAAAAAGATATTCTCTATGGCAATAAAGGCGATGGAAAGTGCAATAATTGGTTCTATCAATGAGGAGGAAACCATTACCAGACCTTTCATCGTAAGTATTAAAGTGATAGTATGTGCCACTGTAAAGGCAGTTGCTTGCCACAAGATTATCTTTAACTTATTTGTCAATAAACATAAGCAAATGATAAACAGAATATGATCTAAACCTAATGGTATTATATGTTGAAAGCCAAGTTTTAAATAGTACCAAACAACCGAATGGATCGGACTTTGCTCCAGTTGATAATTGATGGTATGTGCCGATAGGACTTTTGATAGCAAAAGAAAACACATCAACAATATTAATTGTCTCTGGTATTGTCTCATTGTGCGAGTCTTAAAGGGTAGACAGTACTTGTGAGCAGTTCATCACTAACGCCGGATCAATATTTGGCTTGTCTTTTAAGGCTTGAGACAAATATAATTTTGCATTTACTGACTCGCCCACTTTAGCCAAAATCAAGCCTGCTCTACACAACATTACAGGATTTTTACTCTTGGTTTTATTTGCAACTCTAATATACTTAGCTGCCTTAGTATAATCCTTCTGCTGATAGTATACCCATGCCAAACACTCGTTTACATCAATATTGTTTGGACGTCTATTGTACTCTGCTATTGCATGTTCTACCGCTTTATCATATTTTCCAGCTTTTATATACACATAAGCTAATTCTCTATCAGCATAATGGCCTATATTCTCATCGGTTAGACCACTTGCAGAAGCTGCACTCAATTCATTAATTACTTGTTCAGCAATATTTTTAGCCTCGTTTTTTTGTCCAGTTAAAGCATATAAATCTGATAAATCATCTTTAAAAGAATAATCTATCACCAAGGCATCTGCCTTTTTAAAATATTCAACAGCTCCTTTGTAATCTTTATTAGCTTTCTTAATTCTTCCCAAACCGGCATAAGCATATGCGTAGTCAGGTCTATCCTCCAAGGCAATCATATAATGCATTTCAGCATTTTTTATTTCGCCTGTGTTTTCATATAGATGTCCTAATTGTACACGTGCCCAAGCACTACTTTCATCCCCAGGTGCACCAGCTTCCACTGCTAACTTCATGGCATCAATAGCACCTGGATAATCGCCATAAATTTCTCTTAAATAAGAAACTCTTGAATAAGAACGAATATCTGGTCTTATACTCACCATTTTATCTGCGGATGCAACTGCCATATCGTAATCGCCTAGTTCAACATAGGCATCTGTTAACATCCCATAAACAAAAGCATTATACGGATTAATGGCAACTGCTTTCAACGCGTAATTTAAACCGTCTTGAAAATGATGTTGTGATAAATATATTAGGGATTTATAGGTTACTGCTTCAAAGTTCGTGGAATCCTTCACGAGTACCATATTCACGTAGTGCATAGCTGCTTTATCATAATAAACATGGTCGCCAGTGATTCTTGCCTCTTGAATATAAAGTTCCGCTAACTTCAACTTGGCATCCTCATCTTCTTTATCTAACTCAATTTTGGCTAACAATTCTGTGGCTTTCTGTTTGGTTGCTGGCCATTCAGCACTTTGACTCAAGAGTCCTACTCTGTCTTTAAGCAATATTGGACCTTCTTTTTGATGTTTGTTTTTAATTACTATAAAGTAAACTAGTCCTATCATGAGTAATACTAAGCTTGCATAGATAACTGTCTTTTTCATTTGGTTCTTGTTTAGTTTTTTTCAATTATATGAATCCATATACGAGAAGGATTTCTGCTTGGATTTTTTCACTAAAAAAAAGATGGTTGCCTGGAAACAGACAACCATCATACCTAATTGAAAAAACCTATTAATCGATCTTATACCTTCACTAAAACTTAGATACTTTAATGGTTTGAAGTGTTTTGTTCTCACTCGCAATCTCTAAAATATACAAACCTTTTTGCAATTCTGCACCACTCCATTCAACGGTATGTGCGCCAGCATGTTGATCTTGGTTCATTATCTTTTTAACCAAAACACCATTCATATCATACAATTGAATTTGAATATTCATTGATCTAGCAATCATAAATTGCACAGAATTTGTATTCATAAATGGATTAGGAAACGTATATACAATCACTTGAGGTGCGCCAATTCCTAACAAACCAGTATATGATGGATCTAATATTGCAGGTTGTGTATAAGCAACAGCCTCTCCACTACAATCGCCTGTCCCCCCCCATGGTGTTTGCACATAAGGGAATGCAGGTCTAAAAGTGGTATCATTCCGTTCAATATTGGTTGTATAAGATAATACGTTTATTAAATTTGGTGTTACCGGTGAGCCCGAACCACTATAATCGTCATACCATAATCCTATTGCTGCTAACACCACGCCACTTACTGCTTGTAATTCAATTCTTGTTACATCATCCTCCAATCTTCTTCCATTTGGAAATCCGTCCATATTTGGTATCATTTGCAATAATGCATTTGTATTATAAGCAGTATCTGTTAAACCCAATACAGCAGCATACACTAATCCTAATGAATTGAATTTAGGATCTGTCCTAGGTGTTGCAGGAACAGCCATATTCAGTCTCAACATATCACCACCATTTGGTAAAAAGTTATTGATAAATGGTTTTCCATTTGCTAATGGATTGCCTGCTTTACCTGTGGCAAGGTGATACGGCGCTAAATTCGGAACACCTGTATGAAATATAGGCCACAAGTCAACAGCTCTTGGAGAGGTAGAATCTGGCAACAATAAAGTGCCGAAAATTGCATCGTCTAAAGCCGTTCCTGCTAACGCAACCGTTCCTTTTAGATCATACAATCCTTTTTGATTATTACCAAAACCAAATGCGCCCAATGAATTTCTTTGAACTCTTAAATTAGCCATTGCTGGAACTGCACCACCAAATAACGTCGCATCCATATACAAGGCCAATTCTGGCTGATAGAAATATTTACCAAATACCGCTAGACTATCTAAATCTTGGTAAGGTGTCAAACTATTCCACAAATCTTTTTTACCAATTGGTATAACTGCCTCATTAGTTAATGGCATACCAAGTCTAGATACTTGTACCCAAGGTCCTGACTGAGTCATTGTTCCATCCGTATTCAGTGTTCTTACTTGTTGACGACTTGCCGATGCCCAAACACCAATTACATAGTCTGCATCTAATATATCACTTGCCATTGATACGGGTTGACCATCTTTTTGCAATGCCGAAATATCAATCTGCAAAGCAATTGTAGAAACATTCATACACCTTAAACCATCTTTAGCACCTATTCTTGGAGCATCTCCTAGATCAAAAATACCCGCTAAATCCACAAAGAAAGGATCATCGGTAGGACCACAAAAAACTGTCTCTCCACTGGTAGCGGTAGTAATTGCATTATTGAATAAAGTTGAGTAAGTTGTATTCAATCCAGCAGTGCTTCCAATACTTCTTGGACCAATATTATTTGGAGGTACAATACCTACTGCAACTACTGTTGTAAAGGTGCTTCCTCCATCCGTGCTCTTCTCCAATCTGTAAGTTGTTTTTAAATTTTGCTTGCCTAAACGAATATTAAAAAAGGTAGTAGGATCTTCATTAATTTTAGAGAAAGTAAAACGATAAGTGATGTCATCACCTGGTGTCATTACATCATTATCAATGTGAATCTCGTATCTTATACCTTCACCAAATGAGTTGTAATTAGGTCCCGCATGTCCCAACTGCATTGGGATATAGCATGCAATGATATTAATTTTATTTGGATTATCTGGACTTCTAAAAGCATATAAGTCTGTATTGTCAGCCAACGGATCATTGGCAATTAGTGGTGCTTCTCTATGACTTGAAGCGATTGTTCTTATTGCGCCCATCATTATTAGAAGGAATATCGCAGTTGTAAATATTGTTTTTTTCATTTTGTTATTTTTTATTTATCTCAAATTAATTTACTGCTGTTCCTCTCCAAGGCACCTGCACATAAGGGAAACTTGTCTTGAATGTAGTATCATTTTTTTCTACACCCGTAGAGTATTGCAATACATTTATTAAATGATTAGAAACTGGTGAAGCAGTTAGGTCAGCTGCATTATAGTCGTCGTACCATAAGCCAATCGCTGCTAATGCGACACCACCAACTGCTTGTAGTTCGATTCTTGTTACATCATCTTCAAGTCTTCTTCCATTTGGAAATCCATCCATATTTGGTATTGCTTGTAATGTTGTGCTAGTATTATACAATGGATCTGTCAATCCCAATACAGCAGCATAAACTAATCCTAATGAATTGAATTTAGGATCTGTTCTAGGTGTTATAGGAACAGCCATATTCAGTCTCAACATATCACCACCATTTGGTAAGAAGTTATTGACAAAAGGTTTTCCTGCTGCGAGTGGATTTCCTCCCTTTCCTGTAGCTAATTGATAGGGTGCTAAATTAGGAACGCCTGTATGAAATATAGGCCAAAGATCAACAGAACGAGGCTTCCCAGCACCAGGCAACAGCAAAGTACCGAAGATAGCATCATCTAAAGCTGTACCAACTAATGCAGCATTGCCTTTCAATCCAAACAAACCATCTTTCCCATTTCTAAAATCATAAGTGCCTAATGATTTTGATTGCACACGCAATCCACGCATTGCTGGAACGGCACCACCAAACTGACTTTCATCCATGTATAATGCCAACTCAGGATTGTAAAAATAATTTCCAAACACAGCAATGCTATCCAAATCTTGGTAAGGTGTCATTGCATTCCACAAATCTTTTTTACCAATTGGTATAACCGCTTCATTGGTTAATGGCATACCCAATCTTGAAACCTGTACCCATGCACCAGTTTCTACCGAACCTGAACCGCTTGTATTTAAAGTCTTTGTAGCTCTTCTACTTGCTGATGCCCAAATACCAATTACATAATTTGCATCTAAAATATTTACTGCAGATGCTACCGATTGACCATCCTTTTGTAGAGTAGAAATATCTATCTGCAAACAAATTGAGTGCGTATTATATTTCGCTAAACCATCTCTTACTTGTGATCCTTGTCGAGGTGCATCACCTAAATCAAAAATTCCACCTAAGTCTACAAAGAATGGATCATCACTTGGCCCACAAAAAACTTGTTCACCTGAACTGGCTGTTGCAATTGCAGCGGTAACCAAAGAATTGTAACTAGGTGCACCTAGTCCAACAATTGCATTTTCTATGGAACGAGCACCGATATTTGGTGGTGGTACAATACCGCCACTAACAATTGTGCTAAAACTTACTCCACCATCAATACTTCTTTCGCATATATAAGTGGTTTTCAAATTCTCTAGTCCTAGACGAATATTAAAAAACGTTGTTGGATCTTGATTCGTTTTTGAAAAAGTAAAACGATAAATGATGTCATCTCCAGCAGTGGTTACATCATTATCTATATGAATTTCATAACGAATATTCTCCCCAAATGAATGGTAATTTGGACCTCCACATGGTAGTTCTGTTGGAATATAATTCGCAATTATGGTAATCTTATTAGGATTATCAGGACTTCGAAAGGCATATAAATCAGTATTATCCGCCAAAGGATCATTGGCAATTAAAGGTGCTTCACGATGACTTGAGGCCTCAGTTACTGCTACATTGAACAGCAACAAACTCAGTACAAAAAGCGTAAACCACTTCTGTGTGTTGATTGTTTTTTTCATAATGTTTTTTTTAGTTTAATAAAAATTGGGTACTAATGAATAGTCAATTTTAAAAATACTTACGAAAGTAACCTTTTTTGGACTTAAAATTTGGAAATTTATTTAGAATCTATTTCAGAATAGGGCATGCCCACTGCTAAATACAAGAGCAGTGGTCGGGCTATCTGTGCCAAGTCCTCCTTACAGTCCGGGCTTTTCACGTCTATCCCTCATGCGAGATTAGAATTACAAAAAAAGCTGCTTCCAAAAAAGGAAGCAGCTATATATATCAAAATATAATAATAATTACTTTTTATTTGCTTGTTGTGTACTTATCAACTGCTGCATGGTTCTTTGCATATTTTCTGGTGAGCCATCCAAGAAAATGGTATTTCCTTTTCCTGTCTCAGCAAAATGCTTGATAGATTCTGTCCACATCGAGAATAGCAAAAAAGAACCATCAAGGTTAGCTTCCTGCATTTCTCTTGCAGCCTCACTCATACCTTTTGCGACTTCTTGACGGAATAAGGCAACACCCTGACCTCTTAACTGAGCTGCCATTCTTTCTGCCTCGGCCGAAATCTTAATAGCATTACCTTCAGCTTCTGCTGCCTTAGTTTTAGTAATCAATAAGGCCTGACCTTCATTTTCAGCAGCAGCTTTTAAGTTGCTAGATGCTACCACTTGCGCCATTGAACGCGTAATAGCCTCATCAAAAGTGATGTCATTCAATTGTAAATCTAAAAGATGAAATCCCCATGATTCTAAAACATGATCAATTTGATCTTTCACATCGTCTATAATTTCCTTTCTTAACGAAAGAATTTCTGATTGCTTTTTGGTAGCCACAAATCCTCTAATAGATCCTTCAATAGTACGAATTAAAGCTGTCATAAAATCTCTTTCATTCACGAATTTGAAGGCTACATTTCTTAATACTTCTTCGTTTTCATTTAATACCGAATAAAGCAACATCGCTTTAAAATATACATTCGCTTGATCTTGCGTGATTGCCTGAAAATCTAATTCCGCCGAACGATTCTGTACAGAAATTCTCCTCTGAATCGCCTCAATAATAGGGAGTTTAATATTCAAACCGGCATGCATGATGCGCTTATATTTTCCAAACTGCGTAATGATGGCAACTGTTCCTTGTTGCACAGTAACAAGGCATGTAAATAGTAAAAAGATACCTGCTACTATTAAAAAAATAACAAATCCAGATGCGAATTCCATGTTTTTTGTTTTTAAGTGGTGATAAATTAGTTAAATGTGAAAGTAAGGTATTCTTTAGTAATTAAGGAACCAATTGCTCTTTTTTTTATCCACCAATTTTCAATGATTTATTTTCTGATAATTTTTCCTGTAGGAGTGTACTCAAAAATAGATTCAATAATAATCTCCTTTGGTAAATGATGAGAAGGAAGCAACGGTCTTAATTGGAGTAACAGAGCATTTTTATCTAACAAATCATTGCTCGCAATATATAAAACAATCCTATTTCCTAGCTTTTCGTCAGCAATGGATGAAATATAATATGGATTTTTGATCAAGTTTTCAATCAATTTTTCAATTTTTTCTGGATGTATCTTAATTCCACCGCTATTTATTACATTATCATCCCGGCCAAGCCATTCAAAACTAGTTTCATTAATTAGATTCACATTATCATTGGTTTTTAAATGCTCCACCCCTAGCTCTGGCGCATGCACTATCAAACAATTGTCCAGTATATCTGTTGAAACACTAATGCCTTCAAGACAATGATAAGATGTATCATCATTCCCTAAATCTCTTATGGCAATATGACTTATCGTTTCGGTCATACCAAAGCTTTGATAATACTTCGTTTGCTGATTTTGTATTTTAGATACCAATGTGGAAGGAATAACGCCACCACCAATAAGTACATTCTTAATAAAGGGATTACCAGCTTTGTTTTGCTCTAACAGACCAAAAACTTGTAAAGGAACAGCGGCACATAGGTCAACAGAATGTTTTACAAGGTTTAGGGCATTAGAACTGGCTTCACTATAACTAAGATTTAGTCCTCCAACAAAAGCACGAACGATAATCATCTTTGCTCCAATGTAAGACGGATGCATGCATAGATGAATTGTTTGTCCCTCCTTTAAACCAAAATATAAAATCGTTTTTCTTGCACTCTCTACGGCATATTTCTTTTTGATTTCAATTTTCTTTGCTATGCCAGTAGAGCCTGAACTTTCTTGAATAAAAGACTCTGTTGACTTGTCAATCCACTCCAAAATAAACTGCCATATACGCTTCTCCCAAGTTGGAACCTCTAAACCAATGAGCATACTTTTCGACTTCTCGAAAAGTGCTCCTTCTGAATAATTCACATTATTAATTAGGTAATTCATCGTATAAATTGGGGTAGATTGAATGGCTCATTTTGAGCAAAATAAAGCGATCCATCCTTAATAAATAGAGGCGAATCTATATTGTTACTAAACAGACCACCAGTTCCCAAACCATGTGTAGTATTGTTTTTCAGCGTATAGGTATATTGTGCAATTGCATTCAGACCAATATTACTTTCTAATGCCGAAGTCATCCACCATTTTATATTTAGCTTGTCCGCAATGGTAATCCATTGATTACAACCTAAAATTCCACCATGTAGACTTGGTTTTAAAATGATGTATGGTGGCCTAATTTGCTTCAGTATATTTTCTTTTTCCGAAGGAGATGTGATGGAAATCAATTCCTCATCCAATGCAATTGGAATCGGCGATGTGGCTACCAATGAAGCCATCAATTCTACTTGATTTACCTGAATAGGTTGCTCTATTGAATGAATATCTAATTCAGCCAATCGCTTTAATTTAAGAAATGCCTCATCAGCAGTAAATGCACCATTTGCATCTAGTCGAAGTACAATTTTCTCCGCCGAAAACTCGGAACGAATCCATCTTAAAAATTGCAATTCCTTTTCAAAGTCAATTGCCCCAATCTTTGTCTTTATCACTTGAGAACCTCCATCTATCTTGTCTCTCACCTGTTGCTTCATTTGATCTATCGATCCCATCCAAATAAGACCATTGATAGCAATACTAGCTTTGCCAACCGTAAAATCACTCTCATAAATAATTCCGTTTGCACCCTGAGTGAGGTCCAAATAGGCAGTTTCTAATCCAAACAAAATAGATGGATAGGCCAATAACTCTCCTTTATTCAGAAGATAATAGGAAGGATTATTACATACTTTGGCTAAAATCTGTTCATATTCTGGCGTGTCATCTATACTTAAACCCCTTAAAGGAGCACATTCTCCAAGACCAAAAGCAGGAGTATCTTCTGTTAATTTTATAAAAAAAACATCTCTTTTGTGCATGATGCCTCTTGAGGTGCCACTTGGCAATATAAAGTGTAACTGAAAAGGGAAATAGCTTGCTTTCATCAGGCAATACTTTTTAAAAATTCGCCTACAAAAAATAATATTGATAGTAAAAAAGTGCTTATCGCGAGCTTAGCTAACATCGGGTTGAAATCTCTATTTAAGTTACATCTATTCACTTCCATCAGATGATTTAATACAATTGGAAACACTAATAGAGGGAGCAAACCAAAAATTGAAGTAAACTGTGAGAATACATAGAAAACTAAGCATAACATAGCAGAGAGGAGGAGGACAAAATGATACTTTTTTGCTTTCTCTAAACCAAGCTTTACAGGAATTGTACTTTTATTTGAAACTCTATCATTCTCAATATCTCTCATATTATTAAGATTTAAAACACCTACAGATAAAAGTCCTATGCACATTGCTAGCAAGAGATGACTCCATGAGCACGACTGTGTATATAGAAAATGGCTTCCTAAAACGCCAATCAATCCAAAAAAAATAAAAACAGCTACATCTCCTAAACCGCTATACCCATAGGCATTTTCACCCACTGTATATTTGATAGCCGCAGCAATAGAAATGATTCCAAGTAGTAAAAAAAAGAAGGTAAGTAAAAAATGGGATGCACCAAAGCTAAGGAACAAGAGTGTCAAACCAGAAAATAACGAAAGAGTTGCAGTCACAATAATGGCAGACTTCATGGCATTTAAACTAATTTCTCCACTCTGTACAGCTCTTGTGGGACCGATTCTATCTTTATTATCAGTTCCCTTCACGCCATCCCCATAGTCATTGGCAAGATTAGATAACACTTGTAAAAAAATCGTTGTGAACATTGCACCAATGAAGATAAAAATGTTAAATTTCTTTAAAGAAAAAGTTAGAGCAGCACCCATAAAAATACAGGACAAAGCGAGTGGTAAAGTACGAAGACGAAAGGCAGACAGCCATATTTTCAGTCTAGAATTCGACATAATTTCATTTTGGCAAAGATATTGCAGATGCAACCATAAATAAAACTATTTCGTCAATGAGATAGGATTAAGAATTAAGAAATGAAAAAAATTGCAGTTAGTGGTGTTGTGTTGATGTTGTTGGTGTTATCTTCATGTGTAACCAATTACAGTGTTGATCTAAAAATACATAACAACACTACAAAAAAAGTAACAATCACCTATGCACAGAAGGATAATAACAAGGTTTTTGTTAAGACAATACTACCAGGTCAAACTTTTGCAATATCAAAGTATGATCGACCAGGGAATGAGCCCGAATGGAAAAGTTTATGGAAATACACCATCAAATCAGTTAAGAATGAAGATGGAGTTGATTCTTGGAAAGACTATAATGTAGAGGGTGCATGGGATAACGAAGATCTCTACCTTCGGACAAAGGCAAAGCTAAGCATCGAATCAAATGATTTTGCAACACCGATGTAAAAAATAGAATAAAAAAAACCGAAGCAAATGCTTCGGTTTTTTTTTATAAATTGATTAAGATATCCTACTTCGAAGTGGCTGCTGCACTAATGTATTCTCTGTTTAAGCGAGCAATATTTGATAAAGAAATACTCTTAGGGCATTCCGCCTCACAAGCTCCTGTATTCGTACAACTACCAAATCCTTCCTCTTCCATTTGTGCCACCATTTTAAGAACTCGACTTGTTCTTTCAGGCTGACCCTGAGGTAGAAGCGCATACTGCGAAACTTTCGCAGCTACAAACAACATGGCAGAAGCGTTTTTACATGCAGCAACACAAGCACCACAACCTATGCAAGCCGCACTTGAAAAAGATTCATCAGCATCATCTTTACTAATTGGTAATGAGTTAGCATCTTGTGCATTTCCTGTGTTAACAGAAATAAATCCTCCTGCTGCCATAATTCTATCAAAGGAAGAACGGTCTACTACTAAGTCTTTCAAAACGGGAAAAGCTGCTGCTCTCCAAGGCTCAATAACTATAGTTTCTCCATCTTTAAACGAACGCATATGCAATTGACAGGTAGTTACGCCATGCTTAGGTCCATGTGGACGTCCATTGATATACATACTACACATACCGCAAATACCCTCTCTGCAATCGTGATCAAAAGCAACAGGTTCTTTACTTTCAGTGATTAGCTTTTCATTCAATACATCTACCATTTCTAGAAAAGACATATCCGTTGAAATACCAGATATCGGATAGGTTTCGAAACTTCCTCGTGTTTCTTTATTTTTCTGTCTCCAGATTTTTAGTGTAAGATTTAATGTTTTTTCTGACATAAATTTTATAACTTAAATGATTATTTATAGCTTCTAGCAGCAATTTTAATGTTTTCGTAAATCAATTCTTCTTTGTGCAATTGAAAGGTGTTATCACCTCCTTTGTGCTCCCAGGCAGAAACATAGGCATAGTTTTGATCATCCCGATTGGCTTCCCCTTCTTCTGTTTGGTATTCTTCTCTGAAATGTCCTCCGCAACTCTCATTCCTATCTAAAGCATCTATACACATTAATTCTCCAAGCTCAATAAAATCTGCTACCCTACCCGCCTTTTCTAACTCCAAATTCATTTCATTGATAGTACCAGGTATTTTCACTTCCGTCCAAAATTCTTTTCTTAAGGCACGAATCTCAGCGATTGCTCCAGTTAAGCCAATTGCATTACGAGCCATTCCACATTGCTCCCACATAATCTTACCTAATCGTTTATGAAAGGAATCAACTGATTTTGTTCCATTTATATTGATCAATTTATTCAAGACTTCGGCTGCACTATTCTCTGCATCTGCGAAGGCCTCATGATCTGTAGAAATTGCTTTCACACTTATTTCTTTTGATAAATAGGCTCCAATAGTATAAGGAATTACAAAATAACCATCTGCCAATCCTTGCATTAAGGCTGAAGCCCCTAATCTGTTCGCCCCATGATCAGAAAAATTAGCTTCGCCTAAAGCATATAAACCAGGCACTGTTGTCATTAAGTTATAATCTACCCACAAACCTCCCATGGTATAATGCACCGCTGGATAGATTCTCATGGGTACCTCATATGGATTCTCATCAGTTATCTGTTTGTACATATCGAACAAATTACCATACTTTTCCTTTACAACCTCTTTTCCTAACTTAATAATAGTGGCCTCATCCGGGTTTTGTAAATTGTTTTTGGTAGCTTCAACTGTACCATATCGCTTTATGTTGGTGCTGAAATCTAAATAAACTGCCATTTCAGAAGTTCCTACCCCGTATCCAGCATCACATCGTTCTTTCGCTGCGCGTGAAGCCACATCTCTTGGTACTAAATTACCGAAGGCCGGATATCTTCTTTCCAAATAATAATCTCTTTCTTCTTCTGGAATTTCATTTCCTTTTCTCTTGTCGTCTTTGGCTTTTGGCGTCCATATTCTACCATCATTTCTCAAGGACTCGGACATTAAAGTCAATTTCGATTGATGATCACCTGAAACTGGGATACAAGTCGGGTGAATTTGAGTGAAACATGGATTACCAAAGAAAGCGCCCTTTTTATGTGCTTTCCAAGCCGCAGTAACGTTCGAACCCATGGCATTAGTGGACAAGTAAAAAACATTTCCATACCCACCTGTGCAAAGCAAAACAGCATGTCCGAAGTGACGCTCTAATTTTCCTGACACTAAATCTCTAGCAATAATCCCTCTGCACTTACCATCAATATTAACGATATCAAGCATTTCATGTCTTGCATACATCTTTACAGTACCCATACCCACTTGACGTTGCAAACTACTATATGCACCTAATAACAACTGCTGACCGGTCTGTCCTGCCGCATAAAAAGTACGTTGTACCTGAGTTCCACCAAATGAACGATTACTCAACAATCCACCATATTCTCGTGCAAAGGGCAC
>CAMBZT010000016.1 GCA_945872405.1 Chitinophaga pinensis | reverse complement strand
CTGCTGCCAAAGTACTGTTTGTCTCCATACAATCCATGTATAAACGAAATGCCAGCCATTGGGTACTTCCACTTTCTTTGCCACGGTTTCTCGCCAAAATTATAGAAGTTTATTCCGACCTCGTATGCATAGGAGTAGGAAGAAACAGGCGTTTTAAAGAGCTTTGTATGCTTGACGATTTTTCCAAAATAAAAATTGGTTTCGATACCGATTTTGGCTTGCTGAGACGGGGCAAGATAAAATTTGTTTTTAATTGGTTTAGCAAAACCACATGAAAAACAAAGCAGAAATAGGATAATCGCAGTGAAATATTTTTTCAAAATATTGTATTACAATGTAAAACTAAAGTAACTTTGATGAAGATATGAAAAAAATAATTAAATACTTTTTACAAGGACTCTTGGTGTTTTCTCCCTTGATTGTAACAGTATATATCATCGTGGCGATGTTCTCTGTTGTCGACGATTCGGCCAACAACATCATTGAACAGTTTTTTGGAAGAAAAATTAGAGGCGTTGGATTTGTCTTGACACTAAGTATAATTACAATGCTTGGCTTTCTTAGTTCGACAATTTTGTTTCGAGGTGTTTTTATCTGGATTGAAAACTTATTATTAAAAAGTGCTTTGGTTCGTTTGATATATACTTCTATCAAAGACTTATCGAACGCTTTTGTTGGTGAAAACAAAAAATTTAACAAGCCTGTTTTAGTGACTATGAACAAGGGGGAAGGAGTTTACAAAATTGGATTTGTTACTCAGGAGGATTTGCTTTTAATGGAGTTCAAAGATTTAGTTGCCGTGTATCTTCCATTGTCTTATTCTTTTGCCGGAGACTTATTTCTTGTTGACAAAGATTTAGTACAAGCCATTGATATTAATAGCATGGAAGCCATGAAATTTATTGTGAGCGGTGGTGTCACAAAATTAAATATGCATGACAAAACAAATTCTAACTAATCAATAATTTCATGTCAAAGCACTATTCCCTTATAAAGTACACACTAGTTTTTGCATTTTGTTTTCTGTCCTTACAATCTATGGCGTGGGGGTTTTGGGCGCATCAACGTATCAATAGATTAGCTGTTTTTACCCTTCCGCCAGAAATGATGCCTCTGTTTAAAGCAAACATAGAATACCTTACAGAGCATGCTGTAGATCCAGACAAAAGAAGGTATGCCATCAAAGAGGAAGCGCCTAGACACTATATTGATTTGGATCATTTTTGCGTTTTCCCTTGTAAAGATTTTCCTCGCTTTTGGAAAGATGCCGTTTCTAAATACACCGAAGACACCCTTCAATCTTATGGCATTGTGCCTTGGCACATAGTCGCAATGTCAAACAGACTTACAGACGCCTTTAAAGAAAAAGACAAAAATAAAATTCTGAAGACCGCTGCAGACTTAGGACATTATATTGCAGACGCCCATGTTCCATTGCATACTTCTGAAAACTACAATGGCCAGATGACTAACCAATATGGAATACATGGTTTTTGGGAGAGTCGGGTACCAGAACTCCTTGGCGAAAATTATGATTATTTTGTTGGTAAAGCCACATTTGTTAAAAAGACAAATGATTGGATTTGGGGTATTGTAATGGATAGTCATCAAGCCTTGGACACCGTGCTTGGTTTTGAGAAAAAACTCAGTAACACTTTCCCAGCTGATAGGACATATAGCTACGAACAACGAGGAGAAACTAATGTAAAAGTTTTTAGCGAAGAATATACGAATGCCTATAACAAAATGATGGGCGATTTGGTAGAAAGAAGATTACGTGCCTCTGTGTATGATGTAGGATCTATTTGGTATTCATGCTGGGTAAATGCGGGACAACCAGACTTATCTAAGCTAGAAGATAAACCCTTGTCACAACAAGAAAAAGATCAAGAAAAAGAAGAAGAAAGATTGTGGAGACAAGGAGGAAAGCAGCTTGGAAGACCTCATGACGAAACTGGAAAGGATGGCATTAAATAGGGTTTCCAACTATCTTTTTTATAGTCTTGCCATAGAATAAATGCAATCCCTCATTTTATTCGTAATTTTAATTTATAATCAAACCATATATTTTTATGAAAAAATTAGTTACACTAGGTTGTTTTCTCTTTATTGTCTATTTTATACAAGCACAACCCACCATCAATTTACAATCACTCATCACTGGATTAACAAGACCAGTAATGGTAACACACGCTAAAGACGCAAGGCTATTCGTTGTTCAACGAAATGGCGTTATTCTAATTTATGATACTGCAGGAACGAAGCTCGACACGTTCATGAATATTAGAAATTTGATCACCACCTCGACTAGTGCAGGGGAAGAAAGAGGTTTATTAAGCATCGCGTTCAGTCCCGATTACAAAACCAATGGCTATTTCTTTGTTTATTATAATGACATCAATGGCCAAGTTGCTATATCTAGGTGGAGTGTTTCTACCAATCCCAATAAAGCGGACATGAGCTCTGAAACTATTGTGATTAAAATATTCCATCCATTCTCCAATCATAATGGAGGCTGTTTGCGCTTTGATCAATTTGGCTATTTGGTCGCTGGAACTGGTGATGGAGGAAGTGCAGGAGACCCTGGTAATAGAGCTCAAAATATTGATACTTTATTAGGTAAAATGTTGCGCTTTGACGTGACTACACTACCATACACAATTCCACCAGGCAACTTATTTGTTGGTGCACCCGGAAGAGATGAAATTTGGTCTTATGGCATGAGAAATCCTTGGCGTTTTTCTTTCGACAGAAAGAATAATGATTTATATATTGCAGATGTTGGGCAAAATATTTGGGAGGAAATCGACTACCAATCTGCCGATTCAGTGAATGGAAGAAACTACGGTTGGAAATGTTGGGAAGGAAACGTGGTATACAGCACCTCATGTCCTGGCACTACCTTTCCTGTGCAGGTGTATAACCACTCCTCTGGAAAGTGCAGTGTAACCGGGGGTGTTGTTTATAGAGGCGATAAATATGCCGATTTGAATGGTTATTATTTTTATGCTGACTATTGCTCTGCAGATTTTTGGGCATTAACAAAAAATAGTGGCTCTTGGGCGAATAATCTTGCTTTAGCTTTTGGGTCTGATGGAATTGTAAGTATTGACGAAGATTATTTTGGAGAAATGTATACCTGTGGTCTTTCATTAGGTATTGTTTACAAAATGAAGAGTAATAATTGCGAATCTGTCGTTTATGTAGATTCAGCAAAGATTACAGCATCTGATATACATGCAGATTGTTTGGTTGATACCCTGTATGCTAATTATGTGCCTGGTGTGGTTTATCAGTGGAAAAATGCAGGTGTTGATGTAGTAGGAGGAAACTCTTGGAAACTGCCGGTAACAGGCAATGACGGCGGCGATTATACCGTTGATGTAATTAATGGATCTTGCACCACTACCTCTGCTTCCTATAAATTGAATATTTGTGCCGGAATTGAAAGTTTGGAAAGCAATAATATTAAGTTTTATCCCAACCCGGCTAAAGACTTTATGTTGATCGAAAACTACAACACAAACACTTCGGTGGCTGTTATCAATGTTGTAGATGTAACTGGTAAAAAGGTGCTTTCTTTCTCTGGAAATAAAGAGAAAAAACAAAGCTTAGATATTTCTAAATTGAATAATGGCTTGTACATTCTTCAAGTCACAACCAATACTGATGAAACTTTTCAATCTCGTTTTGTGATTTCTAAGTAAGAAGCTAGATAATTGTAAAAAACTTCATAAGCGTTTTGTTTATGGAGTTTTTTTTTATTAGACCGTTTTGAAACTAAGTTAGTTCTAGCTAAATTCGAGAATCTTAGGATTGCTAAAACAAAACACTGTCTTAATTGTCTTAATTTAGTGGCGACAATACAATCAACCGCAATAAAGACCATAATGAAAGATTTTTATTTAATACTTTTTGTTTTCTGTGCTTCTATTTTAAATGCTCAAGAATATTTCAATGTAACACTAAAAGAAAGCAGTAGACAAAATTGTCCAGCCTTACATAGTGGTGCTATCGTTGAAGAAAACAATTACTGGGTTTTTGTTGGTGGGCGAAGTAACGGCTTACATGGCTTTACGCCATCTAGCGCCTTTGGAATTGCTTATTCAAGCGATTCGCTATGGGTTTATAATCCTATTACAGATGTGAACTACAAAACAGATCTGAGAATTTTAGGAGACACGATAGCAGATGCGATTACCTCATCCAATATGCAATACTGGAAGGATAGCAATATGTTGTATATGTTTGGTGGTTATGGTTATAGTCATCGCGATCTTGGATTTATCACCTTTCCAACTATTACTGCCATCGATTTAACTTGTGCCATTAATGCTGGCATCAACAATGTTTCAGTTGCTCCTTGTGTGCGTCAATACACCGATTCTTTTGTTCGAGTAACTGGTGCAAATGTCATCAAGTTAGATTCCCTGTATTATTTAGTTTTTGGTCATGTATTCGATGGCCAGTATCAACCAAATATAGACACCAATTATTTTCAGCAGACTTATACTAATGAGATTAGAAGATTTACCATCTCTGATGATGGAGTCTCATTGAATCTTCAGAACAAATTTAGTATCTATGACTCTTTAGAATTTCACAGAAGGGACTTTAATTTGGTTCCGCAACGCTTTAGCGACGGTAGTTATGGAGCTACTGCATTTAGTGGTGTATTCCAGTATGATGTCAATCTACCTTACCTAAACTTTATTGATATAAAAAACCACAGCACTTCCATAAACACTTCTTTTGAACAAAGATTAAGCGCCTATCACAGTGCTAAGCTCCCTGTTTATGACAGTATTAATGGCACCATGCACAGTGTGTTTTTCGGTGGACATGCATTGTATTTTTATGACTCTTTGAATGATGTTATTGCCATGGATACAAACGTACCTTTTGTAAATACTATCAGTAGAGTCAGCAAATATAGCGATGGTTCTGTTTTGGAATACCGAATGAAAGATAAGCTACCATTGCTTATGGGAACCAACGCTGAATTTTTTTCTTTAGATACTATCTCTTTTTTACCGCATGATATTTTAAACCTAAATAAAATTCATCACAAAGAATGTGTTGGATTTATTGTAAGCGGCATGGTGTCGCTCTTACCAAATATCAGTACAGGAAATACCTTTTCTAGAAGTTATGCCAATCGAAAGGTATATGAGGTGTGGATAGACAAAGATTCGCTGAACAATACTGATGTGCAATTGCTAAGCCAACCATATCAGATTCATGTGTACCCAAACCCTTCAAATGACTATTTGTATTTAAAAATAGAGAATCAAAAAGATTTGGCTATTGATATTTGGTTGATGAATATTTCAGGCGAAATTGTCTATTCTACCAAGGTGAACCGGATGAATGAAATTTCGCGTATCAATGTTCGAAATTACCCTTCTGGAGAATACATTCTAAAGACAATGTCTGGTTTTTTTGGGGGCTATCAAAAAGTGATTATTGCACACTAAGTTATTACGCTTTTTTAAAATCTAGACTGATTGAATTTATACAATACCGATATCCTTTTGGTAAAGGACCGTCATTAAAAACATGTCCCAAGTGACCACCGCAATTAGCACAGGTCACTTCTACCCTTATCATACCATGTGATTGGTCTTTCACTAGATTTACTTTTTCTGACTCAACGGGCTCAGAGAAGGCCGGCCAACCACAATGCCCGTCAAACTTACCTTCAGAAGAAAATAGTTCTATTCCGCAACCGGAACAACTGTATACCCCTTTTTCGAAATGCGCATCATAAACACCTGTAAATGCTCTTTCTGTCCCTTTTTCTCTCAATACATAAAATTGATCTTCAGTCAATTTCTTTTTCCACTCTTCTTCTGTAATTGGTAACATATCTTTTTTTAAGATGCTAATTAAGCAAGCTGGCCATACATTTCAAGACGTTGTTGTTTCACCCTTTCGTCCGCCAAATATTCGTCGTAAGTCATCATTTTATCAATACAACCATTAGGTGTAATTTCGATAATTCTATTCGCTATAGTATGTAAAAATTCATGATCATGTGACGAAAAAACAATATTGCCAGGGTAGTCTTTTAAAGAATTATTTAAGGCTGTGATACTTTCTAAGTCAAGGTGATTGGTTGGGTCATCCAATAACAATAAATTACCTTCTTGCAACATCATTCTAGACAACATACACCTTACCTTTTCTCCTCCACTAAGCACTTTACATTTTTTCAAAACCTCTTCACCACTAAATAACATCTTGCCTAAAAAACCTCTGATAAATTGTTCTTCTTTTTCATTTGGCGAATATTGTCTAAGCCAGTCAATCAAGTTCATAGCTAACTCATCAAAATACTCAGAATTATCGTAGGGCATATAGGATGTTTTAATGGTGATACCCCATTTATATTCCCCCGTTTCTGGTTGTTTTCTTCCATTCAAAATTTCAAATAAGGCAGTAATCGATAAGATGTCTTTACTAATAATTGCTATCTTATCCCCTTTGTTAGCTTGAAAAGTAATGTCTTTGAATAAGTATTCTCCATCATTGTTTTTAACCGCCAACTTATCTACTTCTAGTACCTGATTTCCTGCCTCACGCTCAGATTTAAATATGATACCAGGATATCGGCGAGATGATGGAACGATTGTTTCAAAGTCAAGTTTTTCTAATGCTTTCTTACGACTTGTTGCTTGTTTACTTTTAGAGGCATTCGCGCTAAATCGAGCAATAAAGTCTAGTAATTCACCCTTCTTCTCCTCGTTCTTTTTGTTTTTCTGTTGTCTTTGTCTCAACAACATCTGGCTTGTCTCATACCAAAAAGTATAGTTACCCGTAAAGATATTTAACTTGCTGAAATCTATGTCGACCATATGCGTACAAACCATATCCAAGAAGTGACGGTCATGAGAAACAACAATGGCTATATTTTGAAAATCTGCAAGAAAATTTTCTAACCAAGCAATCGTTTCTATGTCTAATCCGTTTGTAGGCTCATCCATCATTAAAATATCAGGATTGCCAAAAAGGGCCTGCGCCAACAATACCCTCACTTTTTCTGAAGGAGTGAGTTCGTTCATCAATTTATAATGAAGATCTTCCTTGATTCCTAAATTGCTGAGCAACTCGGCAGCGTCACTTTCTGCCGTCCAACCATTCATTTCGCCAAATTGCGCCTCTAAATCACCCACCTTAATACCATCTTCATCGTTAAAATCTGGCTTTGAATATATGGCATCTTTTTCCTGAATAATATCCCACAAAACCTTGTTTCCCATCATCACCGTATTCAATACACTTATGGTGTCAAATTCAAAATGGTTTTGTTTAAGCACTGACATTCTCATTCCAGGCGAAATTTCTATCTTGCCTGTCATTGATTCAATTTCACCCGATAGTATTTTTAAGAACGTTGTTTTACCAGCACCATTCGCACCAATAATTCCATAACAATTCCCTTTATTAAACTTCAGATTAACGTCGTCGAAAAGCACTCTTTTGCCATACCTTAGGCTTACATTTGAAACTGATAACATATTTAAATCTATTTGTAAATTTTTCTAATAAAACGATTGCAAAGTTACGAAAGAATCGGTCGTTTGATGTTGATATTTTTTGCTTGTCCCAATAACAAAGTTGATTCTAAAAATATTCCTAGCAAATAGCAATTTCAAATCAATCTGTATCCACCTATTCTTGGCAAAGCCTATCCTTTGTTCTTTCTCTGCTTCTATTCTTACCAAAGACTAGAAACAAGTACAGAATAATCAAAATATGCATTTAGAGAAAGGCAATCCTTGTTTAATTTAGTTAATTTTGTAATAAATACTGCTCTCAAATGAAAAAACTTACGTTTACTTTTTTTAGTTTCCTCTTTCTCAGTTTAATGTTATCCTTATTCGTTAGTTCGTGTAGCGATAACGCTTGTAAAAACAACCCTTGTCCTGCCGGTAGGGAATGTTACTTAGGCGAATGCTACTGCCCAAATGGTAAGGAGGGAGAGGCATGCGATATTTATAGTGCAGATAGATATGTTGGAAATTATGACGTATATGAGTTGGCATTAACTGGCACCTCACCAAATCCATTTTATACTACTTATCTGGAATATGGCAGCAGACAAGATTTGCTTTATATCAATAATTTTTCAAATACTGGCATCGTAATAACTGCCAGCATTTCAACGAGCACCATCACCAATAAAGGAACCCACATCACCATCAACGATGTTCAAGGTGGACTAGAAGTGGTCGGTGAAGGAGATTACAACGAAATTACAAAGAGGATAGAATGGAATGGGACTATTAAACAAGGATTTGATAGCCGAAACTGTAGTGTGACCTTTACTAAAATTTAAAAACTGATTAATGTCTAAAAAAACAGGTCTTTTTAGTTATGTTTTTCGGTACTATTTAGTTTTTCTTTTCCTCTTTTTTTTAGGGCGTTGTATCTTCTTAATTTATCAGTACAGCCTGATTAACCAAGAAAGCTCTCTTTCAATCGTATCGTGTTTTAAGCACGCTTTCTTACTAGATTTATCAGCATGTGCTGCCTTTTTTGCTCTACCCCTCCTCATACTTGTTATAGGACTTTTTAGTAATGAAAATTTTGGTCATAAAATTATCAAATGGCTTGTTTGGATGTTTTTATCATGCATTGCTTTTCTTCAAGCATCAGATTTGCTTTTATATGACGAGTGGCGAACAAAAGTGAATTACAAAGCATTTAGTTACATTCTAGATACATCTAAGGCAAGTGAGGTTTTTTACACAACCTCGATGTCTGAACTAGGGTTTGTTTTATTAGTCGTTTTTTCACAACTAATTATTGTTTATTTCGTCTTTCGAACATGGTTTTTTGACTTAAAGACCATTGAAAACAAGCGCTTCGTAAACAGAATTTTATTTGTGATATTGGTACCTGGACTAAGCTTCCTTGCGCTAAGAGGAGGGTGGTTGCCAATCGCAATAAACATTAGTGACACCTACTATTCTACTAACCAAACCCTGAATGATGCCGCCGTAAACACAGTATGGAATCTTGTACAAAGCATTAGTGAGAACCGCTTTTTGTTAAAAGAAAAACCGCTACGGTTTTACACCAATGAAGAAGCAAAAAATATTGTTGATTCACTCTATCTAGTAAACGATGTTGCTTCACAACCGATATTAAAAACACAGAAACCAAATATCGTACTGGTTATTCTTGAGAGTTGGAATGCAGAAGTCATGCATTCATTTGGTGGTGAAGATAGTGTGACACCGTGCTTTGATGAATTGGTGGCAAACGGACTGTCTTTTCAAAAATGTTATTCTCCTGCATTGCGGAGCGACCTGGGTATACCTTCTATTCTAAGTGGTTTCCCCTCTGATCCATTTGGAGCTATCGCTTCACAACCTTCTAAGTATAAATCGCTGGCTTCTTGGACAAAAAGTCTCGAAAACGAAGGATATTATACCTCCTTTTTATTTGGAGGTCAGTTAGTTTATGGCAACATCAAAAGCTATATTTATTGGAATGAATTTGATAAAATCACAGAAGGTGAAAACCTTGATGATAAATATGTTAGAGGAAGGCTTGGTGTTCACGATGAGTTTGTTTTTTCTGAAGCAATTCTCGAAGCTACACTTTTTACAGAACCATTCTTCTCGGTTATTTACACACTAAGTTCTCACCCACCTTATGATATTCCTATGAACTATAAAATTGAAGGAGGGGGCAATGAAAATGGATACCTCAACTCTGTATATTACAGCGATAGTTGTCTCGGAAAATTTATGGAAAACGCTAAAAAACAAGCTTGGTACAATAACACTTTATTTGTTTTTACTGCGGATCATGGACATGCAACGCCGCATTGTAAGGAATTCTATTCAAAGGAGATGCACCATATTCCGCTTCTATTCTATGGAAATGTGTTGCTTGACAGTTTAAAAGGAGCTAAACATACACACGTCTGTTCTCAAACAGATATTGTTCGCACAGTTTTGAATCAGATGGAAATACCATCAGATAGCTTTAAGTTCAGCAAAGACTTACTAAATCCGCTATCACCTCATTTTGCTTCTTATGTTTTTTATCTTGGGTACGGATGGTCAAATGACACCATCAATTTTGAATATGAAATGCGCTATAAATGCTTTATAAACCCGAAGTTTGACACCACCACCAATTCAAAAGTTTTGAGACAAGGCAGAGGATACATTCAACATGTTTTTGATGAATATGTGCGATACTAATAATGATAAAAAATAAGATAGCGCTTAAGTGGCAAACAAATTATTTATTCAACATCGCTTCTGGATCTTTTATGAAGTCTGCTTTACAGCTGGCTGCACAAAACCCATAAACCTTAGAGTTATAAGTGGTAGTGTCTGCAATCTGGCCTTCTTGAAGTGTCATGCCGCATACATGATCCTTTTTATCTGAAAGCATGCTTGTTGTAAGAACTAGTTTTACTGGCTTATTTTCTGGCTTATCATGAGTAGAAGTGGTGAAATTGCAAGAAGATAAGGTGAGCATGAGAATAGAAAAATAAACTATTTTTTTCATTTAATTGGAATTTTAAACAAAGATAGGTGAATTTTACAGGATGGAAATATTTAGAACCCTTGTTCATCCTTCCTCTATAAATCAAAAAATAAGCTACGATAGCAAAATGCTTTTTCTAGGTTCTTGTTTCACGGAGAATATAGGTTGTTTTTTTAGAGACAGTAAGTTTGATGTAGACATTAATCCATTTGGGATACAATACAATCCTGATTCTATTACTCAATCTCTCGCTAGAATCATTTCTGGCAAGCCATACGAAGAAAGTGATTTATTTTATTTTCAGGAAAGATGGCATAGCTTTGATCATCATAGTAGCTTCTCTAACATCAATAAAGAGGCTTGCTTGGATTCTATCAATGCTAGGTTGGCCAAGGCAAACGCAACTATTAGCAAGCTAACCCACTTGTTCGTAACTTTTGGAACGAATTACTGTTTTAGATCAATAAAAACAGGCGAAATTGTAAATAATTGCCACAAGGTAGATGCTAAAGAATTCAAACGAATTGAATTATCAATCAACGAAATGTTTGACATGATAACACCTGCTTTTTCTAGGGTAAAATCTTTAAATGAAAATCTACAAATTGTACTAACTGTAAGCCCTATAAGGTATGTTCAACAAGGATTCGTGGAAAATACATTTAGCAAGGCAAAATTGTTTTCGACTATTGATCTGTTACAAAGAGAAGCCGCCAATCTGTATTATTTTCCGGCTTATGAAATCGTAATAGACGATCTTCGCGACTACCGATTTTATAAGGAAGATATGATTCATCCGAATGACGATGCACTCAGATATGTGTGGTTGCGTCTAAAAAATGCGATGTTAGAAAACACTTGTTTCAAAATTATAGAAGAAGTAGATTCCATAGACAAAGATTTAAGACATCGACCAAATCTTCCATTTGGAGACGCATATCAATTGTTTTTACGAGCTGTTCAATCGAAAATACTAAAACTGAACAATCGTTTCCCTCTACTTGACTTCGAAATTGAAAAAGCCTTTATACAAGAAAAATTATGTTAGTACAGGCCAAATTTTTTTCATGTCAAATTGTCCCAAAAACATGCTTGGCAGATATTTTGATAAATATTGACTATGCATTTTTTTAATAGAAAAAATAAAGAAAAAAGTATGACAGAATCAACCAACAGTCCTCAAGAGGAAGAAAAGGAACTAGAGAATCAAATTTCACCAGAAACTTCTATTGAAAACGATTCAGAGATACAGATTAGTGCGCTTCAGAAGCAGATTGAGGAGCAAAAAGATAAGTTTTTGAGATTGTTCGCAGATTTTGATAATTATAAAAAGCGAACTGCCAAAGAAAGAAGCGAATTGATCCAGACTGCAGGAAAAGAAATAATGACTGCCATGTTGCCCGTATCTGACGATATGGATCGGGCTATTAAATTCATGAATGAATCTGAGGATTTGACAATTATTAAAGAAGGACTAAATCTCGTCTACTCTAAGTTTAGAAATACATTAGAAAATAATGGATTAAAGCCTTTCATATCGATTGGCGAAGCTTTTGATGTAGAAAAGCATGAAGCCATCACTGAAATTCCGGCACCTAGTGAGGAAATGAAAGGAAAAGTAGTCGATGAAGTAGAAAAAGGATACCTACTAAATAACAAACTCATCAGATATGCAAGGGTAGTAGTTGGAAAGTAAAACGAGTAAATTACTTACCTCTTACATGCAAAATATAGACAAAAAGGAATCTCAATTTTAAAGCACAATGGCAAAAAAAGATTATTACGAAACATTAGGAGTTGACAAAAATGCAAGCGCTGAAGAGATAAAAAAAGCGTATCGTAAAACAGCATTAAAATATCACCCAGACAGAAACCCAGACAATCAAAAAGCAGAAGACAAATTCAAGGAAGCGGCAGAAGCATATGAAGTGCTGAGTAATGGAGACAAAAAGGCGAAATACGACCGCTTTGGACACCAAGCTTTTGACGGTCAAGGAGGTTTTGGTGGTGGTTTTTCTAACACGGACGATATTTTCTCTAATTTTGGTGATATTTTTGGAAATCAAAGCGGTGGTGGTGGTTTCGATCCTTTTGAATCATTCTTTGGGGGGTCAAGAAGTAGGGGTGGTAGCAGAAGCAGAGGTGTTAGGGGCTCTAATCTCAGAATCAAGGTTTCTTTAACATTGAAAGATATTGCCAATGGGGTTAAGAAAACCGTTAAAGTAAAAAAGAATGTTCCTTGTGAAACATGTGATGGACTCGGCGCAAAAGATAGTAGCTCATTTCACTCTTGCAACACCTGTGGAGGATCCGGGGCTGTAAGAAAAATAACCAATACTTTTCTCGGACAAATGCAAACAACGGTAACGTGCCCTACTTGTAATGGCGAGGGACAAACCATCACCGCTAAGTGTGCCTCTTGTAATGGAAATGGTTCCGTGTATGGTGAGGAAACCATCATACTCGATATTCCTGCTGGGGTAGCGGAAGGCATGCAACTGAGTATGGGTGGGAAAGGAAATGCTGGTCAGAGAGGTGGCTCAGCAGGAGACTTAATTATTGCAATTGAGGAGGAGAAAGATCCCGATTTGATTAGAGACGAGAACAATATTATTTATCCCCTTTTTATCTCATTTTCTGACGCTGCTTTGGGTGTAAGCATTGAAGTGCCTACTATCGAAGGAAAGGCAAAAATAAAAATTGCTCCAGGCACACAACCAGGAAAGGTGCTAAAATTGCCAGGCAAAGGCTTGCCTAATGTAAACTCATATCATAGGGGCGACCAACTTATTTATATAAATGTATGGGTCCCTAAACACTTAAGCGATGATGAAAAAAAGTCATTAGAAAAGCTTAATAAATCTCAAAACTTTATACCTACGCCAGATAAGAACGAAAAAGGCTTTTTTCACAAAATGAAAGATCTATTTGGTTAATAAAAAAGTAAAGCCTAGCGCTTTATTAAAACATGTCACCACAACTCAAGGTGGTTAATTCTAATATGTCATTCGTTTTTTTAGTGTTCTGAGCTAACGTTTTATTATTACATTCGCTAAAAAATAACACCTTGCTTTCTCTTCAAAATATCGTCAAGCAATTTGACAACTATAAAGCTAATGATGATATTTCTTTTGAAATACCGGCTGCTTCGATATTTGGCTTACTAGGACCAAATGGTGCAGGCAAAACAACACTCATCAGAATCATCACTGGTATTACTGCACCCGATAGCGGAGTTCTCTTGCTTGATGGCAAACCATTTCGATCTGAAAACAGGAGCCAAATCGGTTATATGCCTGAAGAACGCGGTCTTTACAAAAAAATGAAGGTAGGGGAACAGCTTGTTTATCTGGCACAACTAAAGGGTTTGTCAAGGGTCGAAGCAACCGATCGACTTAAGGGGTGGATGCAAAAATTTGAAATAGAAAACTGGTGGAACAAAAAAGTAGAAGAGCTCTCAAAAGGCATGCAACAAAAAATACAATTTATAGCCACCATAATTCATGAGCCAAAGTTAGTGATTCTTGACGAACCATTTTCAGGCCTTGATCCAATAAACGCTGACTTGATAGTTAAAGAAATTTTTGAACTTAAAAATGCCGGTGCAACAATCATTTTTTCTACTCATAGGATGGAGCAGGTAGAAGAGTTATGTCAAAGAATTGTTCTCATCAACAAAGGAAAAAACATTTTAGAAGGCAATGTCACTGAGTTGAGAAAACAGTTTAAGGATAATCAATACAGAATAGAATTTGAAGGAGAATTAGCGCCTTCTTTCGCCTCAGAATTCGAAATACAAGACATTAATCAAAATACTATTCAAGTTCGTCTACAACACCATCAAACTTCAAACGACCTTTTAAAAAAACTGATAGACCAAGGACTGTCTATTGTTAATTTTCAAGAAGTGCTTCCTAGTCTTCATGATATTTTTGTGAAACGAGTAAAAGAATTTAATCTTTCAAAGGAAGTGACAATATGAGAACAATTTTTATCATTATTCAAAGGGAATACATTACTAGAATCAGACAGAAATCTTTTGTTTTTACAACTTTTGCTGGTCCTATCGCATTGGTATTGCTCACATTCTTGTCTTTTAAAATTTCCACCTACACTGGAAGCGTTAAAACAATTAATATCGTTGACGAAAGCAATGCCTTGAATCGAATGTCTTTGCCAGACAAGAATGACCAAACACTATACTTTAAATATGTCAATCTAAGCGAAGCTCAGGTTTTAAAATCTTATGCAAACGAAAATTCAGATCAACTGTATTTGATAATTCCTAAAACAGACACAATGAATTTGCTTAGCGAGTTTCGCATCAAATATTTTGGTAGCAAACAATTAGGTCGCATAGACAAAGAATATGTTCAAAAAGTGATTTCTGAAAAACTCCAGCTACAAAAATTAAAAACTTTTAATCACTCGCAAGAAGAGATTGATAATTGGGAAGTTCACACTAAGCTTGAATATTTATCTTCAAAATCAGAGTTAGAAGACACTGCATATAACGATGCGGCGTCTGCAACTGGGTTAATTACAGGGTTAATTATTTACATCATGCTGATTTTTTATGGAGTAACTATTATGCGTGGGGTAATGGAAGAAAAAACAACACGTATAATAGAAGTGATTATATCATCTGTTAAACCTTTTCAACTTTTAATTTCGAAAATTATTGGTATTGGGTTGGTTGGCATCACACAGTTTGTAATCTGGGCTATATTGATTTTAGTTCTAAATCTCATCGCGCTTCCTCTTCTTGGTGTCGATAGTTCTCCAATGGCAGGTACCAGCCCAATCACCTCTATGAAAACGTCTGCTATCGATGTTGAATATTTACAAAATTTATCAATCGGAATTTCTAAAATAAATTTCACTAAAATGTTTTTTACATTCTTAGTATATTTTATTGGTGGTTATTTTTTATACGGTTCTTTGTTTGCTGGATTAGGTGCCACAGTAAATGAAGAAGGAGAAACACAATCCATTAGCATGATAGTAACAATTCCTATAATGGTATCGTTCTTCATTTCTACAGCAGTCATTAATGATCCCACTGGCAACTTAGCTGTTTGGGCTTCTATCTTTCCATTAACATCTCCCGTGGTCATGCCTGTAAGAATGGCTTTTAATCCTCCTTTTTATCAGATTCTTATCTCTGTTTTTGTCCTTTTCGCAACATTTATAGGAAGCACCTGGGTTTCTGCTAGAATTTATCGCACAGGCATTTTAATGTACGGTAAAAAAGCTACTATGAAGGATATGATAAAATGGTTTTTATATAAAGGATAAAAAGTCGTTTTTTATCTCTTTTTAATCAATATGGTTGCATCATACGAATGACTAAACATTAGATGCAGTAATGCACCATTTTTGTATCACTAATGAAAAAATCTACTCCAACACAACTTCTACTCGTTGGTTCTTATATGCTTCTTCTGTCATTAAATTGTTATACTTGGCATTATAATGCCCCCATCCTTGAACAGACATTTTCCGAAAATTAACCCCGCGAGAGGACAAATAGTTTGATGCTTTTATTGCTCTAGCCAACGATAAATCAATGTTCATTTTGTCCGTTCCTGTATGGCTTGTATATCCCTTAATCACTACTTTAGCCACATTGTTTTCGTTAATATAAAGGGCAATAGCATCAAGTGTTTGTCTATTAAGTTCACTCAAGTCTGATGACGAAGAAAGATAAAATAATTCTGTATTATTTGCAATCTTTATGGTAGTAGTCTTGCTTAATTTTTTATCTCCTTCAATCATTGTACTTGCCTCTTCAATCTTCGCCAAATCAGGCACGAAGGGGCATCCACTATTGCTCATCAATCCTTTTTCTGTTGGGCACTTGTCCTTGTTGTCTTCCACGCCATCGCCATCTGTGTCTTCAATCTTTAAAGGACAACCTTGATTTTCAATGGTTCCTTTTTCCGTTGGACACCTATCTCGACTATCACCAATATTATCTGCATCGCTATCGGGACAACCATTCAAATCTTTTGATCCAAAAACATAAGGACACTCATCACTTGAATCGTCCAGGCCGTCTTTGTCGTAGTCACTTGTAATAATTGCTAAATCTTTTAAATCGTTATTTACCTTTCCAAGATTAGTGTTCTCTACATTTTTTTCTTTTTTGTTTTTACCCAAGCTGAAGATTAAGCCTGCATGGTGTTGAAAATAACTGTATGAGTTATCAATATTTGCTTTGTAGCTTGTTTCTAGGTTAATTGCGACCCAGTCAGTAACCTTAAATTTCAACCCACCTCCAAACGGAAAGAACGTGTTTAAATCTCTATTCATGTTGTTTATTCCTAGTCCGATGAAAAAATAGGGTTGGACTATAGAATTCTCTTTAATCACATAATTATTGTTGAATTTATACTCAACAAGAAATGACGCATCCACAAAATTCTGTTGATTAAAAATGCCTAATTCACGCTCAGGATAAAATGTTACTTTTGGGTAGAAGACATTGCCATAAAGACCCGCTAAACGAAAATTAAACGAAGGACTCAAATATCTTCCAATAAACAAATTAACACCACCAGTGTAATTATTTGGTCTTAATGCTTTTCGATCTAAAAGACCTTCCATGTTTGTGACAGAATATCCAACACCTACAGCCCACTTATGTGTCGAGTTTTGTGAAAAAACGTCTTGACTTGTAAGAAGAGAACACAAGAGAAATATCAAAGATCTAAAAAAATTCATACGCTAAAATTTATTAGACAAAAATAGGTAAAAATAGGCTTACTTCAGTTTTTCATTCTGTGCGTGTCTTGTCTTATCCCTCTTTGACTTTTTTTTGAGGTTTTTTTCTAAGGCCTCCGTAAGATCAACTCCCGTTTGGTTAGCGATGCACATCAACACGAACAAAACATCAGCCAACTCGTCCCCCAAGTCTTCTTTTTTATCGCTTTCTTTAAAAGATTGTTCACCATACTTTCTTGCCATGATTCTTGCGACTTCCCCTACCTCTTCTGTAAGAATCGCCATGTTTGTTAACTCACTGAAATACCTAACACCTATGGTGTTTATCCAGTTATCAATCGTGATTTGAGCTTGCTTAATTGTCATCTAAAGTTTGTTTTTACTATCAAGAATTATTGTTACTGGACCATCATTTTGCAAAGAAACAAGCATGTCAGCAGCAAAAACACCCGCGCTAATTTTTTTTACTAAACCATTTTCTAGCCTCGTGATAAAATTATGATAAAAATCCAATGCAATAGCCGGTTTAGCGGCTAATATAAACGAGGGTCGATTACCTTTTTTTGTGGATGCATGAAGGGTAAACTGACTTACCAAAAGCAAATCTCCTTTTGTTTCCTTTAAGGATAGATTCATCATTCCTGCTTTGTCCTTCATGATTCTAAGATTGACAATTTTTGTGGCCATCCAATCTAAGTCTACTTCCAAATCATCAATTTCAAAACTAACTAACACCAGCAATCCATCTCCTATGGAAGCGTGCTCTATCTCTTTGATACTAACAGATGCATTTTTTACTCTTTGAATAACACACTTCATTTTAGCACCATTTTTTATAAAGATTCATATAACCTTTAGCTATTTTATCCTTACTAAATAATTCCAATTGTTGCGTTCCATTCTCAATACATTTTCGGCGAAGTAATTCGTTTTCCAATATTGATTTCATTTGAATAGAGAAGGCGCGCTGATTGCTTATATCCACATAGACCGCGGCTTCACCTCCAGCTTCTCTAAAAACATCTTTGTTGTTTGTCAGCACAGGTATATTAGAAGAAAATGCTTCTAATATGGGAATTCCAAAACCTTCAAACTCGCTCGGATAAACCAATAGCGAAGCTCTCAAATAAATCTGACGAAGCTGTTCATTTGAACAATCTGTCAAAAAAACAATATCATCCTTTAAATTGTTTTGTTCTATATAACAATTTATCTCACTCAGATTGTCACCGCCTTTTCCAACAAAAACCACCTTCTCATTTACTTCGCTTTTTATATTCAGAAAAGCCTTCAGCACGATCAAGTGGTTCTTTCTTTTGCTGAATGTCCCTACGCATAAAATAAACTTTTCAGGAAGATTTAAGTTCTTGACAAGCGAATCGTCACGATCCATCTTAGAATAGCTAGAATCGCATCCCTGATAAATAACCTGTATCTTTTTACTGTTAATCTTATAAAAATCAACTAAATCAGATTTTGTTTGATTACTAATAGCTACTATTTGATCTGCTACCCTGCACGCGTGTTTGATTTTATTTCTATAAAAAAACCTATCAATCATGGGATAATAGCTAGGGTATCTTTCAAAGATTAAATCGTGAATGGTAACGATACTTCTTGCGCCCGACTTTTCTATACCAATAGGCAATTCATGGCTCAAACCATGATATACATCAATTTTACTTGCTTTAATTTCAGCAGAAATTAAATTTCTTCGCCAGTAAGAAGTCATTTTTTTTTGGAAATAACTTGTTGGGTAATGATAAATTAAGTTTTCATTGGAATGTTGGTCCAGCTCTTTGGAATAGGTCAAGTTTTCGTTCGGACTATACAAATGATAAGAATGCTCTGGATAACAATCTAACAATCCCTCAATCAAATTACGAGAATAGTTACCTAGTCCACTATGATTCAACAGTGCTCTTTTTGCGTCAAACCCTATCTTCATGCTGTCTGATTCCATTTAAGAAGTTTAGAATTATGGAGAGCCAAATTACATAAAAAGCAATTCCAACTTGTATTTCAAGTGTGTGTTCTGTAGCAAAAGAACTCAATGTTATGATTGAAAACATCAGCAACAGCAGATTTTTATAGTTTTTTTTGTAAAAAAGAGGATAGAAAACACCCAGCAAAAGAGCGCAAACGCCTAATAATCCATTGCTTGCCCAAACCCAAATAAATTGATTGTGTGGCAATTTTCTGTTGTTTACATCGATATACGGATAATCTCGCTCATAAATTTTGTTCATTTCGTCCTTGATGTCACCAGTCCCAACTCCCATCAGTGTGTTTTCTTTGATAATTTTAATTCCTGCCGCCATTGATATAAGTCTTTCTGAATCTGAATAGCTTCCCCCTTTTCCATAAGTTAGCATTTTGATATCATAAAGCATATAAGACATTTTTCTCTCCACACTTGGAACATACTGGTATGCAATTACTGGTAAGAAAAAAACGAGTAATAAAATTAGAACGCCTAAAAGATGTTTCTTTTTATAAAACGAAAAATAAAACGAGTAAAGAACAAAACAGATATAAAGTGACAAAAGACCACTTCTAACTGAAAGCACATGTAGCATGATTACTAAAAGAACCAAAACCACCATTTGAAAATACTTTTCTACTTTCTCCTTGTATAGGTATGCCTTATTAACTAAAAGATAGATTAAAGCAACTACACAAAAAGACATCATCAAACTATAACGAATGTGTTCTCTAAAAGGGGTTTCTATGGCCTTTCCCCTTCCCAGTGCCTCATTCATCTCTTTGTAGTGCAGCAAATAGTTAGAGGTAATCATCAGACCAGTGATAAAAAGAACAAAACAAAACACATAAATGAGATAGGTCAAATCTTTTTTTCCAATTGTTGGCGCAGCTCCCATTGCAAGTGGTATGAATAAAAAGGGAGACCCCAAAACAAGTAACTTCCATCCATAAAGGAAATTTGTAGTGTAAAGACACCCAATTATAGAAACAATAAGTAGAAGCATTATACTAAAAAAAACGCCTCCCTCACTTAATCTTCTTAATTGTTTGAATAAATCTTTATTGGCTATACCACCTAAAAGCACCGTAAAAAAAATTGCCATCATGCTTGTACTCATTAATACTCGATTGGTACAGATGCCGATGAACAAAGTGCTTATAAAAAAGAGAACAAAATTCTTTCTTGTAAATATGTTAGTGAGATTTTGCATTAATGACTAAACGTACAATATTTATTTATATTTTTACAGAATGATAATCGAGGACGAAGTTAAAAAAAGAAAGGATAAAACATTTGATGAAGAATTTTTTCCGCATATGAAGGCCCTATATAATTTCGCCTTTCACTTAACTTATGATGGTGAAGCCGCCAATGATTTGGTTCAAGAGACCTTTTTAAAAGCTTATCGTTTCATTGATTCTTATCAGAAAGGAACCAATTCTAAGGCTTGGCTATTTAAGATATTGAAAAATGAATTTATTAATAATTACAGAAAGAAAATTAAAAGGCCAACTAGTGTCGACTTTGAAGATGTCATAAATTATCATGAAAGCGATGATGCAAGTTATGTCGGAAGCTTAGATTTAAGACAGGAAATTTTTCAAAACATGATGGGTGACGAAATTACTATTGCCTTAAATAGTCTTCCTTCAGATTTTAGAACTATTATCCTTCTTTGTGATATAGAAGGTTTTACATATGAGGAACTGGCAAAAATTCTAGACATACCAATAGGTACAGTGCGATCTAGATTGTTTAGGGCGCGGAATATGTTAAAAGAAAAACTAAGAGAATACGCGCTTAAGATAGGATATAAAGAAAATCGTTAACATCTATGGAAAAAAACATGATACCTCATAATTGTGACAAGATTCTTTCTAAAGTATTTTTGGCTCTAGACGGAGAGTTAACTTCAGAGGAAGAAATTTTCTTTTTAAAGGAGATTAATCAATGCGAAGGTTGTTTGGAAAAGTACAAGATAGAAAAAAGCTTCAAAGAATTTCTATCCATGAAAGTGAGAAAAGAATGCTGTTTTGAAACTCTCGCACAAAACATCAGAGTTAAGCTTCATAGAAACACCTCCAATTAATCAAGTATCGATAAATATGATGAATCGAGATTTCTTGATAGCTAATATACTAAAAGGTGATTATCGAGCTATCGCCCGCTCCATAAGTATTGTTGAAAACGAGTTAGAAGGCGCCGAAGAAATACTACTTCAATTACAACAAAAAAACATCCCTGTAATTGGTTTCACTGGGCCTCCTGGTGCTGGTAAAAGCACCTTGGTAAACGAATATGTCAGATTATTGTTGCTTCGAGGGAAAAAAATTGCTGTTCTTGCCGTCGATCCATCCTCTCCTTTTAATTATGGTGCTCTTTTGGGTGATAGAATACGAATGTTGGAACATTACAAAAGCGACCATCTCTATATTAGATCTATTGCTACACGGGGGTCGCTGGGTGGGCTTTCTGATAAAATTATTGATATTGTTGAGGTATTAAAGAGTGCAGGTTTTGACTATATTATTATTGAGACAGTAGGAGTAGGCCAAAGCGAGGTAGATATTGCTGGAGTTGCAGATCACACTGCAGTTGTTTTGGTGCCAGAGTCTGGTGATCACATACAAAACATGAAGGCGGGATTAATGGAAATTGCTGACTTGTTTATTATTAACAAAGCAGATAGAGAGGGGGCTGACGCCATTTTTAATAGTCTCCAACAAATGTTGATGTATCGGAGTAATTACCAACCAATTCCCATTGTAAAAACAATAGCAACAAGCAAAGGGGGCATAGTTGAAATGGCCGATCTATTAGAAAAACTAATCACTCAAAACAAGGAGATGAACGAAAAAAAGATATATTTATTAGCTTGTAAAGTGTATCGTTTAATACAAAAAAGCAAAATGAAGGACATTGAATTAACCAAAATTATGTCAGACATAAAATCTAATTACAATAAAGAATATAATATATATAAATATATAAAAGACACATATATAGATAATTAATTAATTTCGTTGTAAGTTGTTTTTTTTTCTCTATTTTAGGTGGGCTTTTGAATCAAATAGTTAAAATTGTTAAAACAAGGGCAAAAATTCATTTTTGTAGCTGATATTCTTATCTTTGTGATTATAAATATGACGTTTTTGAAGTTTAAACATATCAACAGAACCCCCATACTCTGTTTTCTATTTTTCATCTGTAGCGAAGCAAATAGCTTTTCACAAGTGAAGTCAGATACGGTACTATTCTCAGACCAGACAGCAAAACCATCTGTTCTTCACACAATGGTTGGTTACTTAGATTCCTTGGATGGTCTGCGTGAAACCATTGTAAATAAAGCCTTTCCGTTTGTTGGAACTCCTTATAAGTATGCTTCTTCTGGCCCATCAAGTTTTGATTGTTCCGGCTTTACACAGTTTCTTTTCGCATACTTTGATATGATTTTACCACATAACGCATTTCTTCAATCTCAATTAGGGAATATCGTTAAACTAACGGAGGCCATTAAAGGTGATTTAATGTTTTTTGGGTATAAATCTAAGGACGGCTCTAATCACATCTCTCATGTCGGTATGGTATACTCCAATAGAAATGGTGTAGTAGAAATGATTCACGCTTCAACAAGTGAAGGCGTTCGAATCGACAGAACAGATAGCAATAATTGGACGAACTACTGGTCGAAAAAATTTATTTTTGCAAAAAGATTGGTGGACTAAGCTCAATAATCTTAATTTTTTACATACATGACTTCCAGAGAATATAGGTCCTTTAAAGATTTTTATCCTTTCTACCTCACTCAACACAACAGCAAAATTAATATTGCGTTACATTTTATTGGGACTCTACTAGTGGTATTCCTCCTTATTTATTCTATACTTAGTAAGAATGGGTATTTCCTTTTGCTAATCCCAATATTCGGCTATGGTTTTGCCTGGGTTGGCCATTTCTTCTTTCAAAAAAACAAGCCCGCCACCTTTAAATATCCTATTTGGAGTCTCTTTGCTGATTTTCTCATGTTTTATCACGTACTGACGCTACAAATTGAAGATCAACTAGAAGCTGCTCTAAAATCTATCAAATAGAGTAACCTTTTAAAATAAGCCTCGTATAGATCATTATAAATATTACTATGATGAAACCTAACTATACAAAAAACGCAACAACCATTCTTCTTATTCTTCTACTTGCTTTCAATAGTGTAAAGGCTGAAGATTTCTCTGATTACAAACTTAGTAACTTCAGTCTACATCAAAATAATTGGGACAATTTTTCTGTTTCCTTTAAGGCTATGTCTAAAATTTCGACAGAGGAAGTGAAAGCTTCCGAATATAGGGTGGAGATTTTCGCAGAAGATGGAAGCCTTTTAAAAACATTCAGAAATAGTGCTAATTTTTCTATAAATGACAAAAATGTTGGCTCAAAGGAGAAACTAACTTTTAAACTCTTTGTTGAGGTCGCTGGCGAAATTCTTGTAAAAGAAACCACTATACTCGCTTCTGAAAAATCTGTAATTGTTAAAAACAATGTTAATGTGCCTTTGGAAGATTATATCAGCATTGGTAATGTATACGTAAACTGCGAGTTGATGAGAAGAAACTTTAGACATCAGGACAAGTGGGACAAGGTAGGTAATTTTAATGATGTCGGAGTTACATTGTTCATCAGCAACGGAACAAATAAAGACTATGTTGAAGTTCCTATCAACAAGAAGACTTCAAGTTTTGATTTATCAAACTACAAATACTTTGATGATTTTAAAATGCAAATTGAAAAAGATTTATACAAAAACAATTGTGCAGAAATAAAATACCATTACCAGTTTAACTGGGACAGAAATATATATGTAATTTATGGTGGATCAAAAAACATCAATAAAGAAAAAAATCAAACCGTTGTCTATTCTTTTAGAAGAAAAATGGTTCAAAAATTGGTAAGCAATACAAAGGATTCAGAAGGAGTGTCAATAGCTTCTGCCGATTAAAGAATACCTATAGCAGAGATTAACACAAAACATGTCCGGTTTATAAATTCAATTCAATTCTTATATTCAACGCATAGTTGTCTTTCAAAAAAATAAAATTTAGACTATGATATCGATAATGATTCTTTCCATTCTTTGGTTCAAATACAAATCGTTTTTTCTTTCTCTTCGAAATAGATTATTCAAACTCTCTTATCAATAATTTTTTAGGAGTTTACCCTCTAAAACCTTCTAGGTTACGATTTACTTCCCGAGAAAAGTAGGCTTACGCTTTTCAAGAAACGCAGATGTTCCTTCTTTAAAATCACTGCTTGCTCCTGCAATTACTTGGCAATGCTTTTCATATTCGAGCATTGTCTCCAAGTCTTCATTCATTCCTTTATTCAACATTTTTTTAATTAAAGCGATTGCTTTAGTTGGAGCGACTGCATACTTCAGAGCATATTCTTCCACCAGAGCGTCAAGATCCTCAGGGTTAGTAATTTTATTGATTATTCCTACGTTATGTGCTTCTTCAGCTGTAATTTTTGTACCTAATGTACTCCATTCAAATGCTTTATGATAACCCACTAATCGAGGTAAAAAGTAAGATGAACCCGAATCTAATACCAAGCCAATATTCACAAAAACTTCAACTAAAGTTGCTTCTTTGCTGGCAATTATTAAATCACAAGCCAGAGCCAGAGAACAACCTGCTCCAGCTGCCACCCCTTGTAGTTTACAGATAACGGGTTTAGAAAGGTTTCTAATCCCCTTAATAATTGGGTTATATCTCTTTTCTAAGGATTCTCTAAAATCAATTTCTTTACCTGGCGTTCTGTCTTTTAAATCCTGTCCACTACAAAAGGCTTTTCCTGTGGCAGCGAGTATGACAACCCTCGTCAACTCGTCTTTTTCTGCTGTCTTCAGAGCGTCAATTAACTCATAACTCATCTCATTATTAAAAGAATTGTATGAATCGGGGCGATTGAGTGTTATTGTACAAATTCCATTTTCAACCTGATAAAGAATACAAGTATAGTTAGCCATTTTATTGTTTTTAAATGTTATGAAAAGATGCCGAATATAGGAAAGATGATAAATGCCACAAATTGACTAAAAAACCCTATCAAGAAACCAGCAAATACTTCAGACAATGTATGTGCCTTTAAGACAATACGAGACGTGCCTAATAAGCCAGCCGACAAAATCGCCAACATGAAATACCATTGCATATTAAATGAGGAGTAGGATGCTGTAAAAAACAAAAAACCAACTAAACCTCCTTGACCTAACATATGCATGCTCACTTTCAAAAAATTATTTCCTACAAAAGAAATTGAGCCTGCAATCAATAGAGCAATCATCAAGTGAGAGAACAAAAAATCGTTCGGCAAAAAATTGAGTGTACCTGGTTTTAATGCCATATAAACAACCCAAGTATAGAAAGTGAGCACAACTACATATGGAATAATTCTATCCTTCCTTCTTCGCAAATTAACTGCCGAAATCATCTTTAGTTTATACATCACGAAAATCGCGATAGCTGGATAAGCACAAGTAAAAGCAAAAACTATGAAAACGGTAAGCACTTTTTGCTTCCATTCCATCACCCCATATCGAAAAGGATTTAGGTAAAACAACAAAACCGCGCAGAGGCTAGGTATTAAAAAGGGGTGAAGAACATTGCTAAAGAATCTTGCTAGAACCCTCCAAAATAGTCCTTCCGAGGCGTCCTCTTCAATCTTTAAATTAACGCTATTATTGACCATTTACTTCTAAATTTAAAAAGTTATTTCGACCGACTTATAGTTCTCTTCGAAGTCTTGCAACCGGAATGTTTAACTGTTCTCTATATTTTGCTACGGTTCTTCTTGCAATGTTATAACCCGCATCATTCAAAATTTGTGTAAGTTTTTCGTCGCTTAGTGGTTTGTTTTTATCCTCAGAGCAGATGTGATCTGTCAAAATCTTTTTTACTTCTCTCGTGCTTACCTCTTCTCCACTATCTGTGGTCAAAGACTCTGAAAAAAATTTTTTTAATAAAAAAGTTCCATACTCTGTTTGCGCGTATTTGCTGTTTGAAACTCTTGAAACTGTTGATATGTCAAGGTTTGTGACTGCTGAGATATCTTTGAGAATCATTGGACGCAAGTCTGTTTCGTCGCCGCTGACAAAAAACTTATATTGATATTCCATGATTGCCTTCATGGTTTTTAGAAGTGTTTGTTGCCGCTGTTTTACGGCATCTATAAACCATTTTGCGCCATCAATTTTTTGTTTAATAAATAACACTGCCTCCTTTTGTTGTTTACTTTTTTCTTTTGTTTTATTATAATCAATCATCATTTCTTTGAATGATTCGCTTACTCTTAGTTCAGGGGCGTTTCGACTATTTAATCTTAAAACTAATTCACCATTTGTGTTTTCAATCAAAAAATCTGGTATAATATGTTGCGTTGTTTTTGCGCCTCCTTCATTATAAGCACTACCTGGCTTAGGATTTAACTTCAATATTTCGTCCATTGCTCGCTTAATCATTCTCTCGTCTACGTCAAATTGTTTTTGCAGTTTTTCATAATGCTTTTTTGAAAACTCATCAAAATAATCTGTCAAAATCTCTATTGCCAAATTTATAGAAACATTTTTATGCTCGATTCTATGTAGCTGCAACAACAAACACTCTCTCAAGTCGCGAGCTCCAACACCTGGTGGTTCAAGTTTTTGAATTTCTTCAAGTAACGCTTTTAGTTCTAGTATAGTTACATTTAGGTTGGCACTAAACATTAAGTCGTCCACTATTGATTCTATCTCTCGCCGAATGTAGCCGTCCTCATCAACACTTCCAATAAGTTGTTTGGCAATAAGATAATCTTTGTCTTCGAGTTCTGCTAAGCCAATTTGCTGTAATAGGTATTCATGAAAGGAAACGTTAATTGGAATTGGCGTAGAGCGATCTTCATCGTCATCTGGACTATATTCCTGGCTATTATATTTGTAGGAGGCCGAGTCGTCTGATTCGTCAAAATAATCCGATATGTTTATTTCATCACTCATCTCCTCCTTTACTGAATCGAAGTCGTCATCAGATGTATCGCTCTCCTCGCGCTCGTTTAGAGGTGAGTCGTCAAAATTATCCTCTCTTGCCTCTTCTAGTGCTGGATTTATTTCTAGCTCTTCTTTGATTCGTTGCTCGAGTTGATCGGTAGGGACCTGCAATAATTTCATCAGCTGAATTTGTTGCGGAGACAACTTCTGAAGCAGCTTTTGATTTAAACTTTGTCTTAACATGGATTAAAGTAACAAAATAATTAGGTTGGACAAAACTAATACAATAAGAATACTTATTTTAGTGCCGGAATTAAATAATCGAATTTTATGAGATATATCAAAGGAATAGCAGAGGACGAAGGCAAGATTGTTACACTAAAAGGTTGGGTGTCAAACAAACGAGACAGCAAGGGAATTGCGTTTATCATTTTAAGAGACGGCTCGGGATTTATTCAATGTGTGGTGAGCGAAGATGTGATTGGAGCAGAAAAATTTGAACCCATTAAAAGACTTACTCAAGAAAGTGCTATTGCCATTACTGGAAATGTTGTAAAAGACGAAAAACAAATCGGGGGATTTGAAATACAAGGAACCAATGTTGAAATTATAAGTGTCGCCGAAGAATACCCAATTTCTAACAAAGAACATGGACCAGATTTTTTAATGGATCACAGACACTTGTGGTTGCGATCTCGTCGACAATGGGCTATCATGAGGGTAAGAAATAGAATTATTTTTGCCATTCATAATTTTTTTCAAAGTAAAGGCTTTGTACAGATGGATGCTCCTATTTTCACTTGTAATGCTAGCGAAGGAACTTCTGATTTATTTGCTACTGACTTTTATGGTGAACCCGCCTATTTATCGCAGTCAGGGCAGTTATATGGTGAGGCAATGGCAATGGCGCAAGGTCTTATCTACACGTTCGGACCCACTTTTAGGGCAGAAAAATCTAAAACAAGAAGACACTTGTCTGAGTTTTGGATGATTGAACCTGAAATGGCGTTTTATGACTTGGATATGGATATGGATATTATTGAAGAATTTATTCAATATGTTGTTGCAGATGTTTTGGTCCATTGCAAGGTTGAAATGGAAACCCTTGAAAGAGACACTTCAATGCTAGAGAAGGTAAAAGAAAAATTTCCACGGATCACACATCATGAAGCTGTAAAAATCTTACGTGGAGAAAAAGACGTCAATGGAAAAAATGCATTAAAAATGCTAGAACAAGACTTGATAGATGTCAACGAAAAAGCAGATAACAATCGGAAAGAAATCACAGAACGCGAAACTAAAATTTCAAGCGGGAATTTAAAAAAAGGAGAAATTAATTTTAATCAATCTGCAATAGATAAACTAAAAAATGCCAATAAGGATTTGGATATGTTATTAGAAAACATCCCTGGGTGGTACGAAAGCGCTAAAAGTTTTTCTTTTGATAGCGATTTTGGTGGAAGCGACGAAACCATTCTTACAAGATTGTTTGGTACACCTATTATGGTGTATAATTGGCCAGGAGAAATTAAAGCATTTTATATGAAAGCAGATAACGAAAACCCTTCGTTGGCCCGAGGAGTAGACGTACTTGCACCAGAAGGATATGGCGAAATAGTCGGTGGCGGCGAAAGAGAAACAGATATTAACAGGCTTCTTTCAAAAATAAATGAACACAAATTACCTATGAGTGCATTTGAATGGTACCTAGATCTTCGAAGGTTTGGTGCGGTTCCTCATAGTGGATTTGGTTTAGGTTTAGAAAGAATTGTATCTTGGGTCTGTAAATTAGATCACATTAGAGAAACAATTCCATTTGCCAGAAGCTATGGAAGGCTTACTCCGTAGCTGATTATTTATCAGCTTCTTTGTAACTTTTCTATTGGGACCGCCAGACCTAAATTTTAATTAGTTTTCAATGAAAGATTTTTACAAAAAAACATTACCCCTTTTAATCATCACGTTCTTGCTTAGCGTTGTGGTACGCATGCCAAATATAAATCGGCCATTAGCTCACCATCATGAATTTTGTACTGCCGTTACCTTAACTGTGTTGGAAAATTGGTGGGATGGAGGTATAAAAAACTATGGCTACAATCCTGTGATGAGCTGGCAAAATAAGACGGACAAATTCATCAATAACAATGCCTGTACGTCTGGCAAAATGATGGATAAAAACGGCAATTTTTATTATGTTTCGCATCCACCTTTGGCCTATTATATCCCTTATCTTATTTTTAACGTAATAGGTCAAAAACCTAATGTTTTGGGGCTTCAAACAATGAATCTTTTTTGTCATTTCTTGTCTGCATTTTTTGTCTATTTAATAGTAGGATTGTTATGTATAAAGAAGGGTAGGAGTAGGGTTTTCTATCCTGCGTTTATCGCTTATTGTGTATATCTTTTTAATCCTGCAACGCTTTGGTTTCAAAGCAATGTATATATGAGCGACATGCTTGTAATGTTGTTTTTTATCATCATGAATTACATTACTTTAAAAATGATTATGCGGGAAAAATTTAATGTTCCCAAATACTTATTTTGGTATACTATTGTGCTAGCCATGATGTGCTATACCTCATGGCTTGGGTTTGTTTTTGCAGCGGTTGTCATGATATATAGTGCATGGAAACTTCAATTCGTTAGTGGATTTAAATCTCTTATTTTCACCACACTTATGGTTACCGTGGGTGTTCTTTCGCTAGTTGTTTACCAATACGCACAAATCAATGGCTTGGAATCCTATCTAGGAGAAATGCTTGTAAGATATAGTGTTCGTGGGACAGTACCTGTTGGACGTTCTGGTTTTTTTGCTAATATTGGTGGCGTTTTAATGAATATAAAGACGGTTTTACTCAACTACCTTTTTCACTATAATTTGATTTATTTATGGTTACTTGGAATTTTCTTTTTTGTAATGAGCAAGAAAAAAACGAATTTTATCTTCACTAGAAACGGATATCGATTTATTATTCTTTCTGGCTTCACTATTCTCTTTATGCACATCATTTTTCTTGAATATTCTCATCAAGACTTTACAGTTTTATATGGGTCTTTGGGCTTGTCTGTGATTGTAGGAATTTTATTTCACAAAATTTTATTTACCAGACGTGTTAAGCCAAAATGGATAAATGTATCAATTATTGCTATGTGTTGTTTAATGGTTGTTGAATATTGGATTATGAACTCCGACTTGGTGCTCCATAAAACAAAAACGTTAACGAGTAATGTGTTGTTCCAAGATGCCGCCAAAAATCACGAAGCAGTCTTGTTTATTCAAAAACAAAAACTAGATGTCATTCAAACTTATTCACTGAAGAGAAATGTAATGACAATTACCAACAAAGAAAAAGCTCTAGATTTTCTTAGATTGCATCATATTAAGCAAGGGATAATAATAAACGAAGCAACCTTATTGAATAACGAACCATAGCTTCTATTTTTTAATTACTTTTATTTATATTTTTAAAAACTATCTTATGGCACAACACACTATTCCGATTGTCGACTTAACAGACTACACCAACGGCAACCCTTCGACTAAAGAAAACTTTATCAAAGCTATTGGAACAGCTTACGAAGAATTTGGTTTTGTTTCAGTTAAAAATCACGGTATTCCCGACCAGGTAGTGAATGAATATTACAGAAAAGTAGAAGAGTTCTTTACTTTGCCAACTACAGAAAAATTAAAATATGAAATCCAAGAACTCGCTGGTCAAAGAGGTTATACTTCTTTTGGTAGAGAGCACGCCAAAGGATCTGAGGCGCCGGACCTAAAAGAGTTTTGGCAAATGGGACAAATAGTGGAAGATAATGACCCTATAAAGAGCCAATATCCTGATAACGTAAAGGTAAAAGAGATAGACTCGTTTAATGAACTAGGAGTTAGCCTCTATAAAGCATTCGAAAAAACTGGAAATATTATGCTCCAAGCAATTGCTAATTATCTTAAAATTGACGAAAATTATTTCGACAAACACGTTCACAACGGAAATAGCATCCTACGAGCAATCCACTATCCACCTATCTCTTCTGAACCAGCATCTGCCATTAGAGCAGAACAACACGAAGATATTAATTTAATTACATTGTTGGTTGGTGCTTCTGCAGAAGGGTTACAGCTATTAGACAAAAACAACGAATGGTTGCCCATTACCGCACCAGAAGGTTGTATAATAGTGAATGTAGGAGATATGTTACAAAGATTAACAAACAACAAATTGAGCTCCACAACCCATCGTGTTGTGAATCCAAGACGAGAACTATGGCATACACACCGATATTCAATTCCATTTTTTATGCACCCTAGAAGTGAAATGGATTTGTCTTGCCTTGAGTCTTGCATCAGCAAAGAGCACCCTCTTGCCTATGAACCAATTACTGCTGGAGAATATTTAACTGAAAGATTAATCGAAATCGGGTTACTTACAAAATAGATTTTGAATTGACTAAAAACTCGTATGTGAAGAACGTTTTTAATCTCAATGATTGCAATGAGATAGCCGGATGAATAAACATATTAGAAAAGACAACACAAGCTTTGTGGGCTAAGATGGCAGTAGGACAAATATTGGCTCAATGTAATGTTACCTATGAGATGTTAGATAAAAATAACCACCCCTCAACTAATGCATTTGTGACGTTGATTCTATCCGTTTTTGTTAAAAAATACTAACATAAAAATGCCAGCAAAAATTGCTGGCATTTTTTATAATTCACTAAAACAAATTACTTAGTTACAAACAGTTTTTCTGTGTAATTGCTTGTTCCATTATTCAACTTAACAAAATATTGACCAGCTAATAATGAACTAACGTCAATTGACTGATTAAATCTACCCTCACTTTTCACCGCAGAAGAAAATACTTCTTTGCCTTGCAAATCATAAACCATAATGTTTACATTACCACTAAACACTTCTTTAGTTTTTAAGGTAACATTGCTAGTTGCTGGATTTGGATAAATCAATAGCTCATCTATAGAACCATTTACTGATTTTACTTCGTCGCAACAAATTTGTTCTGTTACCACTCTAGTAATTTTTGCTCCCAATTTAACTTTCATTGAACTTTCAATTCCCTCATGGATATAATTGATTACCACTTTGTCACCTGGCTGATATTCTCCAATCACAGAAACTAGGTGAAAATTATCAAGAATGCTTGTTGCATCAACTTTTGTGATGATGTCTCCCACGATAAATCCGTTTCTTTCGGCAGAAGTGTTTTCAATAACTCTTAAAATTTGAGCATTCATGTTTCTTGGGCCATTAATAATTTGCACACCCAAAAACGGACCTTCCTCAATTATTTTTGTTATTTCACAAGTCTGTTTGCAGTCTGATGAAATCGCTTGTGCATTGATTGTGGCAGCACCTAAAAATAAACCAATTGATAGTAAAATTATCTTTTTCATGTTCTTTTAATTTTTATTTGAGATTAAATATATAACAAATATACCTCGCAAAGTAATTAGAAACAACCAGAGATTGCTTTTTTAACAAAATATTTAGATTGGCTTAAACTGCTCAAAACTTTGGTTGCAATTGTTACAATAATGCATTGCTCTACAAAGCGTAGAACCAAAAGGAGATCTTAATGTTGTGTAATTGCTTCCACAATGTGGGCATGGCACGTCTTTCAAGTCTGACATCTCTACCAAACAAGATTTTTTATTCGGCGCCGCAATTCCGAATTTTTTTAATTTTTCTTTTGCAAGTTCAGAAATCTTGTCAGTGCTCCAAATATTTTCTGTATCAATAATTACTACAGCATTCTCAAATCCATGCTCTAATAATTTCAAAACAATCATTGTTTTCATAATATTGATTGCGGGGCAGCCAGTGAAGGTAGGAGTCATGTATACCTTTACAGAATGGGCATTGGAAGAATCTACTTTTGAGATCATTCCTAAGTCAACCAAAGACAAAACAGGAATTTCTGGGTCCTGTACTTCATTAAGGGCTAACCAAATTTTTTCATCTTTGTTTGTATCAATAATCATTTTGCTTCCTTTTATTAATGATTTTAGTTAGTTACCACTCGGCATTAGGGTCTATTGCAAAAACTTCTGTCATCTCTTTTAGCAGCGGTTCGAGATGGTCTGTATGGTACCCTTTTCGGCCCCCAAGGTGAGCAGAGGAATCGATGCTTGAAGGTATGGTGAGTCCAAATTCTTTGATTCGGTTGGCAATATCATCTACCCAAATACTTTTTAAAACATCCTCTCCAACAAAAACTTTTTGCTCAATTACTGCTTGCTCATCGTCTTGCTTTTCAAATAAACTAAATGCAATTGGGTAGACTAGGTTTAATGCAGATTGAATTCGAGCTTTACTCTCTTCATTGCCATTCGCCAACTGTTGCATCCATGTATCTGCGTGCATTACATGATATTTAATTTCTCCCTTCACCTTTTTTGCTAAATTTACAAGTGGTAAAAATGAAGATTGAAGCAATAAGTCATATCGATGAAATTCTGCTTTATCCATTAAGAAATGTCTCACAAGGCTAAAATCAAATTCACCAATCGGATATTCCACCAAATGACAACAAGTGAAGTCTTTTACAGATCGATTAAATGCCGCTTTATCTGGGTCTTCACCTCCAAGCTCTTCATTTAAAATTCTGTATAATGCCCACGCATGACCAATTTTATCTTGGCTCATTGACGAAAAAGCAATATCTTCTTCTAGAAGAGGACCAATACCTGTCCACTCGCTATTTCTATGACCAATAATTAATGCATCATCTGCCATTTTTAAAATTAAATTCTTCATTGCTCTTCTTTTTAAAATTTAGCTATGTTTGTTTTTGTAAGCTTCTATTCTGTCTCGAACCTTATAAAAACCAGGTTCCCGAAATGTCTTATCTGGTGTCGTTTCAAAAATATCTTCATCTTCACTAGCAAAAGTAAAAACCTCAGAACTCTTTACCACCCATAGATTGCTAGTACTCTTTCTTCTTGCGTATTGTTCTTTTGCAAACATAAGTGCGATTTCTGGAGAAGGGGCGTGAACGATTCCCACGTGAATCGCTTGTCTACCTCGCTTTTCTTGATGAAAAACCTCAAATGTTATCCAATGTGAGTTGGTTGGTTGTACACCATTTTTTACATGTTCGAGGTCTAGTCTTCTTATTCTTGGATCTAATGATTCGTTACTCATAATGTTGTATTTTTATCTAAATAGTCTTATGCAAATGGTGTTACATATTTATCCTGGGGATTCACTAAAGCTTGTCTTACCCATCTCCCTTGCTCTTCAGCGAATCTGCGCACTTCCAGTCTTTCTTTGTTACAAGGTCCATCGCCATTTACCACTCTATAAAACTCGTCCCAATCTGGATCAGAAAATTCCCATTTGTTAGTTTCTAGATTTTTTTTCAACTTTTCGTCAGGCAATGTCAATCCTACTTCCCTAATTTTTGGCACATACTGATCTAGAAATTGGTTTCTCATATCGTCATTAGTCGCCAATTTTATTTTCCATTTCATTAATTTTTCGGAATGAACAGATGTTTTGTCTGACGGACCAAAGAAATGAAGCAAAGGTATATACCATCGATTCAAAGCTTCTTGAACCATTTCTCTTTGCACATTTGTTCCGGTAGCTAAGAAGACAAAATTGTCGTGGCCCTGTTTTAAGTGGAATGATTCTTCGAAACAAATTCTTTCTAATGCACGACAGTACGGACCATAAGAGCCTTTCGAATTAATTACTTGATTCACTATAGCAGCACCATCCACTAAAAACCCAATCACTGCCATGTCTGCCCAAGTCTTTGCTGGATAATTAAACACGTTGCTGTATTTGCTTTTACCACTTAATAAGTCGTCCAACATTTCTTCTCTTGTTTTTCCTAGTGTTTCACAGGCACTATAAAGTAATTGTCCATGACCTATTTCGTCTTGTACTTTGGCGATGAGTGCTAACTTTCTTTTAAAGCCAGGCGAACGTGTTATCCATGTCCCTTCAGGAAGAGCTCCAACAATCTCAGAGTGGGCGTGTTGCTCAATCATTCTAATCAATTGCTTTCGATAGTCGACTGGCATCCAATCGCCTGGTTCAATTTTTTCTCCTCTTTCAATCCGTGCTTCGAAGGCAATTAATTTTTGAGGATTGTCTTGTGTTTGATCCATTTGCTTTGCCTCCTCGGCTGTCATAAATGTATTTCCGTACATCTTAATTATTTTAATCCGTTAATAATAATACTTGAAATTTCTTTTGCGATAATTTTTGCTGTTAACTTCCCATTTGGCTTATACAAATCATAAGTAGCGTTAAGCGCTGAGAATATTGTGAAGACAACAATTTTTACTTCCGCTTTTCTAAACTGTTTTTGTTCGATTCCTGCTTCTATTAAATTCACAAAGGTCTTTTCGTATTTGTTTCGTAAATGCTTAAAGTCGGTGAGAAATGGCTCACTTAAATGCTTCCACTCGTGAAAGAAAACACTTGAAGCATCAATATTTCTAGCTATCACCATGACATGGTTTTCTATTGCCTTTTCTAGTTTTTGCTTTGGCTTCCCCTTGGTTTGTTCAATCTCTTTTATTGATTCAAAAAACTCATCTGCAATCTGAAAACATATATCTTTTAAAATTTCTTCCTTGTTGGATACGTGATTATATAGTGATGCCGCCTCAATACCAACCTCTTTTGCTAAGTCACGCATGCTACTTGCTCCATAACCCTTACTACGAAACATGTTTTGTGCTACTTGCCTAATTTGCTTCTTCCTGTCTGTTATAATCATTTTTCTTAACTAACGTTCGTTAGTAAAGGTAGTAACATTTTTTTAAATCCAATGGTTAATTTAAAAAATATTTTCCTTTCTTGATTTTATTGTATTTTTGAGGACAAGGTTTCATTATGAAAAAAAAGAAAACATACAAAATGATTCTATTGTTGATTAGCCCTTTATTAATCTTTGGTCTATATGTTATCGGAGTTTTAGTCTATGGCTCTTTAAACGACTGGAAACCAGAAGAAAAAATTGTCATTCCTATTACACCAACAACTAAAGAATCTGAAGTGGTTTCCGATTCGGTATTTACATTTATGACTTGGAATATTGGATACGCTGGTTTAGGTGCGGAAGCTGATTTTTTTTATGATGGTGGCAACATGGTTCGTTCAACAAAAGAAAATGTTAGCAGATACCTCAGTGGCATTAAAAAGACTATTATAGAGAACAAGTCTACTAGCTTTATTCTTTTACAAGAGGTGGACAAGCACTCAAAACGAAGTTATTATGTGAATGAATTTGATGCTATACAAAACCTAACAGATAAATACTATGGCTCGTTTGCTCTGAACTTTAATGTAAAGTATGTACCTAAAAAATACTTTGACCCTATTGGACATGTTGAAAGCGGTTTGGCCACTTTCAGCAAAAACGCCCCGACTTCTGTTGTTCGTTATCAGTTTCCTGGACAATTTGATTGGCCCTTGCGCTTGTTTAATTTAGATAGATGTTTCCTTGCTTCACGCTTTTCTCTCAAAAACGGGAAGGATTTGGTCGTGGTGAACACTCATAACTCAGCTTACGATGACGGCACAATGAAACAACAAGAGATGGAGTACCTTAAAACATTTCTCTTAAATGAGTACGAGAAGGGCAATTATATTGTTGTTGGAGGAGACTGGAACCAATGTCCACCAGGATTTCAATGGGATGCATTTGCTAAATTAGCAGAGATTGAAGACGTATTAGTCACTATCAAAAAAGATTTTATGCCTTCTGATTGGAATTGGGTTTTTGACAAAACTATCGCCACCAACAGGAAGCTTAATTTAGCTTTTGATGCCGACAAAACCTTTACCACCCTCATCGATTTTTATCTACTATCGCCTAATGTGGAGGCCATTGAGACTCGAGGCCTTTCCTTAGATTTTAAAAATAGCGATCACCAACCTGTGTTTATGCAGTGTAGATTAAAATAAGTCCCGTTAAGCAGTTTGTTGTTTTTTTGTAATTCCATAGATTAAACATGTCTTTTTTACACTCGTATTAGTATCATCATTCAATTAAATTTATTAAAATGAGAAGTCAAAAAACTAAGCAACACCTAATCTTTTTTTTGTTAGCCTCGTTCGTTTTTTTATCTGCTTGACAAAAACTTGCTAAGGGAATTGACAACGATCTTGATAGCGCATTATCGCCAAGAAAAGAGACAAACCAAACATAATAGGCGTGTTCCCATTATTCATTTTTCCTCTATCAAACCCGTTTCTTTCATCTATAATGTTTCTAAAACTTTTGGGTGACACCAAACAAATCCCAAAACCATAGGTGGTAAAGCGGGTACTAAGATTGCAAAGTAATTCACAATAAAAATTTTGATGTTTATAAACATCTTTTTTATTGGTTTAACAATTTTTAACCTCCCAAGAAGCCCTCTCTTATTAGCTTTGCTTATAAAATTTTAAACTGACATGACCGAAATAAGTGAGTCAATACTTCCCGTAAACGACATCAGAGCCATCAACGACTTGATTCAAAAAGAAAGTGGTTTTATCGATTTAATTCATCTTGAAATTGAAAAAACCATAGTAGGCCAAAAACACATGATTGAAAGATTAATGGTAGCGCTCTTGGCTAATGGCCATATTTTACTTGAGGGTGTTCCGGGTCTTGCAAAGACTCTTTCCATTAAATCGTTGGCAAGCACAATAAACGCGAAGTTTAGTAGAATACAATTTACCCCGGACTTGTTGCCTGCCGATATTGTTGGTACGGTTATTTTTAATCAGAAAGAAAATCAATTCTCGGTTAAAAAAGGTCCTGTTTTTGCCAACTTCATTTTAGCAGACGAAATAAATAGAGCACCAGCAAAAGTACAAAGTGCTTTATTGGAGGCTATGCAAGAAAAACAAGTCACAATTGGGGCAGAGACCTACAAACTAGAGGAGCCTTTCTTGGTGATGGCAACAATGAACCCCATTGAACAAGAAGGCACCTATCCGTTGCCTGAAGCACAGGTTGATCGCTTTATGTTGAAAGTGGTGATTACTTACCCGCTAAAAGAAGAAGAGAGACTCATTATGCGCCAAAACGTTTCTCAAATTGCAAAACAATTAAGTGCTGTTTGTGATACTAAAGAAATATTAAAGGCCAGGGATTTGGTACGTCAAGTTTACATGGATGAAAAAATTGAACAGTATATTCTGGATATTGTTTTTGCAACCAGAAGACCCGAAGATTATAAACTTGCTAAATTAAAACCATTGATTTCTTATGGCGCTTCTCCTAGAGCAAGCATTAATTTAGCGCTTGCTTCCAAGGCGTATGCTTTTCTTAAAAGGAGGGGCTATGTGATTCCTGAAGACGTTCGCGCTATTTGTTATGATGTAATGAGACATCGTATCGGATTGAGCTATGAAGCAGAAGCAGAAAATATTACAACAGAACAAATCATTGCAGACATCTTAAACGTGGTAGAGGTGCCTTAATCATTATAGAATATTTTAATCCAGCCAATATTGGAAACAAATGAACTTCTAAAGAAAGTAAGAAGGATAGAAATTAAAACTCGTGGACTATCCAATCAAATTTTTTCAGGCAACTATCATAGTGCTTTCAAAGGGAGAGGAATGTCGTTTAGCGAAGTAAGAGAATACAGTTATGGTGACGATGTAAGAAATATTGATTGGAATGTAACAGCACGATTTAATAGTCCGTTTGTGAAGGTGTTTGAAGAAGAACGTGAGTTAACGGTTATGTTGCTGGTAGATATTAGTAAGTCTAGCGCCTTTGGTTCCAAATTAAAATATAAGGCAGATTTGATTACTGAAATTGCTGCCGTTCTTTCCTTTTCAGCCACCACAAATAACGACAAAGTGGGCGTATTGTTTTTTAGTGATAAAATTGAAAAATTTATACCCCCTAAAAAAGGAAAGTCACACATTCTAAGAATCATTAGAGAGCTAATTAATACCGAGCCAACTTCTAATGGAACAAATCTTGCTCTAGCATTAAAACATTTCAATAACATCAATAAAAAAAGAAGCATTGCCTTTATTTTGAGCGATTTTATGAGTGCAGAATACAAGGACGCCTTGGTAATTGCTAAAAAAAGGCACGATATTATTGGTCTTCACATTTATGACGACATGGAAGAAAACATGCCAGATGTTGGTTTGATGCAAATCAAAGACGCCGAAACCGATAAACTAATATGGATAAATACTTCAAATAGTGAATTAAGAAAAAAAGTGAACGCGGGTTTTTTAAAACATGTTGACGAAAACAAGAGCATTTTTGTTAAGTCTGGCGCGGAGTTTAGGTCAATATCAACTACCGACAATTACATTCAAACATTAATGAATCTCTTTAGTCAAAGGGGTTCTAGAAGATAACAATCGGAGATGAAAAAAGGGATTCTACTATTTATTGTTTTTATATTATTGCTGTCGGCGAAGTTAATAAATGCACAAGTTGCCGAAGTTAAAATTTCTTTTGATAAAGACACTGTGTTTATTGGCGACTATCTAAACATGAAAATTTCTGCTTCTTACAAAGGTGGCTATGTATTGTTCCCCTCCTATAAGGATTCGTTTTCAGGATTTGAAATCATTGAATCCAACCC